>NZ_BAAGVS010000030.1:0-51017 GCF_054780755.1 Modestobacter lapidis | reverse complement strand
GGAGGTGACCACGCAGCCGACCATCCCGACGCTCAGCGCCTGACCAGACATGAAGATCACGCGGTAGCCGTCACACACCACGCCCGGGGACTTGACCGGCCCCCTTCCGTGTGGGCCCGAGCCGGGAACCGCTCCGGAGCCCTGATGGACGCCGTCGGTCCGCTCCTGATCAATACCTGAGGGGCATAGCTTCAATCCGAATAATGCTATGGACAACACTGAGACGCTCGTCATAACGTCCTGCTCCGTACCACAGGGGCGTCCGGGATGTCGCGGTGCCGCCCGTCCGGCCATGAACCATTCGGATAGGAGCGCACAGACCATGCCCAGGCCAAGGAAATGACCCCCAGAAGACCGGACAACGGCTCCTCGGTCACGGCGCGGCGGCCGAGAACGGATTCAGGACGCCATTCGCACAGTGTGACGTCTGCATTTCCCACAGGAGGGATCCACCATGTCGAACGTCGGTGAACTGCGGGACATCGTCGACTGGCGAAACGGGCGGGTCGCGTCAGCGATCCACTTCGACGAAGACCTGTACCGAATGGAAGCCGAGCGCGTCTTCAATCGCGCATGGCTCGTCGTCGGCCACGAGGACATGGTTCGCAAGCCCGGCGACTACATCACCAACTACATGGGCGAGGTGCCCGTCATCGTGGTGAGGGACGCCGGAGGACAGATCCGGGTCCTGGTGAACAAGTGCTCCCACCGGGGCAACCAGGTGTGCCTCTTCGACCGCGGCAACGTGAAGGGATTCACCTGCTCCTACCACGGTTGGAGCTTCGGCCTCGACGGCACACTGACCGGGGCACCGCTGGAGCAGATGGTCTACCGGGGAGAACTGGACAAGGTGGCCTTGGGGCTGGAAGAGGTCGCGCACGTCGCGAACTTCCACGGATTGCTCTTCGCGTCCTTCGATCCTGCGGCACCCGCACTCGACGAGTGGCTCGGCGAGGACGTGCGCTGGTGGCTGGAGAACTTCGTCCTCGGGGGGCCCGTCGGTGGGTTGGAGATGCTGCCTGGGTGGCACCGGTACCGCTCGCCCGGGAACTGGAAGCTCGTCTCCGAGAACTTCATCGGGGATTCCTATCACGTATACGCGGCCACCCACATCTCCTGGCTTGCGATGGTGCAGGACTTTATGGGGAAAGGGATCAGGATCCCGATCATCACCTATCCCGGCACCACAGACCCGCCGATGTACGAGGGATTCGCCGGATCCGGACGGAGTGCGCCGCTAGGCATGGGCATGGTCGTGGCCGGCAACGATGCGCTGTACAAGCGGGACCTGGCAGAGGCTCAGGAACTGGGACCGGAGGCGGTCGAGTGGGTGGAATACCGGCAGCGTCAGCTTCTCGAGATTGCGAAGGACCGGGAGCTGAAGCCGTATAGCTTCATGCATGGAGGACTGTTTCCCAACCTGGGGTTGATGGGCTTTTTCTCCCCCATGATCGGGCGGCATTTCCAGTCGTTCCACCCGCGTGGGCCCGTCGAACACGAGTGCTGGCAGTGGACCATGGTGGAGCGGGACGCGCCGCAAGCAGTCAAGGATCTGGCGGTTCAGCGCGTGTACCAGGGCCAGCACATGGCCGGAGTGATCGCACCGGATGACGTCGAGAACTTCGAGCGGATGGTCGAGGCGGGGCGCGCCCGGCGCAACTGGGACCGCCCGTTTCACTACGGCCTGCAGTTCGGTCACGAGGAGGAAGGCCCGAAGGGCCTGCCCGGAAACCTCGGTCCCACCCCGAGTGAGGGCAATCAGCGCCGGTTCTACCGGTTCTGGCTCGAGATGATGGAACGGAGCTGACCATGGCAGTCGACTGGGCGCTGAAGGGGGAGCTCGAGGACTTCCTCTACCGCGAGGCGCACATCCTGGACGAGCATCGCCTCGAGGACTGGCTGGACCTCTTCACTGAGGACGCCGAGTACCTCGTCCCCCTCCGCGAGTACCTGCAGGGGGACGTCGCGCCGGCTGGACATCCCATGATCAAGGACGACAAGCAGATGCTGACTGTGCGGGTCCGTAAGGACGCCACCGGCTACTCCCACGTGGAGACCCCGGTGTCGATGACCTGTCACCTGATCAGCAACGTGGTCGCGGACGAGACGGACAACCCCGACGAGGTCAACGTGCGGAGCGCGTTCACCGTCCGCCAGGCCCGGAAGCTGCGCGATGAAGCGTGGTGGGCCGGCCGACGCTGGGACCGCCTACGACGCGTCGACGGCGGCTGGAAGATCGCGCGGCGCGAGGTGCACCTCGACGCGACGGTGCTGCCCCGCGGCATCGCCATCTTCTTCTGATCCTCAATCACCGAAAATCTGTCGGAAAGGGAAGTCCATGACACAGGCTGTGGCCACTCTCGGCGAGGAGGGCACGGGCAGCTACGCACAGGCCGGGCCCTACCGCCTCCACTACCACGAGGACGGGCAGGGCCCGGCGGTCATCATGCTTCACGGCGGCGGTCCAGGTGCGACGGCGTGGTCGAACTTCAGTGGCAACATCGGGCGGTTCGCTGAGCGGCATCGGACGCTGCTGGTCGACATGCTGGGCTTTGGTGGGTCGGACCCGGTGGTGTTTGAGAGCGAACCTGCCACGACGGTGCGGGCGCGGGCGTTGCGCAATCTGATGGACACACTCGGCATCGAGAAGGCCAGCTTCGTCGGCAACTCCATGGGTGGCACCACGGCGATGGCCTTCGCCGTCGACTACCCCGAGCGGACGGAACGGCTAATCCTTATTGGAGCGGCCGGCAAGACGCGCACCGTGATCGCGCCGCAGCCCACCGAAGGGCACCGGCGGCTCGCCGAGGCCGGCAGAGACCCGAACGTCGAGACGATGCAGGCGCTGGTCAACACCATGCTGTTCGACCCCAGCCTCATGACGTCTGGGGCGCTCGAGGAAAGGGTGCAGGCGGCACGCAAGGAATCGCATCGGAATGCCGCAGCTCGCTCCACGGCGCCGTGGCGCGACCAGACCGACGAGTTCTCCAGGATCGCGGCGAAGACACTCATCGTCTGGGGTCGGGAGGACCGGGTGAACCCGCTGGAGATCGGCCTGCAGCTGCTGCGAGACATCCCCGACTCGCGTCTGCACGTGTTCCGCAACTGCGGCCACTGGGCGCAGATCGAGCACGAAGCGGAATTCAACCGTATCGCACTCGAATTCCTCGCAGCGGCGTGACGAGTGTGCGCCGTGCCGCGGCCGGAGGCCCGTGGCGGTCGCGGTTCGTGCTGGTGCCGCAGGCCTGGGCCATGGCCGAGACGGAGGACGACGTCAGAACCCACTACGTCCAGGGCGGCGGGGGTGAACGGTTAGCGCTCATGCTTAGCGGTGGCTCAGGCGCGCGCGGACGGCGATCTATGCCTGCGACGGGCCGTCGCACTTCACGGGCGGGTACTCCTGGTACGCCTACCGGGGCCCTGGTCGCACGGGACAGTCGACTCCACTTCGACCGTTGCCGGGAAACCGGGAAGGCGCCGTGGTCCCCAAGCTCGCCGAGCGTGACCGATGCGGACCTCCGAGAACAGTGCGGGATTGAGCTGCACCTCGATCACCCCCATTGGCGCACTCGGCGACAGTCCCGCGGAATTCATGGAATACCGGCCATTTGTCTTGGAGCAATGATGGTGATGGCCGTCGCCGCGTGGACGCCTGAACCGGTGGGGAGTTGAAGGTTGGCAGTGTCATCGATGGGCCAGGTCTACATGTGCGCGGTGGAGGACGTTCCCGTAGGTGAGGGCATCCGCATCGAGCTTCCCGACCTGCCCGAGCCCGTGGCGGTGTTCAACGACGAGGGCCGGTTCTACGCGCTGAGCGACACCTGCAGCCACGCCACGGCCTCCCTCGCTGAGGGTGAGGTGAAGGACTGCCAGGTGGAGTGCCCGCTGCACTGGGCCCGGTTCGACCTCGCCACCGGCAAGCCTCGGTCGCTTCCCGCACTCTTCCCGGTCCAGACCTACGAGGTCACGGTCACGAACGGGAACGTCTACGTGAGCGTCCCTACCATCGGAGGAAACTGATGCTCGTTCTCGGAGTCGCGTCGTCGCACGCGCCTGCCATGCTCCTCCCGGCCGACTTGTGGCCCACGGCGTACGAAATGGCGACCGGCGTCGTGCCGCAGCCCCAGGCCGCCGCTGCGGAGACACCTGAGACGAATGCGGTCGCCCGGCAGCGGATCGACGCTGGCGTCGCCGTGCTGCGCCAGACACTGGAAGCCGCGCGGCCGGACGCGTTGGTCATCGTCGGTGACGACCAGAATGAGGTATTCGGACCGGCGTTCAACCCAACACTCGCCGTCTTCTGCGGCAGCGAGGTAAGCGGAAGCACGCTTCCCCGGTTCCGTGACCAACCCGGCGTCGACCGCCGCGTGGACCTCAAGTGTCACAGTGAGCTCGCTTCCCACTTTGCCGCCGGTCTCATCCAACGCGGCTTCGACCCGGCAGTGATGACAGAACTCCGGCCACTCAGCCGCCCGGACGGCATCGGGCACGCGTTCACCCGTCCCGCGCACTTCCTCGGAGTGGCCGACGCAGGCATCCCCGTGATCCCGATCTTCCTCAACGCCTATCACGACCCTCTTCCCTCCGGTCAGCGCTGCTACGACCTGGGCGCAGCCATCCGGGACATCGCGGACGGCAGGCCCGAGCGCATCGCCGTCTTCGGTTCCGGCGGCCTCTCGCACGACCCAATGGGGCCACGAGCAGGCTGGATCGACCAGCGGCTGGACAACTGGGTACTCGACCGGATCGCGGAGGGACGAGGCGACGAGCTGACCAGACTGTTCGGCTTCGACTCCGACACGCTTCGGGGTGGCACCGGAGAGATCCGCTCCTGGATCGTGGTGGCGGGGGCCTTCGCCGGTCTCCCCGCTCACGTGGTGGACTACGTCCCCCTGCACCACGCGGTCACCGGTCTCGGGTTCGCCTACTGGAACCCCGCCACGTAATGCCTGGGGAACTCCGCGCCGGTGTCCCAGCCGTCGGTGCCGAGAGGCCGGGCCCGACGAAAAGGAGTTCCGTGTCGGGCCCGGCTCGGTCCACGGCTTCCGGCGGACCGCATCGGCGCACGGGCGCCGACCTGGTCATCGAATGCCTCAGGCAGGAGGGAGTCGACCTCGTGGCCGGCGTGCCCGGCACGACGGTCATGGACCTCATCGACAGCCTCGCCCGTCAGGACGCGATCCGGTTCGTGGTGACCCGGCACGAACAGGTCGCCGGATTCCTCGCCGACGGGGTGTCCCGTTCCGGCGGACAACTGGGTGTCTGTCTGGCCTCTCGAGGGCCGGGAGCAGCCAACCTGGCGATCGCCGTCCAGAACGCCTACGACGAATCCGTCCCCCTCCTCGCGCTCATCGGGCAGGTGCCCGGAAGCATCACAGAACGCGGCGCCTTCGAGGAGATGGACGTCGTGGCGACCTTCCGGCCCATGACGAAGTGGGCCGTCGAGATCCACGAGGTCCAGCGCATCCCGGAACTGCTCCAGCGGGCACTGCGCGCCGCCGTCACCGGCCGCCCGGGGCCCGTCGTCGTCTCCCTCCCCCTCGATGTGCAGCAGGCGCCCGCCCCCGAGCAGCTGCGGCCTGCTCCGCGGCGGCGGAGTCACCCGCCGGCACCCGCCGACGGCGGCGTGCGGGAGGCGACCAACCTGCTCGCCGCCGCGGAGCGGCCCGCAATCGTGCTGGGTGGCGGCGCCGTCGGTGACCCGGGCAGCTACCTTCGACTCGCTGAACGGCTCGCCGCGCCGGTCGTGACTACCTGGATGCGTCAGTACACCGTCCCGCATGACCACCCGGCATACCTGGGAGCTCTGGGCTACGGCGCCCACGAGGTAACCGAGCAAGTCGTGCGGGATGCCGATGTCCTGTTGGCCCTCGGCTGCCGGTTCTCCGAGTTCACCACGAAGAGATGGACCCTCCTCTCCCCCACCACGCGCCTCGTGCACGTCGACATCGATGCCTCCGAGCTAGGCAAGGTGTACGTGCCCGACGTGGGACTGGTGTCCGACGCGCGGCTCGCTGCCGAATCCCTGGCCGCTGCCGCGCCGGCTCCGAGCGACGGACAGGCTGAGTCTCGGCGGGCCCGCCTGCGCACCCTGCGGTGCGAGTTCGACAGGGTGTCCTCTCTTGAGTCGGAGGACCTGGCCGCCGACGACCCCGGTATCGGCGTCAGCAGTCTCACCGCGGTTCGCGTCCTGCAGCAGCTGGCCACCCGGGACGGGGTGCTCCTACTGCAGGACGCGCCCAGTTTCGCCCCGTGGACCCATCGGTACTTGCGGCTTCCCCGCGCGCGCAGTCTCTACGCATCAGCCGGTGGCGCCATGGCGTGGGGACTACCGGCCGGCATGGGTATCGCGCTGGCACGACCGGGCCAGCGGGTCGTCACCGTCAGCGGTGACGGCAGTTTCTGGATGGTCGCCCAGGACTTCGAGACCTGCGTCCGGGAGAAGATCGGCCTGGTCAACATCGTCATGAACAACTTTTCGTACGGAAACACCCGCGACCGTCAACGATCCACCCACGGCGGCCGCTATCTCGGCGTCTTCTATGGCAACCCGGACTTCGCGGACTTCGCTCGCTCACTCGGGGGCTTCGGCGTCCGCGTGGAGACCGATGCCGACCTGGCCTCGGCAGTGGACGAGGCCCTGGCCCAGGACCGTCCAGCCATCATCGACGTCATCCAGGACCAGATGTACGGCCTGCCGCCAGGGCTTACGCCACTCGACGCCCGGTGATGGTGACGGGGCACCGGCAGCAGGTGTTGCCTCATCCGTTCTCGATGAGTAAATGATGCATGGCATGCAGCCTTCAAGCCATATGGCCTGGTCAGAGCTCCCCCGAGTGGACTCGAACCACTAACCCTGCGATTTGATCTTGAGGCGTTTGCTCACGTTGGCCCGCGTTGAATACGCCGGGAGGTTGTCCCGGGTCTCGTAGAAGTTGAGGTGGCGGTCCCCCGCCCGCACCGGCCGTGAGGTAGGTGTTGGGCGTCCGCCAAGACACCACTTCGAGCAGGGGACCGCCGTGACCAAGAAGTACCAGAAGGACAAGATCGACACGCCTACCGGCGACGGGTTCGTCGTCCCGGAGCGGGTGAGCGTGGCGATGGCCGAGATCGCCGGCTCGATGCGCGAGGGCCTGCTCGCCCTCCTGACTTTGCTCACGTCGCCATGATCGTTTCTGCAGCGGCTCGCTGACCTGCGGGGACGCGTCGGCTTGGTATGTATTTCACGCACTAAGCGGGCGGCTTAGGGTCGTGGGGTGGCGTTCATCCGGCGGGTTCGGACCGCGTCGGGGGCCACGGCGGTGCAGGTCGCGGAGTACTCGGGAGGTCGGCAGCGGATCGTCGCCCACGTCGGTTCGGCGCACACCGACGCCGAGCTCGGGGTACTGATGGAACGGGCGCGGGAGCTGCTGGCCGACCCTGCGCAAGAGATGCTCGACCTCGGTGTGGAGCCCATCCCGCAGGTGGTGCCGCTGGTGGGCGCGCCGTCCAGGCAGGGCGCCCTGGATCTGGCCACGGCAGCCCCGGTGAAGACCGGGCGTGATGGCGCCGGCCGGGTCGTGAGCACCGGGTCACGGCTGCTGTACGACGCCCTGGCCTCGGTGTTCACCGCGCTGGGCTTCGCCGAGGTCACCGATGAGGTGTTCGCCGATCTGGTTCTCGCACGGATCGTGGAGCCCGCCTCGTTGGCCGACGCCGGTCGGGTGCTGCGCGATCTGGGCCGGACCCCGGCGAGCTACGCCACGATGAACCGCGCTCTGCGGCGGGCCAGGAAGGACGGCTACCGCGACCGGATCGCCGCCGCCTGTTTCACCCACGCCGCCGTCAGCGGGGACCTGTCGCTGTGCCTGTACGACGTGACCACGTTGTACTTCGAGGCCGAGAAAGAAGACGACCTGCGCAAGGTCGGCTACTCCAAGGAGCGCCGGGTCGACCCGCAGGTCGTGGTCGGTCTGCTGGTCGACCGGAACGGGTTCCCGCTGGAGATCGGCTGCTTCGAAGGCAACAAGGCCGAGACCGCGACCCTTGTGCCGATCATCGAGCAATTCCAGCAACGGCACTCCCTGGCCGACATGGTCGTGGTCGCCGACGCCGGGATGCTCTCAGCGGCCAACCTGCGCGCACTGGATGACGCGCAGTTGCGGTTCATCGTCGGCTCCCGGGCGACCAAGGCCCCAGTGGATCTGGAGTCGCACTTCCACTGGCACGGCGATGCGTTCGCTGACGGCCAGGTGATCGACACCATCACCCCCATGACCAACAGGGGCAAAGGCAGCGGCGGCAAGAGCGGCGGGGGTAGCGAGAACGACATCAGCCGCAGGGCCGAACCAGTGTGGGACCCCGCGGCACATCCCCGGTCGTGGCGGGCGGTGTGGGCGTACTCGGCCAAACGCGCAGCCCGGGACCGCAAGACTCTCGCTCTGCAGGAGACCCGGGCCCGGGAGGTCGTCGCCGGCGAACGCGCTGCTCGCACCCCGAGGTTCGTCAAGACGACCAACGGCAGCAGGTCGCTGGACGAGGGGTCCCTGGCCCGGGCACGAGCCCTAGTCGGGTTGAAGGGCTACGTCACCAACATCCCCGCGACGATCATGCCCGCCGGCGAGGTCATCGCCAGCTACCACGACCTCTGGCGGGTCGAGCAGTCCTTCCGGATGTCGAAGACCGATCTGCGGGCCCGGCCGATGTTCCACCACACCCGCGACGCGATCGAGGCCCACCTGACCATCGTGTTCGCAGCCCTCGCCGTCGCCCGAGAAGCCCAGAACCGCACCGGGCTGGCGATCGGCAACCTCATCCGTCAACTCCGGCCGCTGCGCTCGGCGACCATCGCGATCAACGGCACCACCCAGACCTTCGCTCCCGCCATCCCCGCACCCCAGCAGGCGATCCTCGACGCGCTCCGAAGTTCGGGACGTCACGCACTAAGCAAATGAGCAAAGTCAGGCCTGATGGAGGCTCGCGATCCACGTGAGCATGCGAGTCGTGGCGGCACCGAGGAAGTTGCTTGGCGGCTTGGCGGCTTGGCGGCTTGGCGGCTTGGCGGCTTGGCGGCTTGGCGGCTTGGCGGCTCGGCGGCTCGGCGGCTCGGCGGCTTGGCGGCTTGGCGGCTTGGCGGCTTGGCGGCTTGGCGGCTTGGCGGCTTGGCGGCGGGGTGCGCCCGCCTGGCGTCGGTCCGTACATCAGCGGTCGGGGCCGTAGTAGACGATGCCCTCGTCCACGATGTTCGCCACCACCTCGGTCGGCTCCCCGCCGGTGTTGGCCACCGTGAAAAGCGTGTTTGATGTGTTACCCGGCGGGGTCGCGCAGAAAGCTATGGATGTGCCGTCGGTTCGGTACCGCCCCAGCCCGATTGTGTACTGCGTATCGGGCAGAAGCTCCTCCCCGCCCGTGTAGTAGTTCCACCATGCTGGGGCGAATTCGGACGAGTCGATGAGTTCACCTGAAGCGATTCGATACTTGTTATTATTGTAATTGGCAAGGGTTACATACCAGCCGCCGTCGCGGTACAGCGAAAAGCCGGTGGCCTCTTCGGCGGGGCCTTCCTCCTTGAGGGGAAAAACATGATTTTCGCCCATGTCGTTCTTTACGACGTACGACTCGTTGCCCGGAGGGAGTTCGACCCACCATAGGCTTCCGTCCGCGGTGTAGAGCGCATCGAGCACCCTACTCGGTGGCGCGGCGCCAAAGCCGGTCGGGGCAGCCGGCACCGGGCCAGCGAAGGAAAGCGACGAGTCGCCGAGGGACACGCTGGCCGCGACCTGTCGACCGTCGGGGAAGACGGCCACGCCCGGGACCGACGCGAAGTCCGGCCCGAAGTTCTGAAATGAGTAGTCGCCGGTATCTTCGTCGTGCTGACCGAATGACACCGTTCCCGCGGATGTCGTGTATTGGCCGCCCAAGTCCAGGGGCGCTTGGACAGTGTCCAACACATTGCCGGAATCAGTGTCGTACACGGTCAGATTGTTGAACTTCTCGTCCGCATGACAGGTCACGATGATTTCGGTGCCGGTCGCGCTGGTTTGCCCCATTGGGCTGGAGGGGATCGGCGGCTGGTACTCGGCGACGAACTGAGATGTGGCGGAGACGAAGTCGATGTAGGAGGTCTCGCTGCCGTGCCAGCACGACCCGAACTGCTCGATGCCGGCAGCCGGGACCTTGAGCACTGGCGCGGCGACGAAAGACCAGGTGCCGCAGTCGACGACGACCGGTGGGACGTCGTCGGTGCCGACGGTTGCGGAGTCCACGCCGACCACCAGGTCGCCGGCCTTCATGCTCAGCGGTGGGCCAAAGAACTGCCGGACGCTGAGCGTGGTCTGGCCGGCGACGGCGTGCACCTCGAGCTCGGCGGGGAAGGCCGGCAGCTCGTTCAGTTGGGAGGAGCCCGGCACAAAAGCCTTCGACGCATTGCTGGTGGACAGTGCCCGAACGTGGTCACACACGTCCTTCGCTGGAGCACCGGCGGTCTCGCCCACCCAGCACAGCGCGCCGAGGGCGCTGCCGACTCCCGTGTGGGCGCCGCTGCCAGGGGCCTCCAGGAAAGAGCCGGCATTCGGCGTGCCCAGGGTGACGACCATGCCGACGCGCTCGGCGTTGCCCGCGTATCCGCTGCATTTCTCGTCCAGAGCGCAGCGGGTGGCCAAGCCGCCCATGGAGTGGGCGACGATGACGACCTTGCCCGTGCCGCCCTGCTCGGCTGACGCGTTGCCGTAGCAGAAGATCGTCGCACCGAGCCGTGGCCCGATGTCGGGGTTGGTCACCCACTCGTCGGAAACCTCGCCATAGTCGAAGGCGCGCACGGTGACGCCCTGAATGAGGCTCAGCGTGGAAATCATCGCGCCGTCGCCGCCGGTCCAGGCGTGCACACCGGAGTTGTAGCCGTGCACGAGCAGGACAACGGTCTGGGTGCCGATGTTCTGCCGGCCGGGAGCGACGTCGTTGCACAGCGCGTCCGAGGCGGCGGGCAGCGCGGCCGCCGCCGCCCCCACCCCGGGAAGGGTGGCCGCCAGCAGCGCCAGCAGCGCCACCCACAGCCCGCGGCGCAAAGCTGCGATCACTGGGGCACCGTCGCGAGTACGTGCCACTCCTGGTTCTCATAGACCAGGGCGACGAGGAACTGACCAACCTGCGGGCCGGACGCGCTGGCCTGGACGGTGGCGTATCCGGGCTCTAGCCCGGAGACGAACGTGGCCGGATCAATGGTCAAGGTTCCGCCGGCGGGTACGAGGGGCGCTGCCGCGGCCTCATACTCGGCGCGAACGGCCTCCGCAATCGCCGGCGCCACGACCGCCGGGTCAGGGTCGGCCAGTTGCCCGGCCAGCTGCTGGGCCTGCTCCTCGGTCAACGATGGCGCGGCCGGCGGGTCCGCGACAGACGCCTCCTCCGACGACCGGGTGAGCAGGAGCACCGCGGCGATGGCTGCGAGGGCCACCACGGCCAGGACCGCGAACAGCGGAAGCCGCGTCCGAGGTCTGCGCGCTGACGGCCGGCCGGACCGGCGTGAATCGTGCGACGTGGTCATGCAGCACCGCCCATCCCCCGTGACCGCCTTCCGGCCCAGGAAGCATCCGGAAGTTGCTGGTCGAGGTCAAGGCCTTGTTGTGCGACGCAAAGACCGCTCCAGCAGCATGGGTGGGCTCCGGCTGCCACGAGCCCTCCCAGGAGCGCAGATAGGTTATGTCGGCGACCCAGAGCTGGTTGGGCGCGGCCGCGGTGAAGTTGCGTTGGACCCGGTCCGGGGCCGTCGCGGTGGAGCCGGCGCGACGGCCGTACTTGCCCCGTCGCCGGCGATGGATCGCTTCGATGCCGCCGACGCGCATCAGCCGGGCCGCCCGCTTGCGGTTCCAGACGTGCCCGCGGTCGCGGACCTCAGCAGTCAGTCGACGGGCGCCATAGACCCGGCGATGGTCCACCCACGCTTCCCAAGCGGCCTCGATGGCATAGGCATCGGCGAGCTCGGCGCCCATGGGCCACCAGTGCCGATGAACGGTTCGAGCTCGCCCGGCTGCGACGCAAGGTCGCCGAGCTGGAACTCGAGCGCGCGATCCTGAAAAAGCCGCGGTCTTCTTCGCTCGGTCTCAGTGCGGCCGGACCGTCGGCCCGCTGCCGACGTTCGGCGGCGACCCAGTTGCGCAGCTTCTCGTGGTTGTTCCCCAGCTCGCCCGCCACGTCACGGACGCTGCGCCTGCTGTCCAGGACCAGCTGCGATGCTCGCTGCCGGAACTCCTCGGGGTACTTGCTCTGTCGGCCCCCCCGGGGCCCTTCTTCCCTGGCTCGCGCCAACTCTGGAGGTGTGCAGCCGATGGGGGTCACTTCAGAGGTCTACGCCGACGTAGTCATCGCGACTGTCGCTGACTGCAACGCCGACACGTTCAGTTCCGCACGCCGGGATCCACTCACGTCAGCATCAACCTGCCGCACGCCTGACGTACCGGAACTCATCCGACTCGTCAATACGAGCCGGGCCTGACGCTCGGTCAGTCTGTGTACAGCAGATCGCACATCGATAAGAATGCCCAAATGACCACGATCAGGACTAGCGCGCTTGCCTTTTGCGCGGCGGCAGCGCTCATATTATCGGCCTGCTCAGAAGGCGACGCTGGCGCTGACTCGGCCGGTGACGCGCCGGTGGAGCCTGCGTCCTCGGGCCCAGACTTCCAGGGCAAGACGGGCAACGATGTAGCGTCTGAGCCCGCCACCGTGATCACCCTCGGCGAGCTGGACCTCGTTGCGACGGCACTCTATCCGCCCCCCGGTCATGTTCAGTCGTTAGACAACCTCACGATGCTCTGCACCACCGTCACAATCATCAACAACGGCGAAAATACGTTGAGCTTTAGCAACTCCGACTGGGTTCTACAAGATCCGTCCGGGGCATCTCGCAGCGTCACGCGACTAGAGACCGCGGGTCACTCTGGCGCCGGCTTGCTCGGCTCGGGTCGTCTGGCTCCAGCCGAGAAAACGTATGGTGACGTCTGCTTTGACAACACGGGCAACCCTGCGGGCCAGTTTGTGGTGCTGTACGAGTCGTCTGGCAGCCGAGCGGCGTGGGTCATCCAGCGGTAAGGGCAAGGGTGGGGCGGCCTGGGAAGATGAGCGCCTTACCGTTCCCCGCGTTGAGGCCAATGGGGAAGCCCCCAACCCTCCGGCTGCGGCGGAGTGCCGTCCATGAGCGGAGCTACCCGTGGGCACCGAGCGGTGTAGTGGACCGCATCAGCGGGGATAAGGCGCTGATTACCCGCCAAGCGCCCTCTTCCTCGGCTGCCGGGCATGGAGCAACCACCCTCTGCCCCCGTGTGGCCGGTGAGCTGACCGAGGCCGCGCCGGAGGAGCAGGCGGAGCCGTCGTCGGTACGGGCTGCGCGGACATACCTACTTTGCCCATGCGGATGACCCGCCCAGGGGCGGTGACCGCGTGCTTGGATGCGCGGCATGCCGCTACGGGGGGCACTGGTGTTCAAAGCAGCGCAGCGAACTCGTCGGCCGTGGCTCGTGCTGCCGTTGGTCGCCGTGGTGGCGCTGTCCAGTTGTACAAGCTCAGGGACTCCTCCGCCGGCCGCCGATCCAGACAGGACCTCGGTGGCGGTGGACGTCAACTCGGAAGCCACGCTGAAGATGCCCGGTGGCGCATCCGTGGCCGTGCCCGCCGGAGCGGTCAGCGGTAGCGGCGAGCTGGTGGGCAGCGTGCTCGCCTCACCACCGGCGTCAGCCGCAGGCCTGCCTGTCGGAGTTGCCTACGACTTCCGCCTCACCGGCACCCAGCTGACCGGGCAGGTGACCCTCACCCTACCCGCTCCGCCCGCTCCGGCCGTCGAGGGCGATCCCGGGCCGGATGCCGCGCTGATGGCCTACTACGACGAGAACGTCGGCGACTGGACGACGGTGCCGTCGACCTACGACGCCGCGTCTCAGACGGTCTCCGCCCAGTCGCCGCACCTGTCCTCGTGGCGGCCGTTCCGGCTGGACTTCGGGCCGGTCAAGAACGCTATGACGACCGGGCTGAAGAAGATCTTCAATGTCGAGGACCACGCCCAGCAGCCCACCTGCCCGGGCGTCGATCAGCTCGAGGCCGAGGGCTTCGTTGTCGGCACCGACCACCCCGACGTTCCCATTCTGAAGAGCTGCGCCGGAGTCAATGACGGGCTTGCGCAGCTGCGGATCGCCAACAACCGCGGTTATGCGCTCAGCGTGGAGTTCCCGGACCAGTGGACCTCTTCGGTGACCAGCGCCGACGAGGCCGACAAGACGATCGCCGCCTGGGTCGCGGAGAAGATCGCCGCCCCGCCTCACGGCCGCAAGATCGCCATCGTCCCGCCCGGCCAGGCAATCACCCTCACCGCTCAGGGCAACCAGAATCCGATTGCCACGGTCACCATCGACAGCAACGCCTATCTGGCCTCTGCATTCCTGTACGGCATCGACACCCTCGCCATGGTGCTGGGCAAGATCCCGGGGGCGAAGTCGCCGTCGCCGTCGGCCCTCGCGAACGCCGCGAAGACGCTGTTCACTTCTAGCCAGTGCATCCGGCAGGGCATCGACCTCACGCACGCCGACCCATCCGATGCCGCGGGCGTGGCCGACGTGTTCGTCAGAACGTACAAGTTTGCCATTGGCTGCCTCCAGGACCAGTGGGCGATCGCCTACGGCATCACCGGCGGCCTCGCCGCATTCCTGCTCGGCGCTGTCGAATGGCTCATCAGCGGTGTGCAGCAGCTCCTGCAGGGCGTAGTGGGGACCGTCGACAGCATCCGCTACTTCAACGGCATCAAGTTCTCCGTCGAGGGAGCGACCGCCCGAGGCGTCACCAGCGCCGAGCTGCAGACAGCCCCCGTTCCCTCACTGTGCGAGCACCCGGCTGGCCGACTTATCGACGGCAGCCTTCCCGGCCTCGGACCCACCGACGGCTACGTCGACCTTCAGGTGCCACCCGACCCGGTGCTGGCCGACCTCACCGGCGACGGGGCCGGTGACGCCGCTGCGGTGGTCGGCTGCAGCGCCGGCGGAGTCGCCTGGCCGGACACTGTGGTGTTGTGGGGGCCGGGTCCCACCCTGCTCGGCTCGGTCGACATGTCGAGCGTCACCCCCGACGAGCACGCCACGGTCAGCGGCCTAGACATCACTGGCCGGGAACTGCTGGTCACCTGGAGCACCTACAGCGGCGCCGGGGACAACATGGTTGCTTGGATCGGACGGCTGCACTGGGACGGGACCCAGGTGCAGCTCCTCGAGGTGACCGACGGCGGTTGAATGCTAACGCCACGCGGGGAGACGACCTGCCAGGGGTTTGTCTTCTGTGCTGCTGTCGCAGACCGACCCGCGCCGCCCGCGCTTCATGAAGGGTGTTCTTCGGTAGGCAGACGACGGCCACGGGACCGTGTGCTTGCAGGGATTGGAGAAGCACTAGTGGTGTGCTGCTGACCGGGGGTTCCTCCAGCCGGCCGATTACAGGCCGACACGAGAACGAGGAAGGAGGTACACGGCGAAGAACGCATCGCGCGCCGACAACAACTGTGGCGACCCGGGAGTCCCACCCGGCGCTCCCGGTGCCAAGGAACCGTTCGCCGATGGTGACGCTCCAGCCTTACCAGCCCCCGTCATCGCTGCTTTCAGGTCCGATGATTACCGGGCGGCTATCGGCGCGAACTCGAGGTGGCCGAGATCCTCGACGGGTTGGGCGCTCACCACCACGCCCAGGTGCGCTCATGCAGATTGTCTCGCCCCGGGTTTAGTGGAGGCTCGGAACTGACGCGGCGACGGTAGTCGCCACGGGATTGTGCCGGTAGAAGGTGTCCTCGTGCTCGGCCGGTGGGATCAGGCCGATCTCGCCGTGCAGGCGTCGGTGGTTGAACCAGTCGATGTACTCGGCGACGGCGATCTCGAGGTCGTCG
The DNA here is from genome assembly GCF_054780755.1 of Modestobacter lapidis. Taxonomy (NCBI): domain Bacteria; kingdom Bacillati; phylum Actinomycetota; class Actinomycetes; order Geodermatophilales; family Geodermatophilaceae; genus Modestobacter; species Modestobacter lapidis. The sequence goes on along the minus strand of NZ_BAAGVS010000030.1, from coordinate 35,134 downwards.
ATGCCCTTCCAAGGTCCCTTGTTGCGCACCAGTTCGGCCTTGAACAGGGAGTTGAACGCCTCGGCGAGGGCGTTGTCGTAGCTGTCGCCGGTGGAGCCGACCGAGGCCACGGCGCCGGCCTCGGCGAGGCGCTGGGTGTAGCGCACCGCGACGTACTGGACGCCCTTGTCCGAGTGGTGAATGAGGCCGCCGAGGTCGCGGCCGGTCCGCCGGCGGGTCCAGATGCCCATCTCCAGGGCATCCAGGGCCAGGTCGGTGCGCAGCGACCGGGACAGCTGCCAGCCCACGACGCGGCGGGAGTGGACGTCGATGACGAAGGCGGCGTACACCCAGCCGGAGAAGGTGCGGCAGTAGGTGATGTCCGCTACCCAGAGCTGGTCCGGGCCGGTCGCGGTGAACGCCCGGTCGACCAGGTCCGGGCGGGTGTCGGCGCCGGTGCCGGGCACCGTGGTCCGCGGGCCCTTGGCCCGCGTGATGCCCCGCAGGCCGGCGGAGCGCATCAGCCGCTCGACGGTGCAGCGGGCCACGGCATGGCCCTGCCGGCGCACTTCGGCATGCACCTTGCGCGCGCCGTAGACCCCGTAGTTGTCGGCGTGCACGCGCTCGATCACCGCGGTGGCTGCTGCGTCGCTGACCGACCGCGCCGACGGCGGGCGGGTGCGGTGCGCGTAGTAGGTGCTCGGGGCGATCTTCGCGCCGGTCTCGGTGAGGACGCGGCAGATCGGCTCGACCCCGTGCTCGAGCTTGTGCTGATCGATGTAGTCCACGATCAGCGGGAGGGGGGGTCGAGCTCCGCCGCGAAGAAAGCCGACGCGCTCTTCAAGATCGCGTTCGCCCGGCGCAGCTCCCGGTTCTCCCGTTCCAGCTCGGCCAGCCGGGTGGCGTCATCGGTCGTTGTCCCGGGCCGGCGGCCTTCGTCGACTTCGGTCTGGATCACCCAATTCCGCAGCGTCTCGGCGTTGATGCCCAACTGCTCGGCGATCCGCTTCAACGCCCCGGTCCGAGTGGCCGGGTCACGCCGCGCGTCGACCGCCAGCCGGATCGCCCGCTCCCGCAGCTCGTCGGGGTACTTCCTCGGTGCCGCCATGACTCTCATCCTCACGTGGATTGAGAGCCTCCATCAAACCCGGGGCGAGACACCTGGGCACGACACCGTGGCAGCCCCATCGCCCGGCGTGAACGACAGCGCTGTCGGCGTCACGCTCACCTCGGCCCACATGCCTCCGGCGTCGGCCCGCGCGGTCAACGCTCGGAACGATCCCGGGTCGGTCCAGAACCAGGTGTAGGCGTTGACGACCGTGAACGGCTGCCCGCCTTGCAGGGTGCCGGCCGGATACCGGCCTGTCGTCGGTGACGGCACCGTCAGCGTGCTCAACGCCTGTTGCGCGAGCACCGCGGGATCGACCGCGGCTGGAGCCGTCGGCGGGGTCGCCGACCAGAAGGTGAAGCCGTTGGTGCCGGGGAACGCTCCACCGCCGGTGTAGGAAAGGCAGCTGTAGATGGCACCATCCGTGCGACCGCCCCAGATCGGCGAGTCCTTCGGAGGCTGTTGGACCATCGCCTCCACGTAGCACTGCATGTCCTGTGACCACCATGCCTGGCCGTCCTGGCAGGGAATGACGGTGCCGGAGGGGCTGACAGTGCAGACAGCCGCAGGCGTGCCGCCATCCCCGTCGGGTGTCGTCGCGGCCGGTGGGGCCGCCGTCCCAGGGGCATCCTCGGCCGTCTCGACTTCGACCACACAGATGCCATGCGAGTCGTACTGCTGGCAGGTCGCCGGATCAGCGACAGCAGTTGGCGAAAGGACCAGCGAGGCGTACACGCACAGCAGCACTCCCGCCAGGACGAGGACTACCCGTCGCATGACTCCGCCTGCCTGTTCGGCGCCTCGCTGACCCGCCACGACGACGTGTCCGGATAGTTCGGGTTCACCACGGTGAGTTGCTGGACGAGGTACCGCGGACGACCTGACGGCACGATGGACGCCCCGGAATCATCGACCGCGTCCACCTCGCCCACGTCGACGCAGGCGGTGACGACGACGGTCGGGAAGACAGGTGACGGCGAAGCGGCGGGATTGTTGGAGAGGTCGACGCTGACGGCAGACGCGCTCATCAGCTGCGACCGTCCGGTCTGGCGGTATCCCTGGGAGCGGAACTTGCCGATCGCCGTGGCCTGGGCCGTGGCTTCCGGAGCCACCGCGACCTGGTGTACGCCGTCGAGCGGGAGCGACGGGTCGAGGTACAGATCGTCGATCGTCCCGAGGTAGTCCGGAACGAGCGCGACCGCCAGTGCCTGCGCTTCCTCGGCGGGGCTCGGAGTGGTCGGCAAGGGGCTCGGCGTCTGGGAAGGCGCCGTCCCGGAGGTCGGCGAACTCGGGCCGGCGTCGGACGACGAACAGCCGGAGACCGTCAGCGCCAGGATCGCTGCGGCCACGCCTGCCGTCGCGCGCATCACCGCCATGCCTGATCACCCCCGATCGCGTCACCGTCCGTCGACCGAGGTTGCCCTCCGGGTCGAGCGGACGTGTGACCACCGTCTCGTTCCCACCCTTTCGGGTGACAGTTTGTCGCTGAGTCCGTCACTCGCCCTCCCCGTCTGGGTGTATCGCGCGGTCCTGACACGCTCCCGCACCGGAAGCTGGGATGGCGCAGATATCCACAGGGTCGCCCGGCGACGATCAGGACAAGCTCCCGTGGAGGTCAAGGGTGGCCCTCAGCGGATGAACGGCACGTGGATGGTCGCCTCAGCGGCGGGGGCGCTGGTCGGCGCCACCGCTACGCCCTGGCTTACTACTCGCGGGCTCGCGCAGCTGTCACGGGTCGAGGCTGTCCGGCCGGGCCTATTGCTGGCCAGCGCCGCCGCCGGCGGCGGGGCGGGAGCCGCAGCGATCGTGACGTCCCACCGTGCGGAGGCGTGGTGGCTGGTGCCTGCGCTGCTGGTCTGGGGATGTGCCTTGGTCGCTGCGGCCTCCTGTGACGCGGTCACCCAACGCATCCCGACACCACTCGTCCGGCAGGCCGCGGTCGGCACCGGCATACTGCTGACCGTCGGTTTCGCCGTGCACGGTGACTGGCGGAGCCTGCTCACCAGCGGTCTCGCAGCTGCGGCGGCGGGGGTCGTCCTGCTGTTGTGCTGGCGGTTCGCGGGAGCAGGGTTCGGCGACGTCCGCCTGGCTGTGCTCGGTGGTCTGGGTCTCGGACACGCCACGCATCGCGGCTTGTTGTTGGCCCTCGCCGCCTTCTCCTTGATCACCGTGACGCAGGCCGTGGTCACCTTGATGCGCGACGGGGACCGCCGGAGCACCTTCCCCTACGGCCCTGCCCTCGCGGCCGGCTTTCTGCTCGCGGCCACCCTCTGACTGTGACGTCCAGCCGAAACCCTTGGCGGTGAGTTCGCCGAGCAGCATCTTTGGCACGGCAGCAGGGCGCCGGTCCCAACCGGGCGATTCATCGCCGCTTCCATCACCGCGCAGGGCGCGTAGGACGAGCTCGGCCACGCTGCCCCGGTGTCAGTCACGGGTCTCTTCGGTTTCTGTGGCCGCGATCTCGCCTCGACGCCGTGCGCGTCCCGCGTGCAACTGGGAGCGCCGCGCCTTGGTTGTCACGGCGTTGTCGAGTCGGGCTTCGGCTCGGTCGGCTTTGCTGCGCTGCACGCGGGCGTCGTCGCGCGCCGTGTTGAGTTCACCGCGCAACTCGGCGAGCTCCTCGCGCAGTCGTCGGTTCTCCTCCTCGTGACGGGCACGCAGGTCGTCGACTCGCTCGTGGCCATGGGTCTTCTCGCGCTCGGCGTCGTGTACGGCGGCGTCCCGCTGGGCGGTCATCGCCGCCAGCCTGCCGCGCAGGTCGCTGGCCTCGTCCCGGAGGTCTGCGGTTTGCCGGTCAGCCTGCGCCAGGCCCCGACGTACCGACTCGACCGCATCCTCGGCACGAGCAGCGCGCGCTGACTCGGCGTCCGCCCGCTCGACAGCGTTGCGGGATCGCTCTTCTGCCTCGGACTGCGCGGCCATCGCGGCTTCCGCTCGTCGGATCGCAGCGTCGCGGTCGCCGTGTGCCTCGACCAGCCGCGCCTCGACGACGGTCAGCTTTTCCGCGAGATCGATCAACTTCGCGGCGGACTGCTCTCGCTCTGCGTCGACGGCCGCGAGGGCGTCGGCCAGCTCGGCGTTCAGTCTCTCTCGGTCGGTCTCGGCCTCCGTTAGCTGCTGGCGAGCCTCTTCGAGCCGGGTACGAAGCTGCGCGCTCAGCGCAGAGGCATCCTCAGCAGCGGCGTCGGCCTCCGCGCGCTCGGCCTCGGCGCGCTGCTGTGCTTGCTCGGCCCGGCTGGCGCGAGCCGCGGCGGTCGCAACCTGCTCGGCCGCCTCACTCGTCACGATCTCGATCTGCAGCTCGGCGGCCTCCGGGTCGGCCACCGTCCGCAGCTCCTCGAGCAACACCTGCAGCTGCTGATCCAAGTGCTCGATCATGCCGGCGACCTGGCCGTGCAACTCACCTGCCCGCTGTCGCGCGGCATCTATCGGCCGCTGCTCCATCCCGGCCGCGGACTGCTCCGTGCGCGGCCGGCGGCGGGCGTGCCAGGCGGCGGTCCGATTGTGCGCGCTGTCGTCGCAGTACTCCGGCGGCCGGCCTACGCCGGATTGCGAGTCCGCCGTCGGACGACGGCAGCCCGGGAATCGGCAGATTCGCTGTTCGGTCTCAGTTGCGTCGCTCATAACGTAAAGCTGCACCGACGTAATGACGACGGAACGGTTCTCCGACAGTTCCTGTGGACAGTGGGTCTGCTTCCACATCCCCTGATGCGGGCGCCTTCGCGCCCATTGAGGGCGACCCAGGCACCCGTCCGGTGCCCCGGGTCGGATACGTGCCGATTCCCCACTCAACTGCGGCGATCAGTTGTTCGCCGCCGGGCCGGCGGCTTCGGGCGGCGTAGAGGGTGGCCGCGAGGAGCGCGGGCATGCTCACCAGCGGCCTGGCGGCAGGGAGCTGAGACCGAGGTCGAGGGCGACTCCCAACTCAAGGTCGGCCACCACATCGAGTAGGAGGTAGGGGTCTACGACATCAACGGCGGCCAACACTGCAATGGCCGGGTCCGAGTCAGTGACGGTGAACTGGGACGCCCCGACGGCGGTCAGGCCTGCGGCGGTCAATCTCCTGGGAGGAAACGAGATGGAACTGAGGGAGCCTGTTGCCTGGGCGCCGGGGATGTCATTGCTGGCTGACACGGGGCCGGCCGCCTGGGTGGAGAGGGCGCTGGCGTCCACCGCCGGCACCCGTAACTGGACCGTGGCGACGATGGTGCCGTCCGTGTTCGCCGCCTACGCCCGTGTGCTCCCTCCTACTACAACCGGGACGACGAGCACGGCGAGCCGCGGCACAGGTGGTCGGAGATCGCCGCCCACACCGGCGTGCCGCTCACCGCCGAGACACACTTCGACGCCCTCGTAGCCGGGTCAGACCACTGGGGTCGGCCGTCCGACGGCGGCCTCGACGCTCGGGAGACCGAGGCCCTCGCCGACATCCTCTCCGGCTTCACCGGGACACCGGAGGATGCCTACTTCTGCCTCTGGAGGGCTTCGCCCTCGAGGAGACCGAAGCCTGGAAAGACCGGCCGATGCGCGTCCGGGTCCCTCACCGGGCCTGCCACCTGCTCGCCGGACCGGTCTCCGCCACCCCGGTGCTGCCGACGCCACTGGAGTGGCGGTGCGCGAGCCGCTGGTGGCCGGCCGATCGGGCCTGGTTCGTCGCCACCGAGACCGACAACTATCTGACCTACGTCGGCGGGAGCCGCGCAGCGATCGACGCGATCCTCACAGCCCCCGCGCTCGACGCCGTGGCGGTGGACCCCTCAACGCCTGTCGACCCCAGCTACGGCTGACCTGGTCACCACGTGCTGGTGTTGGAACCTGTGCCAGATGAGTTTGCGCGCACGCGCCGGTGACCATGAGCGCACCCCGGCCGGTCCCATTGTTGCCGGCGCAGAAGCCCCGGTGCGGTCGTGTCGGGTTCGCAGTCTCCTACCGATACGCGATCCAGATGAGCTGTCGATACCTCGGCCTACCTTGCGCTGTGACCCACCCGGCCCGCGTCACGAGCCCCAAGGAGTGCGCCATGGACAGCCCCGATGACCTGCTGACCACGGCCGAGGTTGCCCAGATCATGCGCTCGCCCGTCTCCACGCTGAGGTACTGGCGGCATCTCGGCACCGGGCCGCAAAGCTTCCGTGTGGGACGACGCGTGGTCTACCGGCGCGCCGACGTGACCGCGTGGCTACATGAGCAGGCGGAAGCAGGGCGCGCCGAACGAGCGGGGTGAGCGGCGGGAGTGAGCGCCGCCCCGCCGTCGTGCCAGGACTTCACGGCGACGCAGCTCAGCGGTCCAGCACCTTCGCCGCCTCGGCGCTGACGACCTGCCGGCCGAAGTAGACGTCGAGCGTCATCGACGGGTTGGCATGGCCCAACTGGTCGGCTACCTGGCGCGGGCTGAGGCCGGCCTCGTCGAGGCGCGTGGCGACGGTCTTGCGGAAGGTGTGCGAGGTGACCCACGACCAAGGCCCCTCCTCGCAGCGGATGCGTCGCCCGCCTGCCCCCGCCCTGAACGAGCCGTCCTCGTCGAGCTGATAGCCCGTTCCGCCGCAGGTCTCGCACTCGAACGAATCGAGCAACTGGCGGAGGTCTCCTGAGACGTTCGACGGATCCCGCAGGGCGCCGGTCAGCGGCGGCGGGAAGACGACCTGAGCGTCCGTCTGCCGGCGAGCACTCGCCCGCCGGTCCTCCAGCATCCGGACAGCGAACTCGGGCAGCGCGATGATCCGCCAACCGGCGGTGGTCTTCGGCCGCGGTTGGATCGTCAGCCCTGCGCCTGGAAGGCGGACGACGGTGGCGTTAACCTCCCACGTCCCAGCGTCGAGGTCGAGAATTGGCTTGCCGTCGCCGTTGGTCCCGTACCGCAGACCCAGCGCTTCGCCGATCCGGCAGCCGGTGGCAAGCATCCAGTCGACGAGGTCGGGCAGGTCGAGCTCGGTCGCGCGGTCGCTGGTCCGAAACAGCTCGACGAGTCGACCTGTCTCTGCTGCAGTCAGTGCGCGCGGCGCTCGCTTGCCGGTACTGATCTTGGCAGTGGCGTCACGGACCGGATTGACCGCGACAGCGCCGTCCTGGATCGCCAGCGCGAACATCCCGGAGAGGCATGCCCGCGCTGTCTTGGCCGCCCCCGGTCCGCTGCTCTTGGCGATGGCGGCCAGCGCCCGGCTGACCACGCCGGACGTCACTTCGCGGATGCAGAGCTGACCGAAGGCAGGCTTGACCTGCTTGTTGACCACCGACCTGTAGGTGCGCTGCGTCCCGGTCGACCAGCCATGGTCGGCCTCGATCCACGCCTCGGCCAACGTGGCCATTCGGGTTCCGGCGGTGATCGCGCCGACGCCACCGGGCGCCTGGCGACTGGTGAGTTCGGCTTTCAGCGCCCGCTCGGCGGCGGCGCGCGATGGGCCCACCTTGGACACGAGCCGGACCCGGCCGTCGAAGTCGCGGAACTTCGCCCGGGCCTTGACCTGACCGCTGGGCTGGGCGATGAACAGGACCTTGCCGTACGTGCCGAGCGGTAACGGTGGCCGGCCCACGGCATCCTCCTCATCCGTTTTGGATGCCTAAAGGATGCCCGACCGACAGGAATGACGCCAGAAGCAAGGCGCTGACCGGCAAATTTGCTGGTCAGGGCCTTGATGAAGCTCCCCCGAGTGGACTCGAACCACTAACCCTGCGATTAACAGTCGCATGCTCTGCCAATTGAGCTACGGGGGAACGGCGGGGTGACCCGCACGCGTCAGAGAGGTTACCCCACCGGGCGCTGGGTCCGGGCAGGGGTCTCTCGGCGGGTCGCCGCCCCGCTCCGCCGGTAGCGTGACCACTCCGCCCGACACCCTGGAGGTCCCCCCGTGGCCAAGCTGTCCTTCCTCGCCGGATTCGGCGCCGGCTACGTGCTCGGCGCCCGCGCCGGCCGGGAGCGCTACGAGCAGATCCGCCGCACCTACCACTCGGCCAAGGAAGACCCGCGCCTGCAGAGCGTCGCCGGCATGGTGCAGGCCCGCGCCGACGCCGCCGTCGACTCGGCCAAGTCCCGGCTCGGCCAGGAGCCGAGCCCCCGCCCCGGCCAGGAGCCCGGCCCCCGCTGACCACTCGAGCGCCCGAGCGCCACGGCATGCGACGCGTTCCGTGGCTGCTCGGGCGGAACGGGTGGGCGCTCGGCGCAGCCGAGGCGTGGCACGCCCGTCAGCGGCTGGGGTCGTCGGCGGCCAGCGCGGCCGCCAGCCGCTCCCGGGCGGTCTCCCGGGCAACCGGGTCGTCGCGGTCGGCGTCGTCGTCGAACACGACCGTCCACTCGCGCGCCGCCTGACCGGGCACCCGGCGGGCGACCAGCAGCACCGAGCTTCCGTTGGGCAGCGGGTGCCGCTGGCTGTGCACCACCGTGCGGTCGACCCGAGAGCGCAGTGTCCTCGGCAGCTCCCCCGCCTCGCGCAGCACGTACTTCCGGGCGGCCAGCCGCGCCTGCACCCCCGGCTCCACCTCGGCCAGCGGGGTCACCGTCAGCGTCCCGCCGTCCCGGGCCGCTGCCCACCGGGCGGTCCCGACCTCGTGCCACGGCAGGACGGCGACCTTCCCCGCCGCCGGCAGGTCCAGGTCCGCCGGCACGCTCCGCAGCCCGCGCGAGGTGGCCACCAGCCAGCCGCCGTCGGCCAGCACCCCCCAGGCGAGCACCCGCTCGTCGGCGTCCGGTGACGCGGCGACGACGGCCCGGACCGGCTCCGGTGGCCGAGCGAACCGGGCCCGCACCCGTTCGATGAGCGTCACGGCGTCAGTCCGCCCGCGGCCCGCTTGCGCAGCGATATCGCCAACTGCTCCAGGTCCATCAGCTTCTTGAACAGCTTCATGTACTCGTCTGCCTGCTCCACCGGGTTCATCCGCTGCAGCCGGCCCTTGGTCGCCGCGATCTCCCGCACGGTGGCCATCTCCTGCAGCCGGGCCATCAGCGCGTTGACGTAGATGACGTCGTTCTCCCCCACCGACCGCAGCGGCTCGACCGCCAGCGCGGTGAGCATGCCCCGCGCCGAGTCCTGGGCGCAGTGCGCCGAGACCTCGTCCAGCCAGGCGGGGCCGGTCACCGCGGCACCTGCCGCTCCGCCCGCGGCGGCGATCGCCGCCGCCACCGCCGCGTAGTCCGGGCTCGTGTAGGCGTGGGCGTCGACGGCATCGAACTGCGGCCCGGCGATCTCCGGGCACTGCAGCGCGGCCTTCACCGCCTCCCGCTCGACCTCGAGGGCGGCGTCGTCCGGCGTCCGTTGGGCGGCCCGCTGCCGCGGCCGCGGACGCTCCCCGCCACCGTCACCCCCCGCCAGCCGCCGGACCCGCTCGATGACCTCGCCCTCGTCGGGCAGGCCGAGCATTCCGGCCAGCCGCCGGGCGTAGGCGGGCCGCAGGGCGTGGTCCTTAACCTGGGCGAGCAGCGGCGCGGTCTTGTCCAGCGCGGCGAGCCGGCCCTCGACGGTGTCCAGGTCGTAGCCGGCCAGCGTCGTCCGCAACACGAACTCGATCAGCGGCGTTCGCCGGGCGACCAGGTCGCGGACGGCGGCATCCCCGTGCGCCTGGCGCAGCTCGCAGGGGTCACGCCCGTCGGGCTCGACGGCGACGAACGTCTGTGCGACGAAGCGCTGGTCCTCGGCGAAGGTCTTCATGGCCGCGGCCTGCCCCGCGGCGTCGCCGTCGAAGGTGTAGACGACCTCACCGCGGAACTCGTCCTGGTCCATCAGCAGCCGGCGGAGCACGTTGATGTGCTCGGCGCCGAACGCGGTGCCGCAGGAGGCGACCGCGGTGGTGACACCGGCGATGTGGCAGGCCATCACGTCGGTGTAGCCCTCCACGACGACGGCCTGGTGCCTGCGGGCGATGTCGCGCTTGGCCCGCTCGACGCCGTAGAGCACCGTGCTCTTCTTGTACAGCGGGGTCTCCGGGGTGTTCAGGTACTTGGGGCCGGGGTCGTCATCCATCAGCTTGCGGGCGCCGAAGCCGATGACGTCGCCGGTGATGTCGCGGATCGGCCACAGCAGCCGGCGGTGGAACCGTTCGATCAGGCTGCCCCTGGACGACTCCTTGGCCAGGCCGCCGGTGACCAGCTCGGCCTGGGTGAAGCCCTTCCCCAGCAGGTGCTTGGTCAGCGAATCCCAGCCGGCCGGGGCATAGCCGCAGCTGAAGTCGATGGCGACCTGCTTGTCGAAGCCGCGCTCGGCCAGGAACGTCCGCGCCGGCGACGCCTCGGGGGTCATCAGCTGCGCGGCGTAGAACTCGGCGGCCGCGGTGTTGGCAGCGACCAGCCGGGCGCGCTGCCCGACGCCGGCGCGGTCCGGTCCGCCGGTGGGGCGGCCACCGTCGTCCTCGTACTGCAGCTGCACCCCGGCCCGGCCGGCCAGCAGCTCGACCGCCTCGGAGAAGGACAGGTGGTCGATCTTCTGCACGAAGGAGATGACGTCGCCGCCTTCCCCACAGCCAAAACAATGAAACAGGTTTCTCGTCGGGGTGACCTGGAACGACGGTGACTTCTCGTCGTGGAACGGGCACAGCCCCTTGAGGCTGCCGCCGCCGGCGCGCTTGAGCTGCAGGTGCTCGCCGACGATGTCGTCGATCTTCGACCGCTCCCGGACCAGCGCGATGTCCGCGGCCCGGATGCGCCCCCGCCCGGCCATCAGGTCGCCGCCGCGGCAGCGTTGCGCCGGATGGCCACGAGCTCCAGCCAGAGCAGGAAGACCTGGGAGTCCAGCGGAAGTGCGGGATCGGCGGTGAGGGTCGGCCTGGGGTTCCAGCCGCGGGTCCGGCCGCTCTCGGCGAGCTTGCGTCCACTGGCGGAGAACCGGCGCGTGCCCTTCCACCTCGACACGGTGTCGACCTCCACCGGAACGCCGTCCAACTCCACCGACCACGCGCCCTTCCAGAACGACTCCTCCCGGGCGCGCAGCCGGACGGCGTCCTCCGGCTCGGCCGCCCACCGGCCGGTCAGCTCCCGTCCGCGCTTGGTGAACATCCACGACCGCGACCCGACCTCGGCCGTCGCGGCATCCTTCCAGCTCGACGCGCGCAGCGTGGCCACCCCAACGCCGTCGGAGAGCACCGGCACCGTCCCCTTCGCGGTGCCGTGCGCCCCGGACCTGCCCAGCTCGAGCACGCCTCCTCCTCAGCCGATCCCTGGGGCGCCGGCGACGCTCTCGCCGGTGGCCCGGTAGAGCAGGTACGCCGCGGTCTCCCGGACGATGTAACGGAACTGCGTGGCGCGGGTCTGCACGGCCGGACCCTGCCGGGTCGGCGAGCTGGTCGCGTCGATCCCGGCGTCCTCGGCCATCCGCTCGGCCCGCATCGCGTGCCACGGGTCGGTCACCAGCACGGCCGTGGACCAGCCCCGCTCGGTGAACGCCGCCGCGACCGCCCGCATGCTCTCCAGCGTGTCGCCGCCCTCGGGCACCGCCAGCAGTGCGTCGGCCGGCACCCCCGCCGCCGCGAGGTAGTCGCGACCGGCCTCCGCCTCGGTGAACGCGTCACCGGCGGCCTTGCCGCCCACGGTGACCACCACCGGCGCGACCCCGGCCTCGTACAGCCGCAGCGCGTGCTCCAGCCGGGCCTCGAAGATCGACGACGGGACACCGTTGTACTGGGCGGAGCCGAGCACCACGATCGCATCCGACGACGGCCGGGCGTCCTGCCGTGCCGTCCACCAGATGGCCAGCCCGGTCGAGCCGACCAGCAGCACGACGGCGGTCACCGCCGCACCCACGAGCCGGCCGACCAGTCGTCCCCCGATCACCACCACAGGTCATGGGTACCACGGACCCACGGCACCGGCGCCGACTCCTGGGGACGGTGCGTCGCCGTCCCCGCGCAGGTGCTCAGCCGGCGCTCGTGCCGCAGACCTTGGTGCCGCCCTCGGGCACCACGAGCAGCTCCGTGGTGACCGCCCCGGCACCCTCGCCCCACCGGACGTCGACCAGCTGGGCCGGGCCGTCGTCGTGCTCGGTCTCCGCAGCGCCGACCACCGCCGGGGTGCCCTCCTGCAGGTACGCGTCGGCCAGCTCCTCCGGCAGCAGCCGGGCCCGCTCGTCGTCGCACAGCAGGTCGTAGGCCGTCTCGACGTCGCCCTGCGACAGCGCCGCGGTGAAGACGGTGGCGACCTCGCGGGACTGCTCCTCCCCCGACCCCTTGAAGAACAGGATCCCGCCGACCATCAGGACGGCGATCAGCACCGTCGACCCGAGCAGCGCCACCAGCAGCCCTCTGCGCTGGCGGGGCTCCCCGGTGTGCAGCGGGGCAGGGTCGTCGTCGTACAGGAACGGGCCGGTGCTCATCCGCCACTCACCATCAGCTCGGCGCCCTTCGGCGGTCGTGGGTCGTCCCGGTCGTCGAGCCAGCCCTCGGGCAGCGCGACCGGGCGGGGCGGGCTGGTGCGGCCGCGCGGCGCACCGAGCACCGCCAGCGGGTACGGCTGGTCGGGGATGCGGTCGAGCAGCTCGGCGAGCTCGTCTAGGCCGCTGACCATCGCCAGCGCCCGGCGGACGTCCGAGCCCACCGAGAAGCCCTTCAGGTACCAGGCGACGTGCTTGCGGAAGTCGGTGCAGCCGTGCAGCTCGCCCTGGTCGGCCGACAGCAGGGTCGCGTGCCGGTGCATGACCGCGGCCACCTCCCGCAGCCCGGGCAGCGCGCGGGACGGCGAGCCGGCGAAGGCGGCCGCCAGGTCACCGAACAGCCAGGGCCGGCCCAGACAGCCCCGGCCGACGACGACGCCGGCGCACCCTGTCTCGGCAACCATCCGGAGGGCGTCGTCGGCCTCCCAGAGGTCGCCGTTGCCCAGCACCGGGATGTTGACCTCCTCGACCAGCCGGGCGATGTGCGACCAGTCGGCGGTGCCGCTGTACAGCTGGTCGGCGGTGCGCCCGTGCAGCGTGATCGCCGCGGCGCCCTCGTCCTGGGCGATCCGGCCGGCCTCGAGGTAGGTGACGTGGTCGGCGTCGATCCCGACCCGGGTCTTGACGGTGACCGGGACGTCGCCGGCCGCACCGACGGCGGCCCGCACGATGTCGGCGAGCAGCCGGCGGCGCCACGGCAGGGCCGACCCGCCGCCCTTGCGGGTCACCTTGGGCACCGGGCAGCCGAAGTTGAGGTCGATGTGCGCCGGCCGGGTGCCGGCGACCCGCTCGTCGACGAGCATGCCCACCGCGCGGGCCACCGTGGCCGGGTCGACGCCGTAGAGCTGCACGCTGAAGGCGTCGGCCTCGTCGGTCGTGGCGCGCACCATCTGCAGGGTCTTCTCGTTGCGTTCCACCAGCGCGCGGGTGGTGATCATCTCGCAGACGTAGAGGCCGGCCCCGAACTCCCGGCACAGCGTGCGGAACGCCGGGTTGGTGATGCCCGCCATCGGCGCCAGCACCACCGCTGGGTCGACCGTGAGCCGCCCCAGCTGCAGCGCCCGCGGGGTCGTCGCACGCTCGAGGGTGGGGGTGGTCACGCCATCCAGGGTAGGTGGCCGACCCGAGTGCCCCCGACCACGTCCCTCCTCAGCAACCGGGCAGCTTGGCGGCCAGGTAGCCGGGGACGGCGTCCAGCCCGATCCGCTCCTGGCTCATCGAGTCCCGCTCCCGCACGGTCACCGCGTCGTCGTCGAGGGTGTCGAAGTCGACGGTGAGGCAGAACGGCGTGCCGATCTCGTCCTGGCGGCGGTAGCGGCGGCCGATCGCGCCCGCGTCGTCGAAGTCGACGTTCCAGTTCCGGCGCAGCGTGGCGGCCAGGTCCCGGGCCTTCGGCGAGAGGTCGGCGTTGCGCGACAGCGGCAGGACGGCGGCCTTCACCGGCGCCAGCCGCGGGTCCAGCTTGAGCACCGTGCGGGTGTCGACCCCACCCTTGGCGTTGGGCGCCTCGTCCTCGGTGTAGGCCTCCACCAGGAAGGCCATCAGCGAGCGGGTCAGCCCGGCCGCCGGCTCGATGACGTAGGGCACCCAGCGGTCACCGGAGGCCTGGTCGAAGTAGGACAGGTCGGTGCCCGAGTGCTCGCTGTGCGTCTTCAGGTCGAAGTCGGTGCGGTTGGCGACGCCCTCGAGCTCACCCCACTCCGACCCGGTGAAGCCGAAGCGGTACTCGATGTCGACGGTGCGGCTCGAGTAGTGGCTCAGCTTCTCCTTCGGGTGCTCGTAGTGCCGCAGGTTGTCCCGGGAGATGCCGAGGCCGGTGTACCAGCGGGTGCGCTCGTCGATCCAGTACTGGTGCCACTCCTCGTCCGTGCCGGGCTGGACGAAGAACTCCATCTCCATCTGCTCGAACTCGCGGGTGCGGAAGATGAAGTTGCCGGGGGTGATCTCGTTGCGGAAGGACTTGCCGATCTGGCCGATGCCGAACGGCGGCTTCTTCCGGGCCGCGCCCATCACGTTGGCGAAGCTGACGAAGATGCCCTGGGCGGTCTCCGGGCGCAGGTAGTGCAGCCCCGACTCGTCCTCGACCGGGCCGAGGTGGGTCTTCAGCATCATGTTGAAGTCCCGGGGCTCGGTCCAGGACCCCTTCACCCCGCAGTGGGGGCACACGATGTCCGCCAGGCCGTTCTCCGGCGCCCGGCCCTTCTTCTCCTCGAACTCCTCCTCCAGGTGGTCGGCCCGGAACCGCTTGTGGCAGTTCTGGCACTCGGTCAGCGGGTCGGTGAACACCCCGACGTGACCGGAGGCGACCCACACCTGACGGGGCAGGATGACCGAGGAGTCCAGGCCGACGACGTCGTCACGGCTCTGCACGACCGTGCGCCACCACTGCTTCTTGATGTTCTCCTTCAGCTCCACGCCCAGCGGGCCGTAGTCCCAGGCGGAGCGCGTACCGCCGTAGATCTCCCCGGACGGGAAGACGAACCCCCGGCGCTTGCAGAGGTTGACCACCTTCTCCAGGCGGGCCGGGTCGGCGGTACGGGTGGTCTGGGGGGCGTCGCTGGGCACGGGGGCTCCATCCGGCTGGCGGTCGGCGGCGGCCTTCCTGCAGGGGCCCGACACGAGCTTGCAAGTGGCGGGGGGCAGGAAGGTCCTTCGAGACGTTAGTCGCCGCCCGTCAGGAGCCTCCGGGCGCACCGGGCCCCCGATCCGCCGGTGGGAGAGGACGGGCTCCCACCGGCGGCAGGAATCAGACCGGGGGCCGTCGGACGAGGGCCGGGTCGTCGAGCGGGTCGTCGGCCGGATCGACCGCAGGGTCGGCCACAGGGGCGGCCACAGGGGCGGCGGCGGCCCCGGTCACCGGGTCCGCCGCCGGGGCGACCGGGGCCGCCGGCTCGACCACGGTGTCGGTGACCGCGGTCGGCGGCGGGACGACGGCCGTCTCCACCACGACCTCCTCCTCCTGCTCGCCGCTCTTCTTCGACGCCACGGCGGCGGCGACCCCGGCGACCGCGGCCGCCGCACCGGCCGCGACCACCTTCCCCGACACACCCGCCTTGCCGCTGTCGCCCCGGGAGGTCCCGGCGTCCTCGACCCCGGGGGTGCCGACGGCCATGCCCGGCGTCACCGATCCCCGCCAGGCGCCGCTGGCGTAGCCCTGGTCCTCGACCAGCGCCTTGAAGCGCTTCAGGTCGGAGGTCACCTGCCGTTCGACGATGCCGAGCTTGTCGCCCACCTGCTCGACCACGCCTTCGGGCTCGTACTCGAGGGTCAGCTGGACGAGCGTCGAGCCCGCCCCGATGGGTTCGAACCGCACGGCGCCGGCATTGGTCGCCCCGCTCGTGGCCGCCCAGGCGATCTTCTGGTCGGGCACCTGCTCGAGGACGGCGGCGTCCCACTCCCGGCGGACGCCGCCGATCTCGGCCACCCAGTGCAGCCGCTGGTCACCGTGCTGCCGGACCTCCTGCACGCCGCCCATGAAGTACGGGAAGTCCTCGAACTGGGTCCACTGGTCGTAGGCGGTCCGTACCGGTACGTCGACCTCGATCGACCGCTCCACCTTCGTGCTCATGGCTTGCCTCCTCGCGCCGGACATTCTCGGGCCGTTCGGCTCGCCGGGTACCCCGCCGTCCGGCCGCTGATGCCCGGTTCAGTCGGTGAGGTAGGCGCCGGGCTCGTCGACGGCGTGCAGCCAGACCGGGGCGCCGGCGATCTTGACCTCGCTCGCCGACAGCGCCCGCCGGTAGGCGCCCACGCCGTCCCACGCCGTCCAGAGGGCGAGCAGACCGGGCTCATCGGTGGACCGGCCCAGCTGCCCGTCCCGGAAGCCGGGCCGCTGCCGCAGCAGGCCCAGCAACGTGGTCGCGTCGGCCAGCAGGCCGGGGACGTCGGCCTCCGTGGCCCGGAATCGGGTGACGGCGAACACCGCATCTCCTCCCCGGCGACGGTCGGGGTGGACCGGACCAGAGTTGACAATGGTTCTCAGGCGCTCCGACGATGGTGGCATGCCGCCCGCCGCGCCCTCCGCCGGCCGGTCGGTGCCGGCCGAGGTGCAGGCCGCCAGCGAGCTGCTCAGTGCGCTGGCCGCGCCGCTGCGGCTGTCGATCGTCGCCCTCCTCGACCAGCACGGCACCCGCTGCGTGCACCAGCTGGTCGACGCGCTCGGCGTGCCGCAGCCGCTGGTCTCGCAGCACCTGCGCGTGCTGCGCGGCGCCGGCCTGGTGACCGGCGTCCGGCACCACCGGCAGGTCGACTACCGGCTGGTCGACGGGCACGTGGCGCACATCGTGCGCGCCGCGCTGGCCCACGCGGGGCACGGCGGGCCGGCGCCGGATGCACCGCAGGATGCGTGGTCGCCGGCCCGTGTCACGATGGCGTGATGGTCCGCCCCACCCGCCAGCGCGCCGCCGTGGCGGCCGTCTTCGACGAGCTCGAGGGCTTCCACAGCGCCCAGGAGGTGCACGCCCGGCTGCGCACCGCCGGTGACACGGTGGGCCTGTCCACGGTCTACCGGGCGGTGCAGGCGCTGGCCGACGACGGCGAGCTGGACTCGATCCGCACCGACTCCGGCGAGGCGCTGTACCGCCGCTGCAGCACCCAGCACCACCACCACCTGGTCTGCCGCAGTTGCGGGCGGACGGTCGAGGTGGCCGGTCCGACCGTCGAGCAGTGGGCCGACCGGGTGGCCGGCGAGCACGGCTTCGCCGATGTCAGCCACACCCTGGAGATCTTCGGCACCTGCGCCGACTGCCGGGTCCCGACGCCCTGAGCCCGGCCGGTCCCACCTCTTGACAGGCAAGTAGCGGGTTGCCTATAACGGTGTCCGTGGATTCGGGCGCCGACCTGTTCAAGGCGCTCGGCGACGCGACACGACGGACCATCCTGGACGAGCTGATCGACCGGGACGGTCAGACGCTCTTCGAGATTTGCGGCCGCCTGACCATGCGGTACGGCCTGGCCTCTTCGCGGCAGGCCATCTCCCAGCACCTCGCGGTGCTCGAGCAGGCCGGTCTGGTGCACACCCGGCGGCAGGGCCGGTACAAGTTCCACCACGTCGACACGAGACCGTTGCGGTCGATCGTCGAGCGGTGGCCCATCGACCGAGGGGACCCCCCGTGATCCGCATCAACATCACCAGCGTGTTCGTCGACGACCAGGCCAAGGCGCTGGCCTTCTACACCGAGAAGCTCGGCTTCACCAAGAAGACCGACGTGCCCGCCGGCGAGTACCGCTGGCTGACGGTGGTCTCCCCCGCCGCCCCGGACGGCGTCGAGCTGCTGCTGGAGCCGGACGGCCACCCGGCGGCCGGCCCGTTCAAGGAGGCCCTGGTCGCCGACGGCATCCCGTTCACCCAGTTCGCCGTCGACGACGTGTATGCCGAGGTCGAGCGGCTCAAGGGGCTGGGCGTGGAGTTCACCCAGGACGCGACCGACATGGGGCCGGTGGTGACGGCCATCCTCGACGACACCTGCGGCAACCTAATCCAGCTCGCCGCCATGAAGTAGCCGGACACCCCGCCGGCGCCGGGCGGGGTGCTCAGGCGCTGCCGAAGCGGCGCTGCCGGGAGGCGTACTCCTCGCAGGCCGCCCACAGGTGCCGGCGATCGAAGTCGGGCCACAGGGTGTCCAGGAAGACCAGCTCGGCGTAGGCCGACTGCCAGAGCAGGAAGTTGCTCGTGCGGTTCTCCCCCGAGCTGCGCACGAACAGGTCGACGTCGGGCATGTCCGGCTCGTCGAGGAACCGAGCGACGGTCTTCTCGTCCACCTTGTCCGGCTTCAGCCGACCGGCGGCCACCTCGCGGGCGATCGCGGCTGCCGCGTCGGCGATCTCCGCACGCCCGCCGTAGTTCACGCACATGGTGAGGGTGAGGACGTCGTTGTCGCGGGTCAGCTCCTCGGCGACCTCCAGCTCCTTGATCACGCTGCGCCAGAGCCTGGGACGGCGCCCGGCCCAGCGCACCCGCACCCCCAGGTCGTGCATCTCGTCGCGGCGGCGGCGGATGACGTCGCGGTTGAAGCCCATCAGGAAGCGGACCTCCTCCGGGCTGCGCCGCCAGTTCTCGGTGGAGAAGGCGTAGGCGCTGATCGCCTGCACGCCCAGCTCGATCGCGCCCTCGACGCAGTCGAACAGCGAAGACTCCCCCGCCTCGTGCCCGGCGGTGCGCGGCAGCCCACGGGACTTGGCCCAGCGGCCGTTGCCGTCCATGACGATCGCGACGTGCTGCGGCACCTTGTCGGCCGGGATCTCCGGTGGCCGGGCCCCCGACGGGTGCGGGTTCGGCTGCTTGACCTCGCGCTTCACCCTGTCACCGGTTCGCTCCCGCGGATCGCTCCGCTCCTCGCTCGTTCCTCGCTGCGATGCTCACGATCCTGTCCGCTCACGTTCGGTCCACCAGCGGCAGGGAACGCAGCCCGCGTTCGAGGTGCCACTGCAGCAGCGCGGCGACCAGACCGCTGCCCTCGCGGCGGTGGGTGCCCTGGCTGGCCTCCGCGTGCTCCCAGTCGCCGCTCAGCAGTGCCTCCAGCAGCTCGATCGTGACCGGGTTGGGCATCGCCGAGCCGGTGGGCCGGCAGGCGGGGCACACCGTGCCGCCGGCCGGGACGGAGAAGTGCCGGTGCGGCCCGGCCTCCCCGCAGCGCGCGCAGTCGCCGAGCGCCGGCTCCCAGCCGGCCACCGACATCGCCCGCAGTAGGAACGCGTCGAGCACCAGCGAGGGCGGCCGGCTGCCGTCGGCCAGCGTGCGCAGCGCCCCGATGACGAGCAGGAACATCCGCAGCGACGGTTCCTTCTCCTCGACGGTCAGCCGGTCGGCGGTCTCGAGCACCGCGGTGCCGGCGGTGTAGGCCCGGTAGTCGCCGACGATGTCGGTGCCGTAGGCGCGGATCGACTCGGTCTGGCTGACGATGTCGAGGTTGCGGCCGGTGTAGAGCTGCAGGTCGACGTGGCTGAACGGCTCCAGCCGGGCGCCGAACTTGCTCTTCGTCCGGCGGACGCCCTTGGCCACCGCGCGCACCTTGCCGGTGCGGCGGGTGAGCACCGTGACGATCCGGTCGGCCTCACCCAGCTTCTGGGTGCGCAGCACGACTCCCTCGTCGCGGTAGAGGGACTGCGGGGTGGTGCTCAATACCCCAACCTGTTCAGCTTCTTCGGGTCGTCCTGCCACTCCCCCAGCACGGTGACGTGCAGGTCGAGGTGCACCCGCCCACCGAGCAGGACCTCCAGGCCGACCCGGGCCTCGCTGCCGATGGCCTTGATCGTCTGCCCGCCCTTGCCCAGCAGCATCGGCTTCTGGCTGGGCCGCTCGACGTGCAGCAGGGCGTGCACCTCGGTGAACACCGCCTCCGGATCGCGCGGGTCAGGCTTGCGGATGATCTCCTCGACGCTGACCGCCAGGGAGTGCGGCACCTCCTGGCGGACCTTCTCCAGCGCCGCCTCCCGCACCAGCTCGGCGATCTGCCGCTCGACGTCCTCGTCGGTGGTCTGCTCCTCCGGGTACAGCGGCGGGCCTTCCGGGAGCATGCCGATGAGCAGGCCACCGAGCAGCTCGACCTGGTCTCCGGCCACCGCGCTCACCGGCACCACCTCGCGGGCCTCGACCAGTTGGCTGGCGGCGATCAGCTGCGCGGTGATGGCCTTCTTGCTGGCGACGTCGGTCTTGGTGACCACCAGCACCACCGGGGTGGAGACCGCCGCGAGCTGGCGGGCGATGTACGCGTCGCCGGCGCCGACCGGCTGGTCGGCGGGGATGCAGAAGACGATGACGTCGACGTCGGACAGCGTGTCGCGGACGACGTCGTTGAGCCGCTGCCCCAGCAGGCTCTTGGGCTTGTGCAGACCGGGGGTGTCGACGAGCACCAGCTGGCCCTGCGGGCGGTGCACGACGCCGCGGATGGCGTGCCGGGTGGTCTGCGGCCGGTTGCTGACGATGCCGACCTTCTCACCGACCAGCGCGTTGGTGAGCGTGGTCTTCCCGGCGTTGGGGCGCCCGACCAGGGCGGCGAAACCGCTGCGGTGCGAGGGGTGCTCGGGGCTGCTCACGGGGGAAGTGTCCCACCCATGTCCGACGGTCCGGCCGTTACCGCAGCACCGGCCTGGGATCATGGTCGGCATGCCTCCCCGCTCCCGACGTGACCAGGGTGAGCCGCTCGTCGTCCGGGCGGCCCGCGACCGGGAGCGGCACATCAGCCAGGTGACCAGCTACGGGTTCCTCGCCCGGCGCGGGCCCAGGCGGTCGGTGACCATCGTCCCGCCACCGCTGCGGTACTGGCAGTACAACCCCGCCAGCCCGCTGGTCGTGGGGCTGACCCTGCTCGCCGTCGCGGCCTGGCTGGGCTTCCTCGGCTGGCGCGACGGGTCGGCGGCGGCCACCGCGGAGGTGCCGCTGGCCATCGCGCTGGCCGCGCTCGTGCTCCTCGGCTCCACCGGTCGCTTCACCGCCTCCGACCACGGCGTGTCCACCGACATCGCCGGCCTGCGGCAGACGTCGTCCTTCGGGGTGGTGCCGCGGGTCCTGGTGACCGACGTGGTGCGCGGCACCGCACCGGCCGGCTGGCCGCGGCCGAAGCGACGCGGCGGCTGGTGGCCCGGCCGGACCAGGGTGACCGTGCGGCACCTGGGCAGCGACGCGCTCACCGAGCAGGCGTTCACCGTGTGGGTGCGCGACCCGGCCGCCTTCGCCGAGGCGCTGAACTCGCCGCTCTCCTAGATGACCTATTCCAAGGGGTCAGTGGTCGTAGGCGGTGAGGCAGCGGGCGACGGGCGCGCCGGTGCGGTCGTTGTGCCAGATGGCGGCGGTCAGTGCCAGGACGCGTTGTAGGACACGGACCCAGACCCCGCCGGGGGTGTGTCCACCGTGTTGTTCGAGGTCGAGTTGACCTTTGAAGGTGTCGTTGATCGACTCGATGACCTGGCGTAATGGCTTGAAGAAGCGCGTCCCCGGGCGCTCGGGTTCGCCCTTGCGAGCCGGGCGCAGCAGGTTCAACCCCGCGTCGGCGAGGATGCCTTCGAACTCGCGGCCGTAGTAGTTCTTGTCCGCGATCACGACCTGCTGGCGGCGGTCGGCGGTCAGGGTGGGGTCGGTGTCGAGGATGTCGAGCAGCACCGTGCGCTCGTCGGCCTTGGCGCCGGTGAGGGCGAAGCCGACCGGCAGCCCGTGCAGCGTGCACAGCAGGTGCAGTCGCAGGCCCCAGAACAACCGGGAGTGGCTGGCGCAGTAGCCGCACTCGGCCCAGCCGGCCAGGTCCGAGCGGCGGACGGTTTCCCGGGAGCGGGCGCACTCCACCGGCGTGGAATCGACGACCCACACGTTGTCGGTGAACAGGCTGGTGTCGCGGGCCAGCACCGTGATCAGCCAGGCGATGGTGTCGGCGAGGTGTCGTAACCGCTTGTTGTAGCCGGGTTGGCCGGGCAGGTAGGGGAACAGATGCCGCAGGTGGGAGCAGGCGTAGCGCAGCCATCGGGCCTCGCTGGGGCGGCCGGCCAGTGCCTGCATCACCGCCAACGTGATCAGCTCGGCGTCGGTGATTCTCGGTGCGATCCCGACCTTCGGCCGGGCCGGAGCCCGCTGCGGGAACTCCTTCAACAGGTCATCGACTCGTACGTAGAGTGCGGTCGCGAGGGTGTCCAGATCGGCGTCCACGAGGACCTCCGCGGTTCGACGTTGGGTTCCAACGCCGAGCCTGGGCACCCTCGCCCCTCACCTGATCACGGCACGCCGAACTGGTACCGCCGACGTTCCCGCGGGAACGTCGCTGAGGCACACGACCCCTTGGAATAGGTCATCTAGGCCCCGTCCAGGGCACCGCCCCGAGCGTGCGAGGGGTGGGGAGGACGGGGTCCTTTCTCAGGTGGTGGTGCGGACGGTGCCGTCGGGGCCGGCCAGGTGGACCGGCGCGGACGGCGTCAGATCACGGACGGCGGCCAGCCCGGCGTCCTCCACCGCGTCGGCGGGCGTGACGACGGCGGCGGCCTCCAACCCGGTGACCCCGCTGGACACCGCGGCGGCGACCGCGGCCTGCAGCGCGGTGAGCTGGAGGGAGGGCAGCGCCACGGTGGCCGCGAGGTAGGTGCGGCCGTCGGTGTCGCGAACGGCGGCCCCCTCGGGCGCACCGGTGCGGCCGCGCGCGGAACGGGCCAGGGTGACGAGCTTGGCGTCCTCGGGGTCCACCTCAGCCACCGGATCACTCTCCTGTCAGTCGGTCCGGCCCTTCCGCAGGGGCCCGCCGCGAGCTTGCGAGCGGTGGGGGGCGGGAGGGTCCTTCTTCAGCTTTCCACGGCTGCGTGCTCGGGCCGCCGCCCGGCCGCGCTGCCGCCGGACGCGGTGGCACCGGTGTGCTCGGACGCCTCCTCGGCGGCGTCCCGGTCGCCACCGTCCTGGGCAGCCCGGTCGGCGCCGTCCTCCTCGGACCCGGGATCTCCCACCCGGCAGACCAGCAGCGTGTCGATCCGGTTGCGCCGCCCACCGGTGCTCTCGGCGACCAGCCGCAGGCCGCCGACCTCCGCCGCCGAGCCCTCGATCGGCACCCGGCCGAGCTCGCGGGCCAGCAGCCCGCCCACCGTCTCGACGTCGTCGTCCTCCGGCAGCTCGACCTTGAACAGGTCGGCGAGGTCGCCGACCGGCAGCCGCGCAGTGATCCGCACCGATCCGTCGGGCAGCTCCTCCACCGGCGGCCGCTGCACCGTGTCGTGCTCGTCGTCGATCTCGCCGACGATCTCCTCGAGGATGTCCTCGATCGTGACCAGCCCCGCGAACCCGCCGTACTCGTCGACGACGACGGCCATGTGGGTGCGCCGGGCCTGCATCTCGCGCAGCAGCTCGTCGACCGGCTTGGACTCGGGGACGAAGCTGGCCGGGCGCATGAGCTCGTCGACCCGCGGGCCGCCGCGGTTGTCGGCCGTGCCCTGCGACCGGCGGACGAGGTCCTTCAGGTAGACGATGCCGAGCACGTCGTCGACGTTCTCGCCGATGACCGGGATGCGGCTGAAGCCGCTGCGCAACGCCAGCGCGAGCGCCTGCCGCAGCGACTTGGTGCTCTCGATCCACACCACGTCGGGGCGGGGCACCATGACCTCGCGGGCGATGGTGTCGCCCAGCTCGAACACCGAGTGGATCATGTTGCGCTCACCGGCCTCGACGACACCGCGCTCCTCGGCCATGTCGACCAGCTCGCGCAGCTCGACCTCGCTGGAGAACGGGCCGTCGCGGTAACCGCGGCCGGGGGTGATCGCGTTGCCGACCAGGATCAGCAGCGTGGCCAGCGGCCCGAGGATGCGGCCGAGCAGCCGGATGAGCGGGGCGCCGGCCAGCGCGGTGCTGTAGGCGTGCTGCCGGCCCAGCGTGCGCGGCCCGACACCGATCAGCACGTAGCTGACCACGGTCATCACCGCGGCGGCGGTGACCACGCCCAGAGCGATGCCGTCGAAGAACACGAAGAGCACCACGGCCACCAGGACCGCCGCGGTCATCTCGCAGGCGATCCGGAGCAGCAGGAGGAGGGAGACATGCCGTGCCCGGTCCTCGACGACGCGCACGAGGGCCGCGGCGCGCTTCACGCCGTCGCGGCGCATCTCGTCCACCTGGGCCTTGGAAAGCCGCTGCAGGGCGGCGTCCAGCGCGGCGAAGACACCGGCCAGCAGGACCAGGCAGACGGCGATCACCAGCAGGACCACCGCTGTGGGGCTCATCGGGTTCGTGGCTCCTCGACGGGCGGAGCCGCGCCGGCAGGTTCGCCGGTGACCTTGTCCCGCGGGGTGGAGCGCCAGCCGTCGAGCAGCTTCTGCTGCAGGCCGAACATCTCCTTCTCCTCGGCGGGTTCCATGTGGTCGTAGCCGAGCAGGTGCAGCACGCCGTGGGTGGCCAGCAACAGCAGCTCGTCGCCCATCGAGTGCCCGGCCGCGCGGGCCTGCCGGACGGCGACGGCGGGACACAGCACGACGTCACCCAGCAGCGCCGGCCCCGGATCGGGGTCGTCGGGGCGCGCGGTGTCCAGCTCGTCCATCGGGAAGGCCAGCACGTCGGTGGGGCCCTTCTCGCCCATCCACCGCTCGTGCAGGCTGGACATGTAGTCGACGTCCACGCAGAGCACGGACAGCTCCGCGAGCGGGCTGACGTCCAGCTCGCCCAGCACGTAGCGGCAGACCCCGGCGAGGGCCTGCTCGTCGACGGTGATCTCGGACTCGTTGGCGATCTCGACGGCCACGGTCAGCTCCCCTGCTGCCGGCGTGGCCGGGCGGGCCGGGCCGGCGCCGCGGCGGAGACGGGCTGCTTGGTCGCGTCCCAGCGCTCGTAGGCGTCGACGATGTCGCCGACCAGCCGGTGCCGGACGACGTCGGTGCTGGTCAGCTGGGAGAAGTGCACGTCCTCGACGCCGTCGAGGATGTCGCGGACGATCCGCAGACCGCTCTGCGCGCCACCGGGCAGGTCGACCTGCGTGACGTCGCCGGTGACCACCATCTTGGAGCCGAAGCCCAGCCGGGTCAGGAACATCTTCATCTGCTCGGCCGTGGTGTTCTGCGCCTCGTCGAGAATGACGAATGCGTCATTGAGGGTTCTGCCACGCATGTAGGCCAGCGGCGCCACCTCGATGGTGCCGGCCGCCATCAGCCGCGGGATCGACTCGGGATCGACCATGTCGTGCAGCGCGTCGTACAACGGCCGCAGGTACGGGTCGATCTTGTCCGAGAGCGAGCCGGGCAGGAAGCCCAGCCGTTCTCCGGCCTCGACGGCCGGCCGGGTCAGGATGATCCGGTTGACCTGCTTGGTCTGCAGCGCCTGCACGGCCTTCGCCATCGCGAGGTAGGTCTTCCCGGTGCCGGCCGGACCGATGCCGAAGATGACCGTGTGCGCGTCGATCGCGTCGACGTAGCGCTTCTGGTTCAGCGTCTTCGGCCGGATGGTGCGGCCCCGGCGGCTGAGGATGTCGAGGCTGAGCACGTCCGCCGGGCGCTCGGACCCGCCGCTGCGCAGCATGCCGACGACCCGCCGGACCGAGTCGGGGCGCAACGCCTGACCGGTGTTCAGCAGGGCGATGAGCTCGTCGAACACCCGGACGGCGAAGGCGTTGTCGGCCGGCTGGCCGGTGATCGCGATCTCGTTGCCGCGCACGTGCACGTCGGCGGTGAGCTCGGCCTCGACCAGCCGGAGGAGCTCGTCCCCGGAGCCGAGGAGGGCGACCATCGAGACGGTCTCCGGGACGGTGATGGCGGTGCGGACGGCGGCGGCTGCCCCGTCCGCGGGAGCAGACGCACCCGCGGTGGCGTTCCCGAGAGCGGCGGCACGTGCCGAGCTCTGCAGGGACGTGCTGGTACCGGTGGGAACGGCGTCTGGTGCGGTGTCGGGCAAGTACGCTCGACCCTGCCTTCCTGCGACGGGGCTGTGACCCGGCCGAGTCTACCCGCGCGGAGCGCCTGGCGAACGGCGAACCACTCGTCGAACGGGTCGTGGACCACCGCCGGAGGCGCGTCAGCCGGGCGGCCAGCCCAGGTCGCGGCCACCGAGCACGTGCAGGTGCACGTGGTGGACGGTCTGCCCGGCGGCCGGGCCGGTGTTGGCGACCAGCCGGTAGCCGGGCTCCGGGCCGTCGGCCGTCACCAGGCCTTCCTGCATGGCCACCGCGTGCGCCGCGGCGACGACCTCGCCCAGCAGCTGCGGATCGGCACCGACGAGCAGCCCGGCGGTGGCGTGGTGGTCCTTGGGGATCACCAGCACGTGGGTGGGCGCCTGCGGATTGATGTCCCGGAAGGCGAAGGTGCGCCCGGTCTCGTGGACCACGTCGGCCGGGATCTCCCCGGTCACCATCCGGCAGAACAGGCAATCGCTCACGGTGCCGACCCTAGGCGACCGGCGCGGCGGCCGATGGGCCACGATGTCCCGGTCCCGTCGCCCCGACCCCTCCTGGAGGCCTGTCGTGTCCCGTCCCCACCCCCACCCGAGGACGTAGTGAGCACCCGTCGCACCGTCCGGTCGGGTGGTCCAGCAGCACGAACCCCGCTCTCGCGGCGCGGCTTCCTCGCCGGCGGTGCCGCCGTCCTCGCCGCCGGGCTCGCCGCCTGCGGCGACCGGACCTCCCTTGTCGCCGCCGCGCCGTCCGGCTCCACCGGCCGGCTGAGCATCGGCGCGATCCCCGACCAGGACCCCGAGGTCCTGCAACGGCTCTACCGCACCGTCGCCGACTCGATGTCCGGTGCCCTGGACCTCGACGTTGCCTACCAGCCGGTCACCGACTACGCCGCGGCCGTCTCGCTCTTCCGCACCGGCGACCTCGACCTCGTCTGGTTCGGCGGGCTCACCGGGGTCCAGGCCCGGCTGCAGACACCCGGCGCCCGGCCGCTCGCCCAGCGCGACATCGACGCCGACTTCCACTCGATCTTCGTGGTCAACACCGCCACCGGCCTGCCGCCGTCGGAGGACCTCACGCCGCTGGCCGGGTTGCGCTTCACCTACGGCAGCGAGACGTCCACGTCCGGCCGGCTGATGCCCGCGTACTTCCTGCAGGAGCAGGGCGTCGACCCCGCGGGCTTCCCCGGCGGGCCGGGCTTCTCCGGCTCGCACGACGCGACGCTCGCCCTGGTCGCCTCCGGGAGCTACCAGGCCGGCGTGCTCAACGAACAGGTGTGGACCGCACGCAGCGAGGAGGGTGCGGTCGACCCGGCGGTGGTGCGGTACTCCCGGACGCCGGCCTACTACGACTACCACTGGCTGCTGGGCCCGCAGGCGACCGAGCGGCTGGGCGAGGAGCTGCCCGGCCGGCTGACCGGGTACTTCACCGGGCTGTCCGCCGACGACCCCGCCGACGCCGAGGTCCTCGACCTGTTCGGCGCCGGAGCCTTCATCCCGACCGAGGCAGGCAACTACGACCGGATCGAGCAGATCGGCCGCCGGCTCGGGCTGATCAGCTGACCGCCGTCCTGCGGCTGTCCGGCGTCTCGGTCCACTACGGCACCACGCCCGCCCTCGCCGGCGTCCACCTGACGGTGGACGCCGGCGAGCGGGTGGCCGTGGTCGGCCCGTCGGGCGCCGGTAAGTCGACGCTGCTCGGCCTCGCCAACGCGGCCGTGCCGCCCACCGGCGGCACGGTCGAGCTGCTGGGCGCCGACCCGTCCGCACTGCGCGGCCGGACGCTGCGGCAGCTTCGTTCCCGGGTGGGCACGGTGCACCAGCAGCTGGAGCTGGTCGGCCAGCTCCGGGTGGTGCACAACGTCAACGCCGGCCGGCTCGGCAGCTGGCCGGCGTCCCGGGCGGCCTGGTCACTGGTGCGTCCCCAGGGGCTGCCCGCGGTGCTCGAGGCACTCGACCGGGTGCAGCTGGCCGACCGGGTGTACGAGCGCACCGACCGGCTGTCCGGCGGGCAGCGGCAGCGGGTCGCGGTCGCCCGGCTGCTGGTCCAGCGACCGGAACTGGTGCTGGCCGACGAGCCGGCCTCCGCGCTGGACCCCGCGCTGGCCGACCGGGTCCTCGGGCTGCTCGCCGGGCTGGCGGCCGACCGCGGCGGCGCGCTGGTCGCCTCGCTGCACGATCCGGCGCTGGCGCTGCGGCACTGCACCCGGGTGGTCGGCCTGGTCGCCGGCCGGGTGGTGCTCGACGCGCCGACCGCCGCCCTGTCGGTCCGCGACCTGGCGGACTTCTACGGCGCGCCCCGGTGACCGCCGTCCTCGACGCCCCGCCGGTTGCCCGGCCCCGGCTGCACCGGGTCCGGGCCCGCTGGGGGTGGGGCCTGGGCGCGGTCGCCGTCGTCGTCTGGTCGCTGGCCGGCGCCGGTCTCTTCGCCGGCGAGGTGGTCAACCCGGCCGGCCGCGCGCAGTTCGGCCGGTTCGCCTCCGCCGCGCTGTCCCCCGCACTGGACGCCGAGTTCCTCCGCGTCCTCGTCACCGGCGCCCTGGTGACCCTCGCCTATGCCGCGCTGGGCGCCGCGCTCGCCGTCCTGCTCGGCGCGCTGGGGGCGGTGGCGGTCGCCCGCACGACGTGGGGACGACGCCGGCTGGGCTGGACCCTGACCCGCGGGGCGCTGGCCGTCCCCCGCGGCCTGCACGAGGCGGTCTGGGGGCTGCTGCTGGTCAACGTGCTGGGCCTGGACCCCTGGGTCGGGGTGCTGGCCATCGGCCTGCCCTACGGCGCGGTCACCGCCAAGGTGTTCGCCGATCTGCTCGACGAGGTGCCCCGCGGCGGGCACGACGCCCTGCTGGCCGCGGGAGCCGGCCGCAGCTCCGCCGTCCTGTACGAGTTGCTGCCCCCGGCCGCGGGCGGGCTGCTCTCCTACTCGTTCTACCGGCTGGAGTGCGCGGTGCGCTCGGCCGTCGTGCTGGGGCTGATCGGCGCGGGCGGGCTGGGCTACCAGCTGTCGCTGTCGTTCAGCTCGCTGCGCTGGGAACAGGTGTGGTCGTGCGTGTACGCGCTCGCGTTGCTGTGCCTGCTGGCCGACGTCACCGGCCGCGCCGTCCGGCGCCGGCTGGCCGCGCCGCGCTCGTCCCCCACCCGGCTGGCCCGCGACCGGGTGCTGACAGCGGCGGTGCTGGGCTCGCTGGCGCTCGTCGCCTGGTCGTGGTGGTACCTGGCGGTCACCCCCGCCACCCTGTTCGCCGAGCGCACCCGCGAGCAGCTCGGCTACGTGCTGGGGGCCGCCTGGCCCCCGGACACCGACGCCGACCTGCTGGCCTCGGTCGCCTCGCTGGCGGTCGACACGGTGCAGATGTCGGTGATCGCCATCGCCGTTGCCACCGTCGGCGCCGTGCTGGTCGCCGGGGTCGCGGCACGGCCGCCCGGCCGGATGACCCCGGGCCGCCGGCTGCTGGGCACCGTCGTGCGGCTGGGCCTGCTGCTGCTGCGCGCGGTGCCGGCGCCGGTGTGGGCGCTGGTCGTGCTGTTCGTGCTGCTGCCCGGGGTGCTGCCCGGGGCGCTGGCGCTGGGCGTCTACAGCTTCGGCGTGCTGGGGCGGCTCGCGGCCGAGGCGACCGAGGAGCTCGATCCCCGGCCCCGGGCCGCGCTGGCCGCGCTCGGCGCCGGGCCGGCCGCGGGCTGGCTGTACGGGGTGCTGCCCCGGGCCACCGGCCCGGTGCTGGCGTTCGCGCTGTACCGGTGGGAGGTGGCCATCCGGGACAGCGTGCTGGTCGGGGTGCTCGGCGCCGGCGGGCTGGGCGCACTGCTGGCCACCCAGCTGGCCACCTTCGACTGGGGCGCGGTGGCCACCACGCTGGTGGCGCTGGTGCTGCTGACCCTCGCCGTCGACCTGGTCAGCGCCCGCGCCCGCCAGGCGTTGCGGTAACCCCGCTGTCCTCCCCATCGATTCGAGTGGGCAGTCATGGGCGTTCCGCGCGGCGTGTCCGGCCGTGTCGACGACCCGAACTGCTCACTCGGCGGAGGGCCGACCTACACCCACTTCGTCTTCGTGGAGATCGCGGCCAGCGCGGCGGCGCCGGCGGTCGACGTCCGTAGCACCTCCGCACCCAGCCGCACCGGCTCAGCGCCGGCGGCGAGGAAGGCGACCACCTCGCCGTCGGTGAGCCCGCCCTCGGGTCCCACCACCACCACGACGGTGCCCTCGGCGGGCACCGGGACGCCGGCCAGGGGACGGCGGGCCTGCTCGTGCAGCACCAGCGCCAGGTCGACGTCGCCGAGGAAGCCGCACACCTGCCGGGTGCTCATCGGCTCGGTCACCTCGGGCAGCCGGGGACGGCGGGCCTGCTTGCTGGCCGCGCGCGCCGCTGCGCGCCACTTGGCCAGGCCCTTCTCGGTGCGATCCTCGCGCCAGCGGGTGACGCAGCGGGCCGCCGTCCACGGCACGATCCGGTCGACGCCGAGCTCGGTGGCCAGCTCGACGGCCAGCGGCCCACGGTCGCCCTTGGGCAGCGCCTGCACGAGCACCAGCGATGGCGTGGGGGCGGGCACCTCGTGCCGCACCGTCACCTGCACCTGCAGACCGCCGGGCCCCGCGGAGACCACCGTGCCGTCGGCGACCAGGCCGCGGCCGTCGCCGACCCGGACCCGCTCTCCCGTCGTCAGCCGCAGCACCTCGACGGCGTGCCGACCCTCGGCCCCGGCGACGGTCAGCACATGGGTGTCGGGCACCTCGTCGACCAGGAACAGCGGGGCGCCGTCCAGCTCGGGTGCGGCGGCGTCCGTGGGCACCGCCCCGGTCACTTGAACGCGTCGCGGACGCGGGACAGCAACCCGCCCTGGGGCGCGCCGCTGCCGTCGGGCAGCTCCTCCCCGCGCAGCGTCGCGAGCTCGCGCAGCAGGTCGCGCTGCCGGTCGTCGAGCCGGCCGGGGGTCTGGACGTCGACGTGCACCATCAGGTTGCCCCGGCCGGTGCCGCGCAGCCGGGGTGCCCCGTGGGCGCGCAGGGTGAGCACGCTGCCGGACTGGGTGCCGGCCTTGATGTCGAGGTCCTCGACGCCGTCGAGGGTCTGCAGCTTGAGGGTGGTGCCCAGCGCCGCGGCGGTCATCGGCAGGGTGACCCGGCAGTGCAGGTCCTCCCCGTCGCGGGTGAACACGTCGTGCGGCCGCTCGTGCACCTCGACGTAGAGGTCGCCGGCCGGCCCTCCACCGGGGCCCACCTCGCCGTGGCCGGCCAGCCGGATGCGCATGCCGTCCTCGACGCCGGCGGGAACCTTCACCGGGATCGTGCGGCGCGCCCGCACCCGCCCGTCACCGGCGCACTTGGCGCACGGTTCGGGGATGACCTGGCCGGTGCCGCTGCACGTGGGGCAGGGCCGGGTGGCGACGACCTGGCCGAGGAAGGATCGCTGAACGCTCTGCACCTCGCCGCGGCCGTCGCAGGTGGTGCAGGTGGTCGGGTGCGTGCCCGGGGCCGTGCCGGCGCCGGTGCAGGTGTCGCAGAGCACCGCGGTGTCGACGGTGATGTCCGTGGCGGTGCCGAAGACGGTCTCGTCCAGGTCGAGGTCGACACGGATCAGCGCGTCACCGCCGGCGCGGGCCCGGCTGCGCGGCCCGCGGGTCGCCGCGCCGCCGAAGAAGGCGTCCATGATGTCGCCCAGGCCGCCGAAGCCGGCCCCCTGGCCGAACCCACCGCCGCCACGTCCGGTGTCGTAGGGGTCGCCGCCCAGGTCGACGATCCGCCGCTTCTCCGGGTCGGTCAGCACCTCGTAGGCGCGGCTGACCTCCTGGAAGCGCTCCTTGGCCCCGGGGTCGGGGTTCACGTCGGGGTGCAGGTCCCGGGCCAGCCGCCGGTAGGCGCGCTTGATGTCGTTGTCGCTGGAGCCCGGGGCCAGGCCCAGCACGCCGTAGTAGTCGGTTGCCATCGAAGTGATCTCGTCCTCAGCTCTCGGCCAGCAACTGGCCGACGTAGCGGGCCACGGCTCGTACCGCGGCCATGTTGCCTGCGTAGTCCATCCGGGTCGGTCCGACGACGCCCAGGCCCCCCAGGGCCTGGTCACCGGAGCCGTACCCCACGGACACGAACGAGGCGCCGGTCAGCGCCTCGTGCTCGTTCTCCTCGCCGATGCTCACCAGCACGGTGCTGGGGCCCACCTCGGCCATCAACCGCAGGACGACCACCTGTTCTTCCAGCGCCTCCAGCAGCGGGCGCACGCTGCCGGGGAAGTCCAGGGCGTTGCCCCGGGCCAGGTTGCCGGTGCCGCCGATGACCAGCCGGTCCTCGGTGGGCTCGACCAGCAGCTCCAGCAGCGTGGCGCTGACCGCGGCCACCAGGCCGCGCAGGTGTGGCGGCGCGTGCTCCACCAGATCACCGACCTTGCCGCTGGCCTCGGCCAGCTTGGCACCGGTGAAGGCGGTGTTGAGCAGCGCGCGCAGCTCGGCGACGGTCTCGGTGTCGGTGTCCACCGGGGTCTCGACCGCCCGCTGCTCGACCCGGCCCGTGTCGGTGATGAGCACCAGCAGCATCCGGTGCGCCGTCAGCGGCACCAGTTCCAGGTGCCGGACGGCGCTGCGCGACAGCGTCGGGTACTGGACGACGGCGACCTGCCGGGTCAGCTGGGCCAGCAGGCGCACCGTGCGCCCGAGCACGTCGTGCAGGTCGACGGCCCCGTCGAGGAACTTCTCGATGGCCCGGCGCTCGGCCACCGAGAGCGGTTTGACCGCACTCAGCCGGTCGACGAAGAAGCGGTAGCCCTTGTCGGTGGGCACCCGGCCGGCACTGGTGTGCGGCTGGGTGATGTAGCCCTCCTCCTCGAGCACCGCCATGTCGTTGCGGATGGTGGCGGGGCTGACCCCCAGGTCGTACCGGGCGGCCAGGGCCTTGCTGCCCACCGGGTCGTTCGTGGAGACGAAGTCCTGGACGATGGCCCGGAGCACCTGCAGGCGCCGGTCGTCGTGCGCCACGGCTGACACCTCCGTACGGGTCGACGGATCCGTGCGCGGACTGCGCCACGCCGCCGGGCAGCGCTGGCACTCACACGGACCGAGTGCCAGCATACGACCGGTGGCCGTCGCCGTCCTCCGGCTCGCGGAGATCGGCCGTCTGTGGCCGCAGGCGCCGGCGAGTCCTACACGACAGTCCAGGTGCCTTCCTGCCAGTCTCGCCGAAGCACCACTCCAGGCCTATCCAGCGCTTCCTGGACGGGTTTTACTGTGGCCGGCGGCTCCCAGGCACCTCTCAAACCCATTGCCAAGAAGGCCGCTCGAGCCATGGCTTTCGTTTCTGCCGCAACGATGAACTCGGCGACTGCCTGCACCTCGTCACGAGCCACGATCTTCCAGACCTTCATGAGTGACAGGGTCCCTTCTCATCGCCTTCGCCCGCTCTTGACCCTTACATGGTGGATCTGCTCAACCACCCGAGGTCCGTTGCTCCGGACGCGAGAAATGACGACCACCACGTCCTTGCGGATCAACTTCGCCGAGTTGTACTTCCCTGTGCGAACTGGCAGCACGGTCGCGTCTCGGCCATCTGCCCTAGCTCGCGTCGCGACTCGCTTGGCTATGCCGCGTGCCTCACTCACGGATTTGGCGAACTCGCCGGTAAGCCGAGGTTTAGAGCAGTTGTGGACGAGCGTTCCGTCGCCGGTGTCGCCGACGACGAAGGTGTGGATGTTGGCGACGCTGAGGTTGTAGGCCGTCTGTCCGGGAAGCCGGCCCTCGTCGTCGATGTCCTGGACGATGCGGAACTCGCCGGTTGCGCCGATGAGGAGGTCACCGATGGCCAGGTCGTCGGCGTCGGTCCAGCCCTCGTCCTCGACCCAGATCGGGTGGTTGGCCGTGGCGGTCCAGGTGTCGGCCCGCGGATCGTCGTCGGGGACCTGCCCCTCGTCCATGGCGCTGGCCGGCGCGGGTGTGGTGTGGACCTTGATGAGGTGCTTGTCGCCGTGCCCGACGATGACGTCGAGCACGGGTTGGGCGGTCAGTTCTCCGGTGAGCGGGTCATGGGCGGCGACGAGGTCCCCGACTCGTACGGCGCTGATGGCAATCGTGGCGCCGCTTGCCAGCAGCACGCCGGTCTCGGGCGCGAAGCTGTTCTTCGCCGCGCAGCTACTGGCCTTCCTGGCTTTGACCGTGGCTCGCCCGGCTTTGGCAGCGGTGGATCCTGCTGCGCGGATCGCGCGGGCGCCGGCCTTGACTGCCGCGCCCGCGCCGACCATGGCGGCGGCTACGGTGACGCCCATCACCAGGGCTCTGCCGCGTTGCCCGGTGGCGGCGTAGGCGCCGGCGGAGATGGCCGCGGAGGCGGCGCCGATGGGGCCGGGAACGATGGAGGCGACCTCAGCGACGACGGCGACCTTCTTGAGCACCCCGCTCCATGACCAGCGCCCGTCGAGGTCGGTGCAGTTGACCGGGTCGGCGGAGCAGTAGTCGTAGGCGGTGGCGTTGCCGCCGGGTTCGGGGTCGGTCGACCAGAACCGGCCGGTGGCGGGGTCGTAGAGCCGGACGCCCATGAGGGTGACGCCGGCGAGGGCGTCGGTGGAGCGTTGGGCGCCGCCGAGCCAGCCGTAGCGGTCGTTGCTGCCCGGTGCGGCGCCGGTAGAGGCCAGCTTGCCGCCGCTGGTGAGGTCGGTGGGGTTGCCGAACTCGTCGGCCGCCTTGTGCCGCACCGCACCCCAGTCGGCGGTGGCTGTCGGCCCGTCGGGGATGGGCAGGGTGGTCATGACGTCGCCGTGCAGGTCGATCAGCTGCAACACCCGGTCGCCGGTCTTGCCGGTCTGCTGGGCGAGGGCGCCGTCGAGGCCGTCGACGTAGCGGGTGACCTCGTCGGGCAGGGAGGCGTCTTCGACGATCCAGGCCGGGGAGTCGGAGTCGGAGTCGTAGTGGTTGATCTTGGTGACGGCCTGCTGCCACCCCGGGGTTCCGTCGGCGCCGGTCGTCCAGGTTTCGGAGGTGTAGGAACTGAAGCGCTGGATCGGGTCGAGCTCCCAGTTCTGGCGGGCGACGCCGTCGCTGGTCTGGGTGTGGATCAGGTCGTTGACGTAGAAGCCGTTGGCGACTCGGGCGCCGGGGTTGGAGGCGACGGGTGCGTCGGTGATCCGCCCGAGGGGGTCATAGACCCATCCCGCCGCGCCGGTGGCGGTGTCGGACACCAGCCGGTCGGCAGTGTCGTAGGTGTAGTTGACGGTGCTGACCGGGGTGGTCCCGGGGTTGGTGGGGTCGGCGCAGGTGGTGGTGCCGGAGGCGGCGGTCGTCATGGACGTGCGGCCGGCCCGGTTTGGGGTGTACCAATGATCTTGGACAGTGACTCGCTGCTGAGAGGATCTGTCCATGCCAGAGCAGCGGCGAAGGTTCAGCCCGCAGTTCAAGGCCGAG
>NZ_BAAGVS010000029.1:0-52397 GCF_054780755.1 Modestobacter lapidis | reverse complement strand
GGGCGAACCGTCACACCCCGATGTCATCCTCACGCCCACGCGGGCTCAGAACCCCGACGATCATGAACCCCGACAAGATCACGAAAGATCAAGGTTAAGGCGCGAAGGCGCCGCAGGCGACTCGGGGACATCACGTCCAAACGGCACAGCCTGGCGTGGTTCAGCCACGGATCGGTCCCGCAGAGTCCACCGGATCGGCCGAAGCGCTCCAGGCCGGCGCCAGAACGGCTTGCCTGCTCGCCGAGAAGGCGACCAGGTCCGCCGCGACGGATTGAGCAGCGCGCATCAGGGCCGTCTGGGCGAATCCGCGACCAGCCGGCGCGCCGTCGCTGAGCACCGCCGCGGTCTTGGCGTCGCGCGGCAAGGCGCCGATCACGGGGACGGCGAGCGCATCGCCGATCTCTCGTTCGGTGTACGGCTCCCCCGGCGCCACCACCATCACGGCCACCGGCCCGGTCCCGGGCTCGGCCTCTTCGCGTCGGAGATGTGCGATGGCTTGGGATGCCGCGCGCACGGCGCGCAGGTTCGAGCCGGTCACCACCACAACCGCCGCGGCTTGGCTGACCACAGGCGTGGGGAAGTGCTCGGTCCGCAGCCGCCCGCAGTCGGCGAGGACGTCGGTCGTGCCATCGCCGATCGCGTCCAGGGCTCCGGCCATCCGTGACCAGTCGACGTGGGCAGCACCGGTCGGGTCGGCGAGACCCGGCAGCAAGCGCGCCCGGCCGGCCTGGTCCAACTGGAGCAGGTGGGCGTCGAGCCGAGCGATCACGTCACCGCGACGCGCCGCAAGTGAGAGCTCACCCAGACCGTCTGCGGCCTGCTCTCCTCGGCCGTAGCCGGCGAGCACGTCACCGCCGGCGGGGTCGAGTTCGGCCAGTACCACCGGCCGTGGCCAGGACAGGGCCAGCGCCAGCGCTGCGGTGGTCACACCCGGGGCGCCCTTCGCCGACAAGACGGCGATCAACATGGTCAGGCCTACTCGTCCGACACCACGACAACGGCGATCGCCCCGGCCGCCGCTCGAGCAGCTACGTCCGGTCCGTCCGTCTCATCGACCAACGCGTCGACGACCCGCCGTCCATCGGTACCTGTGGGTCCGACGCGTAGCACCGTGGCCGGGACCGGGTCCGGGGCTACGGCGGCAGTCTTCGCGGTCGAGTCCGGAGCACCGACCGACACCAGCAGCACGGGCTGGCCCGGTCGGAGCGGCGTCGTCGGCACCTGCACCGATGACACCCCGACGCCGACCAACTGCTGTCCTTCGGCCGGAAGGCGTCGGTCGATCACTGCGTCCTGCGTCAGCAGCGAGCCAGGCAGCAGTTCCGTGGCCGCCACCATTCCGATCACCCGTTCCCGATCGCCGTAGGAAATGGGTGCCAGTGCCGGGTCCACCGGCACACGCGCCTCGACCAGGTCGGCGGCGGTGATGGGCTGCCCCCAGGGCACCGGGCGCGCCACCGCGATCACCGGTGCCGACTGACCGAGCGAGGTGGCGAGGTAGGCGGCGCCCAGGGCCCCGAGCACCACCATCACCACGGCAAGAGCGAGCAGCGCCGGCCTACGGCGACGACGCGGTGGTGCCAGCACCGGCGCCCGCGAGAGCCCGATGCCGTGCGAGCTAGCAGGCGTGCTGTTCACCTGCGGCTGCGTGCGAGTCATCTCCGGCCCCCGTCCTGGTTGAGGACGTGGAGCTCCCCGACGAAGAGTTCCGTCGACGACGAGAGCTCCAGCGTCTCGGTGCCCGAGAGCCCGCCACCGGACCAGGTGATGGTCCAGGTGCTGGTCGCCGTGACCGGCCAGGCTCCGCCTCCCGGCACGTGCCGACTCGAGGCTCTTTCGTAGACGTGGCCGCAATCGGGGGACGGTCCGGTCGCACCCGCCGCGTAGGGCGTTCCCGCACCGCAGACGACGGTGGTGCCGTCGCCCATGTCCCAGGCGATGCGGCTCACCTGCCCCCGTGCGACGACGGTGACGCCGCCGGCCGAAGCGGATCCTTCCGCCGGACCCAGGGTGTCCGCACCGCGCTCGGCCCACATCCAGACCGGCAGGCCGACGAGCCCGCTGGTCGATCCCGGTGGGGGTGCCATCCGGATCTCAGGCGCACGCATGACCATCGCGGAGATGGCCTGTTCGGCGAGCACCCTCGGGTCGATGGGCGGACCAGCCGGAGGATCGGTGCCGGTCCCGAGGAAGATCAAGCTCACCTGATAGCCGGTGGGAGAGCTGTCGGAGGGGCAGAGCCGGAGGTTGATCGTCCCCTCGGCTGCCGTGCGGCCGCCCCAGATCGGGTCGGACTCCGGAGGCTGCGGGGACGCCGGGTGATAGACGCACGGGTCCGGAGCCGCCGCCTCACCCCCGGTGCTCCCCCCTTCCGCGCGCACCGGCGCATCGTCGTCCCTGGCGCTGGCTTCCTCGGCCGCCGACGGTGTGGAGGCGATCAGCAGACAGACACCGGTCAGCGGGTCCTTCTTGGCGCACTCGACCGGCGGTGCGGCGAGGGCGATGGCCGGCGAACCGACCAGCGCCAGGAGCGCGACACCGACGATCGCTCCTGCTCTGCGGATCAGCACGGCTGGTCCGTCCGCGGGTCGAGCGTGGTGACGAGCCACGGAGATCCCGCCTCGGACTGGTACTGGACGACGGTGACGTCCCAGACGTAGCGATCCGGAGTGCCGGGCGGCACGGCCGCACCGGTGTCGGCGTCGACGACCTGGGTGCTGCCGCTGTCGTAGCAGCCGGTCAGCTTGACCGAGGGTCCCGCCGGGGAAGCCAACTGGACATCGGTGACCTTCACGTCGAACTGCGTGTTG
Organism: Modestobacter lapidis; assembly: GCF_054780755.1. Lineage (NCBI taxonomy): Bacteria > Bacillati > Actinomycetota > Actinomycetes > Geodermatophilales > Geodermatophilaceae > Modestobacter > Modestobacter lapidis. The sequence continues at coordinate 49,587 of NZ_BAAGVS010000029.1, read as the reverse complement.
CCGTTCTGGCGCAGCCCGAGCGTGGCGTACTCGCGCACCGACTGGACGGCGAGGTAAGCGGCCGGGTCGGCAGCGTGACGACGGATCTCCGGCTCCCAGTCCCGGGCGCCGGGGTCTTGCCGGGCGGCGTCCGAGACCTGGATGAGTTCCCTGAGCACCGGAGTGGCCGCTTTCGCTGCCGCCTCCTCCGGAGTCGACGCCTCGGTCGTCGGCGAGGTCGAGACACGTGCGCCTGGGGCGCTTGCCGAAGACGGGGCGTCACTGGAGCAGCCAGCGACGAACGCCAGCAGACTCAGTGCGGCACCGTGCAACCACCGCTGCGTCATGACCAGAGCGCCATATCAGGCATTGGCCATGCCCGGCGGGGTGATCGACGCGCGACATTCAGGCGGAACATGAGCACCTTCCCTGCGGTGGGTGCGGGAAGTTACCACCGGCCTCGCCTACTGGAGCAATACCCGTTCTCCGGTAAATCTGCAGTTCGCCAGCTTGATCTGGTGCCATAGCACAGGTCCGCTGCGCCAAAGACCTTTTCCACAACCCGACTGTTTTCCACAGTTGTTGGCAGCACTCACCCACCGTGTCTCGGAGCACGACACCCTCCAGTTGCGCTGCCGTGAGGGAGCGAAGCAGCACCGAAAGGGGATCCCGAATGTCGGCAGAGAGGTCGCCGCGCGGACGACAGCGCGACTGGAGGCTCCGCTCGCAGAGTGGCCGAACGAGCAGCGCCGGTCCTGCTCCGTCCGTCCCGTCGCGGCCCAGGTCGTCGCGGAATGGCAAGAGCCTGAGGGGAAGCGGCCATGGGCGATCCAGAGATCCTCCAGAACGCGCTCGACGGCGGTCCGCTGCTGTTCACCCCCGAAGAGGCAGCGGAGATGCTGCGCGTGGGTCGCACGACGGTCTACGGCCTGATGAAGGCCGGCGAGCTCCGTCCCGTCCACATCGGACGCAGCTGCCGGTTGGCCCGCAGCGAACTGGAGCGCTACGTGGGGCTCCTCCAGGCCACAGGCACTGCCTCCGAGCACTGATGCACCATCGCCAGGGCATCGGGCCCTCAGAGTCCGTCCTCGCTATCGGCCGCACCGCGACCGACGCCCTGGTGAAAGCCGGCATGCTGCGCCCGGTCCTCATCGCACGCAGCTGCCGCTTCGTGGACCGCTCCCCCACCGCCGCTTTCCGATCGGGGGCACCGGCGCCGGCGGACGGCCATGAACCAGGGCGAGCTGTCCGACGTCATCCACAGCCCTCGGAGAGGGAGCCCGCCTGTGGATGCACGGCGGTCCCTGTCTTTCAGAGCGCTGACACTCGTCGCCTGATGAGCGGAAGAGGCAGACAGTGAGTCCACGGACGTCAAGGGCCGGGTCCTCGGCAAAACGTCGTGGCAACAGCGAAGGATCGACGCCACGCCGCCGGCCGGACGGCCGCTGGCAGATCAACCTCCGTGTCACCGACGAGTTCGGCGAAGCGAGCCGCCACACCGTCTACGGCGACACCCCGCAGGAGACCCGAGAAAAGGCGGCCGCGATCCGGAAACGGGTGGCAGACGGCCAGCCGGCAAGGGACCGGAGGCAGACCGTCGCAGCCTTCGCCCAGCACTGGATCGACACGACGCTGCAGGCCTCCGAGCGCAAGCAGACGACCAAGGTCATGTACGCCGGCGTCGCACGCACCCACATCCTCAGCAGTTCCATCGGGCGGCTCACCCTGGACAGGATCCGGCCATCGCACGTCGAAGGCTGGGTGGTCGAGCTCCGCCGCAAGGGACTAGCGGAGTCCAGCATCCGGTCGGCCTACACGATCCTCCGGGCGGTGCTGGACACGGCCGTCCGCGACGGTGCGCTGGCGTCCAACCCGGCCGCGATCGTGCGGCGGCCCCGGGTGACGGTCAAGGAGGCCCCACACCTGACACCCGCCGAAGTGGCGGAGCTCCTCCGCGCCGCCCGGGACACCCGCTACGCCCCGCTGTTCGCGCTGCTGGTGCACACCGGCCTGCGCCGCGGTGAGGCGCTTGCCCTGCGCTGGTCGGACGTCGACCTGGACAAAGGCTTGCTGCGGGTGCGCGGAACGCTCGCCCGGGTCCAGGGGCGCCTGTTGGTGACGGTGCCGAAGACGGCGAAGTCCAAGCGATCCGTCCCGATCTCCGCACCCGCTGAGCGACTGCTCCGCGGTCTGCGCGGCAGCCAGGCCGAGGAGCGACGGCGGGCCGGTTCGCTCTGGCAGGAGACCGGCTTCGTCTTCACCACCGAGACAGGCGAGCCGTACGACCCCCGCAACGCTCTGCGAGCCCTCAAGGTCGCCGCCACGAGGGCCGGCCTGCCCCACGCGGGCCTGCACACCCTCCGGCACTCAGCGGCCAGCGTGATGCTCACCCAGGGCGTCCCGCTCAAGGTCGTGTCCGAGGTCCTCGGCCACTCCTCCATCGCCATCACCGGAGACGTCTACGGGCACGTCGCACCCGACGTGTCCCGCGGCGCCATGGACGTCCTCGGTGCCGCTTTCAGCGAGTAAGGGTCGCCTAATGGTGGTCAAAATGGTGGTCAAACGCCCCGCAACAGCAAAAGGGGCCGTTCCGGATCTCTCCGGGAACGGCCCCTGACCTGCAACTTCGCTCTGTCGGGCTGACAGGATTTGAACCTGCGACCCCTTGACCCCCAGTCAAGTGCGCTACCAAGCTGCGCTACAGCCCGAGCGTCGAGCAGCTCCCGGCTGGGCCGGGCGCGCTCGATCGCTGCTGGAGCAGGTTACCGCACGGCCTCAGGCTGCCCGGCGACCGGTCACCCCTGCTTCTTCTCGCTCCCCCGGCCCTCGCGAACCTTGACCGACACGTCGATCGGGGTGCCGGCGAAGCCGTACTCCTCGCGGAGCTTGCGCTCCAGGAAGCGCCGGTAGCCGGCCTCGAGGAACCCGGTGGAGAAGACCACGAACCGCGGCGGCCGGATGTCCGCCTGGGTCACGTACTTGATCTTCGGCGCCCGGCCGCCGCGGGCCGGCGGCGGGGTCTCCTGCACCAGCGCCCGGACGTAGGCGTTCAGCGCCGCCGTCGGCACCCGGGTCTCCCAACCGGCCAGCGCCGCCTTCAGGTGGTCGGCCAGCTTGTTCACCCCGCGGCCGGTGACCGCGGAGATGTTCACCCGGCTGGCCCACTGCACCCGGGCCAGGTCGCGGTCGATCTCGTGCTCCAGCTGGGCGTGCCGGTCCTCGTCGAGGGCATCCCACTTGTTGAACGCGATGACCAGCGCCCGGCCGGCCTCGATCACCTGGGTGATCACCCGCTGGTCCTGCTCGCTGATCACCTCGTCGGCGGCCAGCAGCACGACGGCGACCTCGGCGGCCTCGATGGCCGCCTCGGTGCGCAGGCTGGCGTAGTACTCGGTGCCGCTGGCGGTGTTCACCTTGCGACGCAGGCCCGCGGTGTCGACGAAGCGCCACTGCTCCCCGCCCAGGCTGACCAGGGAGTCGACCGGGTCGACGGTGGTGCCGGCGACGGAGTCGACGACCGAGCGCTCCTCCTTCGACAGCCGGTTGATCAGGCTGGACTTGCCGACGTTGGGCCGGCCGACGAGCGCGACCCGGCGCGGGCCACCCTCCCCCTCCTGCTCGCGCGGCGCCTCGGGCATCGCATCGAGCACCAGGTCCAGCAGGTCGCCGCTGCCCCGCCCGTGCAGGGCGCTGACGGAGTACGGCTCCCCCAGGCCCAGCGACCACAGCTCGGCGGCATTGGACTCACCGCGCTCGTCGTCGACCTTGTTGGCCACCAGGATCACCGGCCGGTCGCTGCGCCGCAGCACCCGGGCGGCGGCCAGATCGGTCTCGGTCGCCCCCATCGAGGCGTCGACGACCAGCACGATCACGTCGGCGGTCTTCATCGCGTACTCGGCCTGCCGGGCGATCGAGGCGGCCATGCCGGTCGCCCTGGGCTCCCAGCCGCCGGTGTCGACGACGGTGAACGACTTGCCGTTCCACAGCGCCTCGTAGGCGATCCGGTCGCGGGTGACCCCCGGGACGTCCTGCACCACCGCGGCGCGGCGGCCCAGGAACCGGTTGACCAGCGTCGACTTGCCGACGTTGGGGCGTCCGACGATGGCCACCACCGGCAGCGGGCCCTGCTGCGTCCCGCTCATGCCGGCTCCCCCACGGCGGTCAGCGCCAGGTCCAGCACCCGGTCGACGACGGCGTCCTGGTCCAGTCCGGTGCTGTCGACCACGATCGCGTCCGCGGCCGGGCGCAGCGGGCTGTCGGCCCGGCTGCTGTCGTAGCTGTCCCGGCGGCGGAGGTCCGCGGCGATCTCGGCGATCTTGTGCGCGTCGGTGACACCGAGCTGGCCGGCCCGCCGCTGCGCCCTGGCCTCCGGCGCCGCGGTCAGGTAGACCTTCAGCGTCGCGTCGGGCAGCACGACGGTGCCGATGTCGCGGCCCTCCACCACCACGGCGTCCGCGGCGGCGACCAGCGACCGCTGCCGGTCGACCAGCAACCGGCGCACCGCCGGGACGGCGGAGACCGGCGAGACGGTGCGGGTCACCTCGGCGCCGCGGATCCGCTCGGCCACGTCCACCCCGTCGACCGTGACGACCTCGGCGTCGGCCGCCGTCCCGACCTCGATGGCGGCCTCCGAGACCGCACGGGTCACCGCCTCGGCGTCGGTCAGGTCGACCCCCGCGTCCAGGACGGCGACGGTGGCGGCGCGGTACATCGCCCCGGTGTCCAGGTAGGCCGCACCCAGCCGGGTGGCGACCGCGCGGGCCACGCTGGACTTGCCGGTCCCCGACGGCCCGTCCAGCGTCACCTGGCCGGAAAAGCGGCGCTCGCTCACTGCGCTGCGCCCTTGCGCAGCGGCGTTCGTTCCGCTCCTCGCTCGCTGGCGCTCACTGCGATGCTCGCTCACTGCGCTGTGCCCCTGCGCAGCGACGTTCGCTCCGCTCCTCGCTCGCTGGCGCTCACTGCGATGCTCGCTCACTGCGCGATGTCCCGGCGCAGGGCGACCGCACCGCGCAGGTACACGTGCTGCACCTCGCTGCGCGGCCGGACGGTCTCCACGTGCGCCATCAGGCGCAGCACCCGGGGCAGGGCGTGCGGGACGGCGATCTCGGTCGCGCACATCAGCGGCACGTCACCGAGCCCCAGTTCGCGCGCGGCGAGCGCCGGGAACTCCGACACCAGGTCGGGGGTCGCGGTGAACAGGATGCTGATCAGGTCCTCCGCGGACACGTCGTTCCGCTCGAGGACGGTGACGACCAGCTCACGGGTCGCCGACAGCACCTCGTCGCGGTCGTCGGCGGCCACCTGTGTCGCACCTCGGATGGCTCGGACGGCCATGCACACTCCTGACGTCGATGCCGGTGCACGGATCGCCGTGCACCTCGGCCGAGTCTAGGGAGCCTCCGCCACCCGGCTCGGGCCGGAGCCGGAACGGCCCGACCAGGAACGCTCAATCACCCAGCCGCGCACCGCTGCCGACGTCGAACAGGTGCATGTGCCCGGGCCGCGGGCGCACGTGCAGCACGTCGCCCTTGCCCGGCGGGCGTCGCCCGTCGACCCGGGTGGTGAGGGTGTGCTCCTGCCCGCCCTGGGTGGTGCGACCGTAGACGTAGGCGTCGGCGCCGAGCTCCTCGACGACGTCCACCTCGATCGGCAGGCCGTGCTCGGCGGGCTCCAGGTCCTCGGGCCGGACGCCGAGGACCACCCGGTCGCCCCCGGCCCGGCCCAGCACGTCGCGGGGCACCGGGTGGACGACGTCCCCGAACGCCACCCCGCCGTCGACGACGGGGAGCTCGAGCAGGTTCATCGCCGGCGAGCCGATGAAACCGGCCACGAAGACGTTGCGGGGCTGGTCGTAGAGCTCGCGCGGCCGGCCGACCTGCATCAGCAGCCCGTCCCTGAGCACCGCGACCCGGTCGCCCATGGTCATCGCCTCGACCTGGTCGTGGGTGACGTAGACGGTCGTGATCCCGAGCCGGCGCTGCAGCTGGGCGATCTGGGTGCGGGTCTGCACGCGCAGCTTGGCGTCGAGGTTGGACAGCGGCTCGTCCATCAGGAACACCTGCGGCTGGCGGACGATGGCCCGCCCCATCGCGACCCGCTGCCGCTGCCCGCCGGACAGCGCCCGGGGTTTGCGGTCCAGGTAGGGCTCCAGGTCCAGCAACCGGGCGGCCTCCTGGACCCGGGTGCGGATGTCGCCCTTGGGCAGCCTGGCCATCCGGAGCGCGAAGCCCATGTTGTCCGCGACGGTCATGTGCGGGTACAGGGCGTAGTTCTGGAACACCATGGCGATGTCCCGGTCCTTGGCCGCCACGTCGGTGACGTCGCGGCCGCCGATCAGGATCCGGCCGCCGTCGACGTCCTCCAGGCCGGCGAGCATCCGCAGCGAGGTGGACTTGCCGCAACCGGACGGGCCGACGAGGACGAGGAACTCGCCGTCCTCGACCTGCAGGTCCAGGGCGTCGACGGCCGGGCGTTCGGCGCCCGGGTAGCTGCGCGTCGCGCTCTCGTAGGTGACGGTCGCCATGGTGCTTCCTCTCGTGGGGGTGGTGCTGCCGTCACGTGCGGTCGGCGGTCAGCTCGCGCACCGCGGCGTACCGCTCGCGGACCTGCGGCAGCGGCTCGGCCTCGAACGTCCGGGTCTCGGTGGCCGGCCAGACCGGCGGGGTGCTCCCACCGGCCAGCACCCAGGCCGCCTGCCGGGCCGCGCCGTCGGCCACGTACTCCCCCGGCGGCGGCACGAGCACCGGGACGCCGAGCACCGCGGGCGCCAGCCGGCGGACCGCCGCCGAGCGCGCGCCACCGCCGACCAGCAGCACCCGGCGCACGGGGGTGCCGCCGGCGGCGACCGCGGCCAGCCCGTCGGCCAGGCCGCACAGCAGCCCCTCCACCGCGGCCCGGGCCAGGAACGCGGGCTCGGCGGTGGACAGCGTGAGGCCGTGCAGTGCACCGGTCGAGTACGGCCGGTCCGGCGTCCGCTCGCCCTCCAGGTAGGGCACCAGCACCAGGCCGCCGGACCCGGCCGGCGCGCTCAGCGCCAGCCGGGACAGCCCGTCGTGGTCGACGCCCAGCAGGCGGGCGGTCGCGTCCAGCACCCGGGCGGCGTTGAGCGTCACGACCAGCGGCAGGAAGTTGCCGGTGGCGTCGGCGAAGCCGGCCACGGTCCCCGACGGGTCGGCCGTCGGGGTCGTCGAGACGATGGAGACCACCCCCGAGGTGCCGATCGAGACGATCACGTCACCCGGCTCGGCCGACACCCCGAGCGCCGCGGCGGCGTTGTCGCCGGTGCCCGGGCCCAGGACGGCGCCGCCGGTGGATCGGCCGGCCTCCTCGGCCGGGCCGAGCACCCGCGGCACGAGCGCCGAGGAGCCCAGGGCCCGCTCCAGCAGGTCCATCCGGTAGGCGCCGCGCGCCGCGGACCAGTACCCCGTGCCGCTGGCGTCCCCGCGGTCGGTGACCAGCGACTCCAGGCTCTGCTTGCCACCCGCCGACCCATCCCCGCGATCCCCGGCCAGCCGCCAGGTCAGCCAGTCGTGCGGCAGGCAGACCGCTGCGGTGCGGGCCGCGTTCTCCGGCTCGTGCTCGGCCAGCCAGCGCAGCTTGGTGACCGTGAACGATGCCACCGGGACCAGCCCGACCGCATCCGCCCAGGCCCGGCGGCCGGTGTCCCCGCCGCCGAGCTCGGCGATGAGGTCACCGGCCGCACCGGCCGACCGGGTGTCGTTCCACAGCAGGGCCGGGCGCACGACCGAGCCGGCCTCGTCGAGGCAGACCATGCCGTGCTGCTGCCCGCCGACGGCGATCGCGGCGACGTCGTCCAGCCCGCCGGCGGCCGCGATCGCCTGCTGCAGGGCGGCGTCCCAGGCGGCCGGGTCGACCTCGGTGCCCTCGGGGTGCGTGGCCCGGCCCGCGCGGACCAGGCCACCGCTGTCGGCGTCCCGCACCACGACCTTGCACGACTGGGTCGACGAGTCGACCCCCGCCACCAGCGTCATCGCGGGTTCAGCGGGCGCCGAGCAGGTGCTCGATCATCAGCTGGTCGACCCGCGCGACGCCGGCACCGCGCTGCGCGACCGCGGCGGCGTCGAAGTCCTCCAGCGCGGTGGGGTCGGCGAGCAGGTCCTGATAGGTCTCCCCCTCCGCCAGCGTCGGGGTGCGCAGCTCGGGCACCCGGGCGGCGGCCAGCGCCTCCTGCACCTCCGGATCGGCGCGGAAGGCCGCGGCCCGCTCCTTGAGCAGCAGGTAGGTGCGCATGTTCGCCGCCGCCGAGCGCCACACGCCGTCCATGTCCTCGGTGCGGTGCGGCTTGTAGTCGAAGTGCCGCGGCCCGTCGTAGGTCCGGCCGCCCTGCGGGCCGCCGTTCTCCAGCAGGTCCACGGTGGAGAAGGCCTGGATCAGGTCGCCGTGGCCGAACACCAGGTCCTGGTCGAACTTCGGGCCGTGCTGGCCGTTGAGGTCGATGTGGAAGAGCTTGCCCAACCACAGCGCCTGGGCGATGCCGTGCGTGTAGTTCAGGTTCGCCATCTGCTCGTGGCCGACCTCGGGGTTGATCCCGACCAGGTCGGCGTGCTGCAGCCTGGAGATGAAGGCGATGGCGTGCCCGACGGTGGGCAGGAAGATGTCGCCGCGCGGCTCGTTGGGCTTGGGCTCCAGCGCGAACCGCAGCCCGTAGCCCCGGTCGACCGAGTACTGGGCCAGGGTGTCGATCGCCTCGGCGTAGCGGTCCAGCGCGGCGATCAGGTCCTTGGCGGTGTCGACCTCGGTGCCCTCCCGGCCGCCCCACAGCACGTAGGTCTGCGCGCCCAGCTCGGCGGCGAGGTCCATGTTGCGCATGACCTTGCGCAGCGCGAACCGCCGCACCTCGCGGTCGTTGGCGGTGAGCCCGCCCTCCTTGAACACCGGGTGGGTGAACAGGTTGGTGGTCACCATCGGGACGACCAGGCCGGTCTCCTCCAGGGCGGCCCGGAAGCGCTTGATGCGGTTCTCCCGCGCCGTGGCGTCGCTGCCGAACGGGATGACGTCGTCGTCGTGGAAGGTGACGCCGTAGGCGCCGAGCTCGGCCAGCCGGTGCACCGACTCGACCACGTCGACGTCGGCGCGGGTGGCGTCGCCGAAGGGGTCGCGCGCCGGCCAGCCGACCGTCCAGAGACCGAAGGTGAACTTGTCCTCGCGGTTGGGCTGCGGGGTCATCGGGGAGTTCCTCTCATGGGCGGGTGGTCCAGCGGATCGGGCGGGTCGGCCGGGCGGTCACTTGCCGAAGCCGGCGGTCAGGCCGCTCAGCAGGTAACGCCGCCCGATGAGGTACAGCACGAAGATCGGGACGACCGACAGCGTGACCGCTGCCAGCAGGCCCGGCACGTTGGTGCCGAACTGGCCTTGGAAGTCCCACAGCCCCAGAGTGAGCACCCGGGTGCTCTGGGACTGGGTGAGCACGAGGGGGAAGAGGAATCCGTTCCAGGCGTTCAGGGCGGTGAACACCGAGACGGTGGTGATCGCCGGCTTGGCCAGCGGCAGGACGAGGTGCCGCAGCACCGCCAGCGGGCCGGCGCCGTCGAGGGTCTGCGCCTCGTAGAGCTCCTTGGGCACGTCGCGCAGGCTGTTGGTCAGCACCAGCATCGCGACCGGCAGCGCGAAGGCCGCCGTCGGCAGGATGATCGCCAGCAGCGTGTCGTACAGCCGCAGCTGGGTGATCAGCAGGTACACCGGGATGATCGTGGCCTGGGCCGGGATGGCCAGACCGATCAACATGAGCGAGAACATCCGCTGCACCAGCGGGCCGGCGTTGCGCGCCACCGCGTAGGCCGCCGGCACGGTCACCGCCAGCACGATCAGCACCGTGCCCACGGTGACGATCACGGTGTTGAGCAGGTAGGTGGTGAAGCCGCCCTGCAGCACCGTCACGTAGTTCTCGACCGTCGGGGCCGACGGGGGCTTCAGCGGGCTGGTGGACAGGTAGTCCTGCCGGGTACGGAAGCTGGCCGCCACCAGGTAGTACAACGGGACGGCGACGAGCACCAGCCATCCCGTGGCCAGCACACCCGCCAGCCAGTTCGGCCGCTCCCGCCGGCCGCCGGCCCGGCCGCGGCGACGCGGTGGTCGGGCCACCGGCGGGCCGGCCGGGGCCGCCGGGAGGGTCGCGGTCCGGGTCACGGTCACACCCCCTCCTGCTGGCTCTGCATGTCGCGGAATCCGGTCGCCCTGGTCACCACGAGCGACAACCCGGCGCCGAGGGCCAGCAGCAACACCGCGATCGCGCTGGCGTAGCCGAACTCGAAGCCGCTGAAGCCCGTGATGTACATGTACAGCGGTGCGATGCGCGTCGTCGTCCCGGGGCCGCCGCCGGTGAGGATGAGAATCGTGTCGAAGGTGGTGAACGACCCGACCAGCATGAGCACGGTCGAGGTGATGACCGTGTACTTCAGCAGCGGCAGGGTGATCGTGAAGAACTGCTTGTACCGTCCCGCGCCGTCGATGGTCGCGGCCTCGTAGAGGCTGACCGGGATGCTCCGGGCCGCGGCCTGGTACAGCAGGGTGTGGAAGGGCACGTACTGCCAGGTGATCACGAAGACCACCGTGTAGATGACGATCTCGGTGTTGCCCAGGAAGTTGAACCGGTCCAGGAACGGCAGCGACTGGGTGACGCCGAAGTTCGGGTCGAGCACCGACCGCCACAGCAGGGCGATGGCGGCGGTCGAGAGCAGCAGCGGCAGGAAGAACAGCGAGCTGAGGACGGCCCGGTTGCGCTGCCTGCCGGCCGCCCAGACCCCGATCAGCAGGGCGACCGGGGTCTGGACGGCCCAGGACAGGACCATGAGCACGAGGGTGAGCCACAGCGCGTCGCGCGCCTCGCCGTCCTGGACCAGCCGGCTCCAGTTCTCGGCCCCGGAGGGCTGCGGGAAGCCGAACCCGTCCCAGTCGGTGAAGCTGAGGTACACGACCAGCACCATCGGCAGCACCGCGAACAGCCCGAAGAACAGCAATGCCGGTGCCGCGTACCAGGCGGAGGGGCGCTGCTGCCCCGTCCGCACGGATGACCCTCGAAAGCCCATGACCGTAGTTTCTCGGTCTTCCTCAGCCGGCCATGGCGTCGACGAAGCCCTGCGGGGTCTGCTCGCCGAGGAAGAACAACGACAGCTGCTCGAGCATCTCCGTGGCCTCGTCGGCCGCCAGGTCCTGGTCCCAGGACAGCTGGAAGTTCTCCGCCTCGACGGTCTGGTCGTAGATCCAGGTGCTGTAGTCGGCGTTCTCCGTCTGCTCCAGCTGGTCCCGGACCCCGGTCACCGGCGGGACGTCGCCGGCCGCGATCAGGTCGGCGATGTACTGGTCGTCGGTCAGCGCGGTCGACAGATACTCGCGGGCGGTCTCCTTGTTCGTGGAGTCGGTGGTCAGCGAGTAGAAGTTCGACACGTTTCCGACGAGGTTGGACGGGTCGCCCGCGCCGCCCTCGACGGCGGGGAACGCCGTCCAGCCCAGGTCGCCGGTGGTCACGAAGTCCGGGCTCTGACCGAGCTGGTTGGTGTACTCCCACGAGCCCATCAGGTGGAACCCGGCGTCGCCCTGGGCGAGGATCGTCGAGGCACCGCCGACGTCGTAGCCCACCGAGGCGAAGTCGCTGCCGAAGGCGCCCCGGTCGATGAGGTCCTCGAGCATGGTCATGGCCTCGAGGACCTCGGGCTGGCTCCAGCCGCCCTCCTTGCCGTCCCGGATGTTCTGGAACACCTCGGGGCCACCGACGCGGTCGAGCAGGTACTCGGCCCACATCAGCTCCGTCCACGCCTGGTTGCCGGCCAGCGCGATCGGGGTCACGCCGGCGGCCTCGAGACCGTCGACGGCAGTGAGCAGCTCGTTCCAGGTGGTGGGCACCGAGACGCCGGCGGCGTCGAGGACCTGCTCGTTGTAGAACAGCACCACCGGCTGCATGCCGCGCATCGGCAGGCCGTAGTACTGGCCGTCCAGCTGGGCACCGGCGAGGACGCTGGGCAGGAACGCGTCCTTCAGCTCGGGGTTCTCGTCGAGCAGCGGGGTCAGGTCCTCGACCTTGCCGGCGTCGACGTACTCCTTGAGGTTGCCGCCGCCCCAGTTGAAGAACAGGTCGGGGGCCTGCGGGGAGCCGATGGCCGTGCGCAGCCGCTGCTTGTACGGGTCGTTGCCGAAGGTCGCCAGCTCGGCGTCGCCGGCCTCGGACTGCTCGTTGAAGCGCTCGATGGAGGCTTCCTCGATCGGGTTGAGGTTGGTGTCCTGCAGCGCCCACACCTGGGCCGTGTCACCGCCGCCGCCCCCCGAGCCACTGGGGCCCGAGGACCCGCACGCCACGAGGGAGCCGAGCAGGACGAGGGTGCTGGCCGAAGCGGCCACGCGGGTCAGACGCCGGGGAGTCATCCCACCGCCACCTTCCTGTTTCGTCGACGCAAACCGAAAGTTTCGAGCAGTTGCGAGAACGTAAGCCAGGCCACCCTGGCTGTCAACGCGCCCCTGCGGGCCGCGCATCCAGCGTGATCATCGACCCACGACGACAGCCGCCGACGGGGCGCCCGCGCCACCGTGGACAGAAACTGGGCCGAGAAGTTTCGATAAACTGCCGCTGTTCCGGTTAGCATCGCCCCGCACGCTGCCAGCGGTTCCGGGCAGGCCCGTCCCGGGGCCCGGGACGGGGCGGACGGCCCGTACCACCCGAGGACCGGAGGATCGCCCGATGCCGCCCCACCAGCTGGGTCGACCCACGCTCGCGAGCATCGCGGCGGCAGCCGGCGTCTCCCTGCCCACCGTGTCCAAGGTGGTCAACGGCAAGCAGGACGTCGCCCCGGCGACCCGCGCACTGGTCCAGGGGCTGCTCGAGGAGCACAACTACGTGCCCGTCGCCCGCCGGAGCAACGAGGCCCCCGAGGACCTGCTCGTCGACGTCGTCTTCACCGCCCTGGACAGCCCCTGGGCGGTGGAGATCCTGCGCGGCGTGACCGACAGCGGCCTGGCGGTCGTGGTCTCCTCGCTGGCCAGCTCGCGGGAGCCGGACTGGGTGCAGTCGCTCATCGCCGGCGGGCGCCGCGGGGCCATCGTGGTCACCTCCCGGCTCACCGCGACCGACCAGCGCCGGCTGGGCCGCTCGCACCTGCCGGTCGTCGTCATCGACCCGGTCGACCTGCCGGGCCAGGACGTGCCCAGCGTCGGGGCCACCAACTGGGCGGGTGGCCTGTCGGCCACCGAGCACCTGGTCGAGCTGGGTCACCGGCGGATCGCCGTCATCGGCGGGCCGGAGTCCTACCTGTGCAGCCGGGCGCGGATCGACGGCTACCGGACCGCCCTGGAGCGGGCCGGCATCCCGGTCGACCCGGACCTGGTGCGGCACGGCAACTTCCACCACGAGGGCGGCCACGACGAGGCCCGGGCGCTGCTGGCCCTGCCCGACCGGCCGACGGCGATCTTCGCCGGGAGCGACGAGCAGGCCTTCGGGGTCATCGAGGCCGCCCGGGTCGCCGGGCTGTCGGTGCCCGGCGACCTCAGCGTCGTCGGCTTCGACGACCTGCCGATGGCGCGCTGGTCCTCCCCACCGCTGACCACCGTGCGCCAGCCACTGGCCGACATGGGCCGGATGGCAGGTCGCGTGCTGCACGAGCTGATCACCGGTGGCCGGCTGGACTCCCAGCGGCTGGAGCTGTCCACCCACCTGGTGACCCGCGCCTCCACGGCTCCTCCCCCGAGCTGACCGCACTCCTCCGAACGACCACCCGGGAGCCCGCTTCGTGACCGAGAACCCCGCCCTCAGCGTCGAGCCGGCGGACCAGGCCGCCGTCGACTGGACCGATCCGGCGGTCGCCCTGCCCGACCGGGTGCGAGCCCTCATGGCCGTCATGACCCTGGAGGAGAAGATCGCCCAGCTCTACGGCGTCTGGACGGCGATCTCCGAGGGCGAGGACGTCGCCCCCAACCAGCACGACTTCGCCGAGCCGCTGCCGCCGTGGCAGGAGCTGACCGCCCCCGGTCTGGGCCAGCTGACCCGGGTGTTCGGCACCGGGCCGGTCGAGCCGCTGACCGGCGCCCGGGTGCTGGCGCAGACCCAGCGCGGCATCGTCGCCGGCTCCCGGCTCGGCATCCCGGCGATCGCCCACGAGGAATGCCTCACCGGCTTCACCGCCTGGCAGGCCACGGTCTTCCCCACCCCGCTGGCCTGGGGTGCCTCCTTCGACGCGGCGTCGGTGCAGGCGATGGCGGCCGGGATCGGCGCGCTGATGCGCTCGGTCGGCGTGCACCAGGGCCTGTCCCCGGTGCTGGACGTCGCCGTCGACCACCGGTGGGGCCGCACCGAGGAGACCATCGGCGAGGACCCCTACCTGGTGGGCGTGCTCGGCTCGGCCTACACCCGTGGGCTGGAGAGCGCCGGGGTGGTCGCCACCCTCAAGCACTTCGCCGGGTACTCGGCCTCCGGCGCCGGCCGCAACCACGCCCCGGTGCGGATGGGCCCCCGCGAGTTCCGCGACGTCGTGCTGCCGCCGTTCGAGACGGCGCTGCGTGAGGGCGGTGCCCGCTCGGTGATGAACTCCTACGCCGCGGTCGACGGTGTGCCGCCGGGCGCCGACCCCGCACTGCTCACCGACCTGCTGCGCGGCGAGCTCGGCTTCGAGGGGGTGGTGGTCGCCGACTACTTCGCGGTGTCGTTCCTGCAGACCCACCAGGGCGTGGCCGGGTCGCCCGGCGAGGCCGCGGCGCTGGCCCTGTCCGCCGGCATCGACGTCGAGCTGCCCACCGTCCGCTGCTACGGCGAGCCGCTGCTGGAACGGGTCCGCTCGGGCCGGATCCCGGTCGGGCTGGTCGACCGCGCGCTGGCGCGGGTGCTCCGGCAGAAGGGCGAACTGGGCCTGCTGGACGCCGGCTGGGACCCCGAGCCGCCGGCGCTGCGCGAGGGCGGGCCGCCGGACTTCGACCCGCCGCACCTGCGGGCGCTGGCCCGCACCCTGGCCGAGCGGTCGGTGGTGCTGCTGGCCGACCGGGCGCAGGTGCTGCCGTTGGCGGCGCCCGCACGGATGGCGGTCGTGGGCCCCGCCGCGGACGAGGTGCTGTCGCTGATGGGCTGCTACGCCTTTCCCAACCACGTCGGGGTCGCCCACCCGGACCTCGCGCTGGGCATCGAGCTGCCGACCCTGCTGGAGGCGGTGCGCACCGAGTTCCCGGGCGCCGAGGTCGCCTACTCCCCCGGGTGCCCGGTGCAGGAGGCCGACCGCAGCGGCATCGAGGAGGCGGTCCGGGTGGCCGCCGACGCCGACGTCGTCCTGGCCGTGCTCGGCGACGTCGCCGGACTCTTCGGCCGGGGCACCTCCGGTGAGGGCTGCGACGCCGACGACCTGCAGCTGCCCGGTGTGCAGGGCGAGCTGCTCGACGCGCTGCTGGCCACCGGCAAGCCGGTCGTCGTCGTCCTGCTGACCGGCCGGCCCTACGCGCTGGGTGGCGTGGTCGACCGGGCCGCGGCGATCGTGCAGGCCTTCTTCCCCGGTGAGGAGGGCGCCGGCGCCGTCGCCGGCGTGCTCAGCGGCCGGGTGAACCCCTCCGGGCGGCTGCCGGTGTCGGTGCCGGCCACCCCCGGAGGCTCCCCGGCCACCTACCTGCACGCGGTGCTGGGCGGGAAGAGCGGGATCAGCTCGGCCGACCCGACCCCGGCGTTCCCCTTCGGGCACGGCCTGTCCTACACGACGTTCGAGTGGGACGGCCCGCGGGTCGACGGCGCGGTTCCCGGCGACATGCCGGCCGCCTTCCCCACCGATGGCGCGGTGACGATCTCCTGCACGGTGCGCAACACCGGCGGCCGGGCCGGCGCCGAGGTGGTGCAGCTCTACCTGTCCGACCCGGTGGCCAGCGTGGCCCGGCCGGTGCGGCAGCTGGCCGGTTTCGCCCGGGTGGAGCTGGCGGCCGGCGCCGCCGCGGAGGTCACCTTCACGCTGCATGCCGATCGGGCGTCGTTCACCGGCCGCGACCTGCAGCGGGTGGTCGAACCCGGCGAGCTGATCGCTCAGCTGGGGGACTCCAGCGAGGACCTGCGGCTCACCGTGCCCCTGCGGCTGACCGGGCCGGGCCGCGTGGTCGGCGCCGACCGGGTGCTGACCACCCCGGTGCGCATCTGCCCGCTGTGATCTGGGAGTCGGCCCTCCTGGAGAAGGACCCTCCTGCCCCCCACCGCTCGCAAGCTCGCGGCGGGCCCCTGCAGGAGAAGGACCCTCCTGCCCCCCACCGCTCGCAAGCTCGCGGCGGGCCCCTGCAGGAGAAGGACCCTCCTGCCCCCCACCGCTCGCAAGCTCGCGGCGGGCCCCTGCAGGAGGGCCTTAGAGGCCGACCAGCTCGTGCAGGGCACCGACCTCGGTGCGGTTGAGCCGGCGGAGCGACCCGCTGCGCATCCGGGCCAGCTCGATCGGGCCGACGGCGGTGCGGGTCAGCCGGGAGACCGGCAGCCCGACCTCGGCCAGCAGCCGGCGGACGATGTGCTTCCGGCCCTCGTGCAGCACGATCTCGACGACCGACTGGCCGGCGTGGGTGTCCTTGAGGGTGAAGGAGTCGACGGCGACCGGGCCGTCGTCCAGCTCGATGCCGTGGCGCAGCCGCTTGCCCAGGTCGCGGGGCACCGAACCGGACACCTGGGCGAGGTAGGTCTTGGGCACCTCGTAGGACGGGTGCGCCAGCCGGTGGGCGAGCTCGCCGTCGGTGGTGAGCAGCAGCAGGCCCTCGGTGTCCTGGTCCAGCCGGCCGACGTGCACCAGCCCGGCGGCGAGGTCGCCGACCATCTCGCCGACCGAGGGCCGTCCCCGGTCGTCCTTCATCGTGGTGACCACGCCGAACGGCTTGTTCATCGCGTAGGTGACCCGGTCGTTGCGGACGTCCAGACGCTGGCCGTCGACCGCGATCTGGTCGGTCTGCGGGTCGACGCGGAGGCCCTGCTCGAGGATCTGCCTGCCGTTCACGCTGATCCGGCCCTCGGCGATCATGTCCTCGCAGACCCGCCGGGAGCCGACGCCGGCCCGGGCGAGGACCTTCTGCAGCCGCTCCCCCTGCCGGTCGCCCGACGTGTCGCCGGGCTCGCGGTCGCCCGGGTGCACCGGCGCCAGTTCCATGTCCTCGGACCACACGCCGTGCGCATCGCCCTGCTCGGTGCCCTGCTCATCGGCCTGGGGCCGGCCCTCGGGGCTCTCGGTGTTCATCCCCGACAGTCTCTCACCGCCGGCCGGGTTGGCCGACCGTCAGCTGTCGGGGTGCTGGTCGAGCATGCTGGCGGTGTCGGGGAGCAGCGGTGCGAGCTCGGGCAGCTCGGCGAGGCCGGTCAGCCCGAGCCGTTCCAGGAACAGCGGGGTGGTGGCGTAGAGCCCGCCGCCGGTGTCCGGGTCGCTGCCGCACTCGTACACCAGCCCGCGGTTGACCAGCGTCCGGACGACGGCGTCCACGCCGACCCCGCGGATCGCCGACACCCGAGCCCGGGTGACCGGCTGCCGGTAGGCGATGACGGCGAGGGTCTCCAGGGCGGCCTGGGTCAGCCGGCCGCGCTGGCCCTCCAGCAGGTACCGCTCCACCACCGCGGCCTGTTCCTCGCGGGTGTAGATCCGCCACCCCTCCCCCACCCGGCGCAGGGTCACCCCGGCCCGGCGCCGCTCGTAGTCGCCGGCCAGGCCGGCCAGCCCGTCGCGGACCTGGCCGACCGGGCAGCGCAGCGCGGCGGCCAGGGTGGCCTCGTCGACCGGGGTGTCGACGACGAAGAGCAACGCCTCCAAGCCGGCGCGGACCTCCCCCGGGTCGGCGGCGCCGGGCCAGGCCGGCCCGTCACCGGCCGGGACAACCTCCTCGACCGCGGGCTCCGGCTGCTCCACCACCTCGAGCTCGACCGGGGCCGGCCGGGGGGCGCGCGCCAGCCGGGTCGGCGGCTGCAGGTGCGGCGCCTCCTCGACCGTGGCCTCCTCCTCGGCCGCCGCAGGGTCGGCGACGGGCGGAGATGCGGCGACGTCCGGTCCGGCGACGGGCTCGGCCTCCGCCGCGTCCGCTGCGTCCGCCGCGACCGGATCGGGGCCGTCGCCCGCCGGGCGCAGCGCGGCGGCCAGCTGGGCGGCGACGGCATCCCAGGCCTCTCCCGGCGGGGCGCCCCGCCCGTCGTCCCGGCTCAGCTCGCCGGCGAGCTCGGCGGCCAGCGCCTCCCAGGAGATCGGCAGCCGCTCCCCGCCGGTCGGCTCACTCACAAATCCTCCTCCTTCACGAGTTCCCCGGCCCCGCCGTCCTCGGCGAGCTCGCCGCCGGACGTCCGGGCCCAGAGGTCGTCGTCCCCGGGCAGCCGGCCGTCGACGAGCGCCGGGCCGACCCAGCGCACGTGCAGCTCGCCCAGCGGCGACACCTGGTCGAAGGTGACCAGCTGCTGGCGGTAGAGCTCGAGCAGCGCGAGGAAGCGGGTGACCACCTCCAGGGTGTGCGCGCAGTCGCCGGACAGCGCCCGAAACGTCGTCGTCCCGGCTCCGGCCAGACGGTTCCGGACCAGCAGCAGCTGCTCGGTGACGCTCACGGCCGGGGCGTGCAGGTGCGCGACGCTGACCGTGGGCGGTGCCTTGGGGGTGAGTGCGCGGGCGGCCAGGGCGGCGAACTGCTCGGGGGTGACGCCGAGGAGCACCTCGGGGAGCAGGTCGGCGAACCGCGGCTCCAGGGTGACGGCGCGCGGAAAGCGGCGGGCGGCTCCGGCCTCGCGCTGCCGGAGGAAGTCCGCGGCCTGCTTGTAGGCCTTGTACTGCAGCAACCGGGCGAAGAGCAGGTCGCGGGCCTCGAGGGCGGCGAGGTCCTCCTCGTCCTCGACATCGGCAGCCGGCAGCAGCCGGGCGGCCTTGAGATCGAGCAGCGTGGCCGCCACCACGAGGAACTCACTGGCCTGGTCGAGGTCCAACTCGTCGCCCAGGGCGTGCAGGTGCGCGATGAACTCGTCGGTGACCGTCGACAGGGCGATCTCGGTGACGTCGAGCTTGTGCTTGCTGATCAGCTGCAGGAGCAGGTCGAACGGCCCCTCGAAGTTGGTCAGCCGGACGGTGAACCGCCCCTCGACCTCCGCCGTCCGCACCTGCCCAGCGTAGGGCTGCGCAGGTCGGGGCCCTGCGGACGACACCACAGCGGGGCACCGGACGCCGTGCCGCGGATACCCCCGTCCCGGGCGCGATGGACGCCGACATCGCTTTCCTGCTGTTCTGGGCGGCGCTGGCGTTCGCCCTCGCGGTGGCCTTCGTCGTGACCACGCCGATCAACCGGTGGCTGATGGGCCGCGGCAAGGGCCACGCCATCGTGCATGCCTGGCATTGAGGTAGTGGACGGGTCGAGCTCCGCACTACGGAGAACCGGCCACGAAGTGGCCGTGCGCGGCCTGGGCGCGGCGGCCGGAGGCCACCCGCCCGGGGCGCGCGCAACGGCTCAGCGCCACCGGGGAACGGTGCCTGGTCGCGGTGTGATCCGGAGGATCACCATGTCATCGCCGCAGTCTCCGCACCAGGATCGAGTCGTCGCCGCGCTCGTCGAGGTCGGCGAGCAGCACGGCGATCGCCTCGCGGACGATCCGCCCGCGGTCGGCGACCACGCCGTGCTGGCCGCGCAGCGTGAGCCGGGCGCCCTCGATCGCCAGCAGCTCCTCCGCCGAGCAGTACACGGTGATCTTCTCGGCGTGCCGGGTACGGCCGCTGTCGGACTGCCCGCGCGGGGCACGCGGGGCGGAGGGCAGCTGGGCGCGCAGGGCGGACAGGTCGTCGCCGGAGGCGGCCGGCACCAGCGACAGCGGCTGGCCGCCCGACGCCGGCTGGTCGGCCGCCGGCTCGTCGCCCGGTCGCCGCGGGGCGGCGCCGGTGCGCAGCGCCGGGGAGGACTGGGCGGCGGCCAGGGTCGGCAGCTCGGTGACCGCGGCGGGTTGCTGCGCCGACACGTCGGTGCGGCGGAAGAGCTCGGCGGCGCCCGGCAGGACGGGACGGCGCGTCACGCTGCCACCTCGCCGGCGCTCGTCGAACGTGTGCCGCCAGGGGCAGTGCTGGCCTGGGACCTCGCGAGCCCGGTCACTGGATCAGCATCTCCTTCGCGAGGTCACGGTAGGCGGCGGCCCCGGTCGAGGTGGGCGCCCAGGTGGTGATCGGCTGCCCGGCCACCGTGGTCTCCGGAAAGCGCACGGTGCGGGTGATGACGGTCCGGAACACGGTGTCGCCGAAGGCCTCGACCACGCGGCTGAACACCTCGCGGCAGTGCACGGTCCGCGAGTCGTACATGGTCGCCAGGATCCCGTCGATCTGCAGCCCCGGGTTGAGCCGCTCCTTGACCTTGTCGATCGTGTCGACCAGCAGGGCGACCCCGCGCAGCGAGAAGTACTCGCACTCCAGCGGGATGATCACCCCCTGGGCGGCGGTGAGCGCGTTGACGGTCAGCAACCCGAGCGAGGGCTGGCAGTCGATGAGGACGTAGTCGTACTCGGCGCGGACCGGACCGAGCACCCGCATCAGGGTCTGCTCGCGGGCGACCTCGCTGACCAGCTGCACCTCGGCGGCGGACAGGTCGATGTTGCTGGGCACCAGGTCCAGGCCCGGCACCCGGGTGGGCAGCCGGACGTCGGCCAGCGTGGTGTTCGGCTCCATCAGCGCGTTGTAGATGGTGCGGTCCATCTGCTGGGCGGGCACGCCGAGCCCGACGGACAGCGCGCCCTGCGGGTCGAGGTCGACCAGCAGCACGCGGCGCCCCTGCTCGACGAGCGCGGCACCCAGGTTGATGGTGGACGTCGTCTTGCCGACGCCGCCCTTCTGGTTGCACATGGCGATGATCCGCGCCGGTCCGTGCCGGGTGATCGGCTTCGGGTCGGGCAGTCGGCGCTGCCGGGCCCGGGCCGGGTCGGCCCGGCTCATCGGGCTACCCATCTCGCCGCTGCCGGCAAGTGCCCCGTCGGACGGGAGCGCGACGGCGGACCCCGCCGCCTCGGCTCGTGTCGACATCGTCTGGACCTTCCCTGGTGCGGCTCGGCTGGAGTCGGGCTGGCGTGCCGCCGGCGGTCGAGGCACGCTCGCCGCCGATCGGTCGCTCCACCTTTCCTCTCGGCAGGCCGGCGGGTGGGCGTGACCACCTGGCCGGGGGAAGATCCGGGCGGGTTCCTCAGCGCAGCGCGCGCGGGTGGCTGGTCGCGTAGACCTCGCGCAGCCGCTCGACGGTGACCAGCGTGTACACCTGCGTGGTCGTCACCGACGCGTGCCCGAGCAGCTCCTGCACGACGCGCACATCGGCGCCGCCGTCGAGCAGGTGCGTGGCGAAGGAGTGCCGCAGGGTGTGCGGGGAGATCGACGATGCCGAGATCCCACCCACCCCGCCGGCCCGCTCGGCGCAGGCCCGCAGGATGGCCCAGGCGCTCTGCCGGGTGAGCGCGCCACCGCGGCTGTTGAGGAACAGCGCACCGCCGGCCCCGCGGCGGGCGGCCTCGGCGAGGGCGGGGCGGGCCCGCACCAGGTACTCCTCGACCGCGCGGACGGCGTAGCTGCCCACCGGGACGACGCGTTCCTTGCCCCCCTTGCCGGCCAGCCGCACCGCCGCACTGCGTGGATCGACGTCGTCGACGGCCAGCCCGACGGCCTCGGAGATGCGCGCCCCGGTGCCGTACAGCAGCTCGAGGAGCGCCCGGTCGCGCAGCCCGCGCGGCCCCTCCACCGACCCGGCGGCGGCGATCAGCGCCTCGACCGACTCGACCGGGATGGCCTTGGGCAGCCGGCGGGCCGGCGCGGGCGGGCGGACCTCGGCGGCGACGTCGTCGGGCACCAGCCCGTCCAGCAGCGCGAACCGGTGCAAGCCGCGGACGGCGACCACGGCGCGGGCGGCCGAGGTGGCCGACAGCGGTGGATGGGCGTCGTCCCCCTGCCGCAGGGCGGTGAGGAAGCCGGCGACGTCGCTCTCCGCCACCTCCCCCAGCTCCCGCACGCCGGCAGCGGCGAGGAACTCGGTGTAGCGGCGCAGGTCCCGGCGGTAGGAGGAGATGGTGTTGACCGCCAGGCCGCGTTCGACGACCAGGTGGTCGAGGTAGCCGGTGACGACCCGTTCGACCTCGGGCCCGGCCGGTGCGCTGCCGGCGGTGGGCGGTGCGGAGACGATGGTCAGGACAGCACCTCCGTCCACGGCACGCTGGGCAGCCCGTGCGCCTCGGCGACACCGGCGTGCACCAGCTGCCCGCCGGCGACGTTCACCCCGCGGGACAGCACCGGATCGGCGTGCAGGGCGGCGGCCGTTCCCTGGCCGGCCAGGGCCAGCACGTAGGGCAGCGTCACGTTGGTGAGCGCGTAGGTGGAGGTGTGCGGGACGGCGCCGGGCATGTTGGCCACGCAGTAGAAGACCGACCCGGCGACGCCGAAGGTCGGTTCGTCGTGGGTCGTGGGCCGGGTGGCCTCGAAGCAGCCGCCCTGGTCGACGGCGATGTCGACCAGCACCGAGCCCGGCTTCATCCCCGCGACCAGGTCGTTGCCGACCAGCATCGGAGCCTTGGCGCCGGGCACCAGGACCGCGCCGATCACCAGGTCGGCGTCCAGCACCGCCCGCTCGACCTCCAGGGCGTTGGAGGCGACGGTCCGCAGGTGCCCGCGGTAGCTGCGGTCGGCGGCGCGCAGCTTCTCCGGGTCCCGGTCGAGCACGGTGACCTGTGCCTGCATGCCCAGGGCGATGGTGGCCGCGTTCATGCCCGCCACGCCGGCGCCGAGCACGACGACCCTGGCCGCGTGGACGCCGGGCACCCCGCCGAGCAGCACGCCCCGGCCGCCCTGGGCCCGCTCGAGGGTGTGCGCCCCGACCTGCGGCGCCATCCGGCCGGCCACCTCGGACATCGGGGCCAGCAGCGGCAGCGCGCCGTCGTCGGTCTGCACGGTCTCGTAGGCCACCGCGGTGGTGCCGGCGGCGAGCAGCGCGTCGGTGCACTCGCGGGAAGCGGCCAGGTGCAGGTAGGTGAACAGGGTCTGCCCGGCACGCATCCGGCCGTACTCCTCGGCCACCGGCTCCTTCACCTTGAGCAACAGGTCGGCCTCGGCCCAGACGTCGTCGGCCGAGGGCACGATGCGGGCCCCGGCGGCGCTGAAGTCGTCGTCCGGGATCGACGAGCCGGCGCCGGCGTCGCGCTCGACGAGGACCTGGTGTCCGGCGGCGACCAGCTCGGTCACCCCCGACGGCGTCAGCGCGACCCGGTACTCGCGGTTCTTGACCTCTCTGGCGACACCGACCCGCATCGACGCAACTCCCCGGCTCGGCGGCGAGCCCCCGGGGTGCTGGAGGCTCCTCCGCGTGGGAGGCGACCCGGTCGGGGCCGGCCTCGGGCGGAGTCTAGGCAGCGCCGGGCCCCCGATGTCCGCCGAACCGCGGCGCTCCGGTCACGATCTGGCGCGGAAGTCCTGCCACCGGGCCAGCATCTCCGGCAGCTCGGCCTGCAGGAACGCGAAGAACGCCTGCGTCTCGGCCATCCGCCGGCCGCCGGGTCGCTCGAGGCCCAGCGTCGCCATCCCGTCGGCTGCCGCCGCCTCGTACCGCGCCAGCACCTCGAGCTGCTGGCCGTAGATCCGTGACCAGACGTCGTCGTCGTAGATGCGGTAGACGTCGCTGCGGGCGCCGGGATCGCGTTCCTTGCCCAGCAGACCGGCCTGCACCAGGTACCGGACGGCGCCGGAGATGGCGGCCGGGCTGACCCGCAGGCCGGCGGCGAGCTCGCCGGCGGTGTAGCGCTCGGCGTCATCGGCGAGGACGTAGGCGAAGACCCGTGCCGGCATGCGCGGCAGGCCGGTCTCCGACAGCACCAGGGCGAAGCGCTCCACGAAGGACAGCAGGGCGTCCTCCGAGCCCTTCCGGACGTCTCCGGACACCGGCACACCTCCTCTCCGACCCACCCGCCGGGTTCGCGTGCACCACCCTAGTACACGGCCTTCACACATGTGTGAAAGCTGAGTAGCGTCGAACCATGGCGTTCCCGATCGAGGTCAGCGACCTCCGCAAGTCCTTCGGCAGCACCCGGGCTCTCGACGGGCTCGACCTCGCGGTCGCCCGCGGCGAGGTGCACGGTTTCCTGGGGCCCAACGGGTCCGGCAAATCCACGACCATCCGGGTCCTGCTCGGGCTGCTGCGGCCCGACGGGGGCTCGGCGACGCTGCTCGGCGGTGATCCCTGGCGGAACGCCGTCGACCTGCACCGCCGGCTGGCCTACGTCCCCGGCGACGTCACCCTGTGGCCCAACCTCACCGGCGGCGAGGCGATCGACCTGCTCGGCCGGCTCCGCGGCGGGCTGGACCGGCGGCGCCGGGACGACCTGCTCGAGCGCTTCGACCTCGATCCGCGGAAGAAGAGCCGCAGCTACTCCAAGGGCAACCGGCAGAAGGTGGCGCTGGTCGCGGCGCTAGCCTCGGACGTCGAGTTGCTGCTGCTCGACGAGCCGACGTCGGGGCTGGACCCGTTGATGGAGGCCGAGTTCCAGGCCTGCGTCCTGGCGGCGAAGGCCGCGGGCCGCACCGTCCTGCTGTCCAGCCACATCCTCGCCGAGGTGGAGTCGCTCTGCGACCGGGTGAGCATCATCCGGCTGGGCCGCACGGTGCAGAGCGGCACCCTGGCCGAGCTGCGCCACCTCACCCGGACCTCGATGTCGGTGGAGACGGTTCGGCCGGTGCCCGAGCTGGCGGAGCTGCCGGGGGTCCACGACCTCGTCTCCGGCGACGGCCGGGTCCGGTTCGACGTCGACAGCGCGGCCCTGGACGACGTGGTCCGGCACCTGTCGGGAGCCGGGGTCCGCGCCCTCACCAGCACCCCGCCCACGCTGGAGGAGCTGTTCCTGCGGCACTACGGCGAGTCCGTGCCGGAGCCGGAGACCGCCCGGTGAGCGCCCTCGCCGGCACCGGCGCGCTGGTGCGCCTGGCGCTGCGCCGCGACCGGGTCCGGCTGCCCGTCTGGGTGATCGCCGTCGTCGGGCTGCTGATGAGCAGCGTCGTGTCGGTCACCTCGCTGTACGGGTCGACGGCCGAGCGGGAGGCCTACGCCGGCGCGGTCGGCGACAACCCGGTCGCGGTGATGATGGGCGGCCCCGGCGCCGGGCTGCCCTCGCTCGGCGGGATCGTGGTGTTCGAGGTGGCCATCGTGGGCTACGTGGCCGTCGGGCTGATGAGCCTGCTGCTGGTGGTCCGGCACACCCGGGCCGAGGAGGAGGCCGGTCGCACCGAGCTGCTCCGGGCGGCCGTCGTCGGCCGGTGGGCCGGCCCCGGCGCCGCCCTGGTCGTCGCGGGCGCGGCGAACGCCGGCATCGGGCTCGGCGTGGGCGCCGGCCTGGTCGCCACCGGGCTACCGGCCGCCGGGTCGGCCGCGCTGGCCGCTTCCTTCGTGGTGTTCGGCCTGGTCATGGCCACGGTCGGCCTGGTCGCCGCGCAGCTCACCGAGCACTCCCGGGGGGCCAGCGGGATCGCCGCGGCCGCCCTGGCGGTCTTCTTCGTGCTGCGGGCCGCGGGCGACATCGGCGGAGGCACGCTGTCGTGGACCTCGCCGATGGGCTGGGCGCTGGCCGTACGACCCTTCGCCGGGGCACGCTGGGCGGTGCTGCTGCTCCCGCTGGCCGCGGCCGCCGTCCTCACCGCCGCGGCGCTCGCGCTGCTGGACCGGCGGGACGTCGGCGCCGGCCTGGTCGCCGCCCGGCCCGGCCGCGCGACGGCGTCCGGCGGGCTGGCCGGCCCCCTCGGCCTCGCCTGGCGGCAGCACCGGGCGGCCCTGCTGGGCTGGGGCATCGGGATGTTCCTGCTCGGCGCCGCCTACGGCTCGGTCGGCGAGTCCGTCGAGGAGCTCGTCTCGCAGAACGACGCGCTCGCCGAGTTCGTCGCCGGGTCGGGGACCGACCTGGTCGACACGTTCTTCGCCGTCGCCACCTCGATGACCGCCCTGGTCGTGACCGGATTCGCTCTGCAGGTGGCGGTGCGCATGCGCGGTGAGGAGACCGCCGGCCGGCTCGAACCGCTGCTGGGCACCGCGGTGTCGCGCGGGCGGTGGCTCGCCGTCCACCTGCTGGTGGCCGTCGCGGGGAGCACGGTGCTGCTGGCGCTGGGCGGCCTGGGCACGGGGCTGCTGCACGCCACGCTCACCGCCGACCCCGGGCAGGTCGGCCGGCTCACCGTCGCCGCGCTCGTCTGGGCCCCGGCCGCGTGGGCCCTGACCGGCGTGGCGGCCGCGCTGTTCGGCCTGCTGCCCCGAGCGGTCGGCGCCGTCTGGGCGCTGCTGGCCGCGGCCGCCTTCCTCCTGCTGCTGGGCCGCACGGTGCAGCTGCCGGACTGGGCGGTGGGCCTGTCCCCCTTCGAGCACGTCCCCCAGCTGCCGTCCGAAGCGGTGTCGGCTCCCCCGTTGCTCGCCCTCACCGCCGTCGCCCTCGCCCTGGCGGGGGCCGGGCTGCTCGGGTTCCGCCGCCGCGACATCGGCTGAGCCCGGGGCCTTCCCCGCGGCTGCGCGCACCGTGGGCCTGCCGCCGAGCGGCCGGTGACCGACGATGGCCGGGCAGGAGCGGCCGCGCTCCCGTCCGGAGGGGATCCCATGCGCGTCTACGCCGACCGTTCCGACCGCCGGGCCCGGCAGCTGGCCGCCGACCTCGGCATGCTCGCCTGGGCGGTGCTCTGGGTGCTCGTCGCGCGGGTGGTGCACGGCGCGGTGCTGGTGCTGGCCGAGCCCGGCCGCGCGGTGGAGGACCTGGGCCGGTCGATCTCCCGGACGATGGGCTCCGCGGCCGGGGTGGCCGAAGGCGTGCCGCTGGCCGGGGACGAACTGGCCGACCCGTTCTCGACCCTCGGGGACGCCGGTAGCTCGGTCGCGGACGCCGGACAGGGCACCCAGGACGCGGTGCAGACGCTGGCCACGGTGCTCGCCGTCGTCCTCGTCGTGCTGCCCGTCGGCCTGCTGCTGCTGTGGTGGGCGCCCGGGCGGTTGCGCTGGGCGCGGGAGGCCGCGGCCGCCGACCGGCTGGCCCGCGGTGCCCGGGCGCCCCGTCGTGCCGGGGCGCCCGGCGGGGACGGCGGGGACGGCGGGGACGGCGGGGACGGCGACAGCGTCCCCGCCGGCGCGCACGGCCCGGACCTCGAGCTGCTCGCGGCCCGGGCCCTGGCCACCGCCCCGCTGCCGGAGCTGGCCGGTCTCCCGGCCGGCACCGGCGCCGGGTGGCGGGCCGGGAACCCGGCCGCGGTGCGCTCGCTGGCCGGCCTGGAACTGCGCCGGCTGGGGTTGTCGCTGCCCGACGTCAGCCCTTCGTGACCGAGAAACCCGAGCCCTGGACTGCGGCCGAGCAGACGTCCTCGTCCTCCTGGCCGGTACCCCCGCTGGCACCGAGCGCGCCGATCAGCCGACCGCCGTCGAACACCGGCACGGCGCCGGGCTGCGGGGTGAACTTGCCGTGGGTCATCTCGGTGAGCGCGCCGGCGAAGTTCGGCAGCGGGTCCATCTTGGTCTTCTGCCCGGCGCTGGGCATGCCGTAGGCGGCGGCCGTCCACGCCTTGCCCTGGGCGACCTCGGCGGAGATCCACGGAGCGCCGTCCAGCCGCAGCAGGGCCAGCAGGTGGCCGTAGGGGTCCGTCACGGCGAAGGACATCGGGATGCCGACCCGCTCGGATTCGGTACGGGCGGCGGCGAGCAGGGACAGGGCCTGGTCATGTGTCAGCACCCGCTCACCCTGCCATCCGCCCTCAGGTCGCGTCGACCGGGCGCAGCTGCGGAGCGGTGGCCCTGGCCTGGGCCGCGGCGAGCACCCCGATCACGGCGAGGGCATTGCGGATCCGCCCGTCGAAGACCTGCTGGACGGCGTCGGCGAGGGGAACCCGCTCGATCGTCATGTCCAGTTCCTCGTGCTCGACGGTGAACCCGTCGGGAAGGGCGACGTCGGTGAGCCCCTCGGCGAGGTAGACCAGCACCATCTCGTCGCAGAAGCCCGGGGTCGAGTACGGGGTCGCCAGCAGCGACCACCGTTCGGCGGACAGCTGGACCTCCTCGGCCAGCTCGCGGCGAGCCGTCTCCAGCGGCGGTTCGCCGTCCACGTCGCGCAGGCCCGCCGGCAGCTCCCACAGGTGCTCCCCGATCGGGTGCCGGTACTGGCGCAGCAGGACCACCCGGCCCTCGTCGTCGAGCGCCACCACCCCCACCGCGCCGGGGTGGTGGACGACCTCCCGGTTGCTGTCGCCACCGCCGGGCATGGCCACGGTGTCCCGGCGCAGCGAGATCACCCGCCCCTGGTAGACCTCCTCGGAGGCCAGCACCTCGTAGTCGTGACGGGCTCCGTCGGGTGCTGCAGCCATCAGATGCCGACCTTCTCGCTCTCGTCGTCGGGCACCGGCAGCCGGGCGGCGTCCTGGTAGCCGATGGCGGCGTGGACGAACGCGGCGAACAGCGGGTGCGGCCGGGTGGGCCGGCTCTTCAGCTCGGGGTGGGCCTGGGTGCCGACGAAGAACGGGTGGACGTCGGCGGGCAGCTCCACGAACTCCACCAACGTGCCGTCCGGTGAGGTGCCGGAGAAGACCAGCCCCGCGGCGGACAGCTGGTCGCGGTAGGCGTTGGCGACCTCGTAGCGGTGCCGGTGCCGCTCGGTGATCTCGGTGGACCCGTAGGCGGCGGCCACCACCGAGCCCTTCTGCAGGGCGGCGGGATAGCTGCCCAGCCGCATGGTGCCGCCCATGTCGCGGGTGCCGGCGACCACGTCGACCTGGGTGGCCATGGTCGCGATGACCGGGTGCTGGGTGTCCGGGTCGAACTCGCTGGAGTTGGCGTCGGAGATGCCGGCCAGGTCGCGGGCGGCCTCGATGACCATGCACTGCAGGCCCAGGCAGAGCCCCAGCAGCGGAATGCCGTTGACCCGGGCGTGCCGGACCGCGCCGAGCTTGCCCTCGATGCCGCGGACCCCGAACCCGCCGGGGATGCACACCCCGTCGGCGCCGGCCAGCGCGGCCTTGGCGCCCTCGGCGGTCTCGCAGTCGTCGGAGGGGACCCAGCGGATCTCCACCCGCGAGCGGTGCGCGAACCCACCGGCGCGCAGCGCCTCGGTGACCGACAGGTAGGCGTCGGGCAGATCGATGTACTTGCCGACCAGGGCCACGGTCACCGTCTGCTTCGGCGCGTGCACCCGGTCCAGCAGGTCGCCCCACACGGTCCAGTCGACGTCCCGGAACGGCAGGCCGAGCCGGCGCACGACGTAGGCGTCCAGGCCCTCGCGGTGCAGCACCCGGGGGATGTCGTAGATCGACGGCGCGTCCGGGCAGGAGATGACCCCGTCGGCGTCGACGTCGCACATCAGGCTGATCTTGCGCTTGAGCCCGTCGCTGATCTCCCGGTCGGAGCGGCAGACCAGCGCGTCGGGCTGGATGCCGATGCTGCGCAGCGCGGCGACCGAGTGCTGGGTGGGCTTGGTCTTCAGCTCACCGGAGGGGGCGATGTAGGGCACCAGCGAGATGTGCAGGAAGAAGCAGTTGTCCCGGCCGATCTCGTGCCGGACCTGGCGGGCGGCCTCGAGGAAGGGCAGCGACTCGATGTCGCCGACGGTGCCACCGATCTCGGTGATCACCACGTCGACCCGGGCCGCGTCCGGCGCGGCGGTGACGGCCATGATCCGGGACTTGATCTCGTTGGTGATGTGCGGGATGACCTGCACGGTGTCGCCGAGGAACTCCCCGCGCCGCTCCTGGGCGATCACGTCGGAGTAGACCTGCCCGGTGGTCACGTTCGCCCGGCCGGTCAGGTCGGTGTCGAGGAAGCGCTCGTAGTGCCCGATGTCCAGATCGGTCTCGGCGCCGTCCTCGGTGACGAAGACCTCGCCGTGCTGGAACGGGTTCATCGTCCCCGGGTCGACGTTGAGGTACGGGTCCAGCTTCTGCATGGTGACCCGCAGCCCGCGGCTGGACAGCAACGCGCCCAGCGAACTGGCGGTCAGTCCCTTGCCCAGTGACGACACGACGCCACCGGTGACGAAGACGAACTTCGTCGGCTGGGAGTTGGAGAGAGATCCGCGATCACGAGCTTCAGCCAGTCGACCCACGGGCGCTCACGCTAACACGGGTCGAACCACCACCCGGGGTCGAACCCGGGGTGCCGTCGGCCGCGCCGTCGTCCGGGGACGACGGCGGGAGCGTCCCGGCGACCAGCCACACCAGCAGCGGGAGGAGCAGAGCGGCCGCCGTCGCCGGCACGGCGACGCCGGAGTCGTTGGCGGCGGCTGCCACGACCAGGCTGAGCGCGACGGCGGTCAGCCCGGACCGGAGCACGCGGGCATCGGCAGCCGGCAACCCGGCCGGTCCGGCGCCGGGACGGCTGCGGAGCAGGCCGCCGGGGCGCAGCAGCCACAGCGCCGCCCCGAGCGCCACCGGCAGCAGCCAGGCCAGCGGACTGCCGGTCAGGATGCCGAGGTTCGCCTGCCCCTTCCGGAGCACCACCGTCCACGCCTCGCCGTCGAGGAGCTGCGCGACGAAGCGCCCCAGGTGGCTGCGTTCGGACGCCGGCCGCAGCCAGTCCAGCACCGCCACGGCGCCCACCACGACGACGGCGGCCGCGAGCACGGCCACCAGCCGGCCGACGGTCACCCGGATGCGGGCCAGCAGCATGCCCAGGACGACGAACCCGGGCACCGCGGCGAGCACGCCACCGAAGTCGCGGCCCAGCGCCGGTGCGCCGATCACGACCACGGCGGCCGCGCCGGCGACCAGCACCGGCAGCAGCCACCTCGCCCGGCCGGGCCCACCGTCGGCGGGTGCGGCGTCCCGCCGGTCCGTGCCGTCCCCGGCGCCGCCGCGCCGGCCGGAGCGGGCGACGACGGCGGCGGCCGCTGCGGTGAGCAGCAGCGCGCTGACCGAGAACAGCCCGAAGCTGAGGTTGCCGTACCCCACGAAGCGCCCGGCGACGATCGCGTCGTAGCCGAGCAGCCCGTCCAGCTCCAGGTGCGAGCCGGTGAGCACGTCGCCGACCAGCGTGGCCAGGGTGACGGCGAGGACGACGACCGCGGGGCCGGTCCGCGACCGGCGCCAGGGACCGAGCCCGGCGACCAGCGCGACCAGCAGGGCGACCGCGGGGACGGCACCGGCCAGTGCCCAGCGGGGCGAGGCGGCGTGCTCCCAGGGCAGGGCGTTGGCCAGGTAGGTGGCCACCGGGAGGGCGGCGGCGACCAGGCAGCCGGCGCGCAGCGCCGCCCGCCACCGGAGGCCGGCCGACCGCAGCGGCCACCGGGACAGCGGCCGCCCCCACCCGCCGAGCACCAGCATCCCGGTGGCGACGAGGAGCGCGTTGACGACCACCAGGCAGGAGAAGAACAGGCTGGTGCTGCGGTAGTGGGTCGAGGCCCGGATGTTGGCGTCGGTGAGCTCGGCGATCGCCGCCGGCAGCGCCGGCCGGTCGCCGGCCACGGTCATCGGCTGGCCGTTCATGGACGCCGGCTGGTCGATCCCCAGCGCCCGCAGCGCCGTGGGGGCCACGTCGATCAGCTGCACGAACGGCGCCCGGCCGGTGCTGGCCGAGGTGAGCCACCCGGTTCTCGTGCCCGCGCCGGAGACCAGGCCGACGTGCAGCTGCGCACGGCCGTCGTTGACCTCGGAGATGCCCTGCAGCAGCAGCAGCGTCTCCCCCGGCAGCGCGGCCACCGCGTCGCGGAGCAGGCCGACCTGCCGGTCGATGTCGGCCAGCGCACCCTGCCGGGGCGCGGGCTGCGTACCGGTGTCGGTCTGGTCGGGGCTCGGCCGGCCGGCGTCGGTGAGCTGGTCCAGGGAGATCACCGTGAGCGGGCACGGAAGGAGCAGCGAGGCGATCTGCTCGGCGGTGGCCGGCAGCCGCTGGTGCACGGTGAGCTCGGTGTCGGGCCCGGCGACGGCCAGCGCCGCGGCCCGACCGACGGCGGTGGCGCAGCCGACCGCACCCCCCAGCGCGCCGGGCTCGGCGCCGAAGCGGGCGGTGGCCTCGTCCTCGGCGATCCGTTCCAGGGTGGTCTGCGGCTGGTGCAGGCCGAGGGAGGCGGTCTGCTGCTCCAGCCCGCAGAAGGAGAAGGACGCGTCGAGAGCCGGGGGCTCGCCGTCGTCGGGCGCACCGCCGGCGTCGTCCGTCGCCCCGCCCGCCTCGTTCTCGACCGGGACCGGCGGGATCGGCTCGGGCGGCCCCGGGTAACGCGCCCGGTTGCCCGCGCCCAGGGTGGCCCAGCCGTCGAGCAGGCAGGTGGTCGACCGGGCGGCGCGCACCGACATGGCCCCGATGGCAGCACCCTCGGCGAGGTCCCACAGCTGCGGGGTGCGGTCGGGGTCCAGATCCCCCCACACCAGGCCGGGGACGCCGACGACGAGCACCCGGGCGGCCCGCCGGTCGGCGGCGGCGCCGTCCGCCCCGTCCCCGGCAGCGGCGGCGGCCGGTGCGGCGAGCCCCAGGAGCATCCCCACCGCGAGCAGCAGCCCGGCCAGCCGCGCGGCGGGGGTCACCGGTGCGGCCCGCCGGGCGGCCCGAGCAGCTCGCGGTAGACGGCGACGAGCTGGCGGGCGGTGCCGGCCTCGTCGGGCCAGCTGGCCGCCTGGCGGAGGCCGGCCGCGGACAGCCGCGCCGTCCGCCCGGGGTCGGTGAGGACCGCGGCGACGGCGTCGGCCAGGGCGGCGGCATCCCCGTCCGGCACCAGGTCCGCCGCGTCGCCCACCAGCTCGGGGATCCCGCCGACCCGGGTGGCGACCAGCGGCGTGCCGGCCCGCAGCGCCTCCTGGGCGGTCAACGACCGCGCCTCCCACCGCGAGGGCAGCACGCACACGTCGGCGGCGCCGAGCAGGTCGGCGACGTCGGTGCGCCGGCCCAGCAGGCTGACCGGGAGCCGCCGGGCGCCGATCTGCTCGGACAGCGCCTGTTCCAGCGGGCCGTCGCCGGCGATCACCACGCGCGGCGGCGCCGACCGCAACCGCGGATCGGTGGTCCAGCGCTGCACCGCGTCGAGCAGGACGTCGTACCCCTTCTGCGGGTGCAGCCGGCCGACGGCCACCACCAGCGGCCGCAGGTCGTCGTCCAGGCCCAGGTCGCGGCGCACCTCCGGCCGGCTGCGCTGGGCCGGCGGGAGAGGTGGCGCCGAGACCGGAGCGACCCGCACGTCGCGGGCGCCGAGCCGGCGGGCGTTGGCTGCCAGGTCGCCGGAGGCGGCCAGCACCAGGTCCGCGCCGCGGATGGTGGCCCGCTCGGCCGCCTGGAGCACCCGCCGGCGCAGCCCACCGCCCTCGGGCAGCGCGTTGTGCAGGGTGAGCACGAGCGGCCGCGCCCGCTCCCCGGCCAGCCGGCGCGCCGCGGCAGCGACCAGCCCGGCGCGCAGCCCGTGGGCGTGCACCAGGTCCGCGCCGGTGGTGGCCCGGCGCAGCGCGAGCACCGCGCGCAGGTCGGCCAGCGGGGCGAGCCCCGCGGAGATGCCGACCGGGCGGAAGTCCGCTCCGGTGGCGGTGAAGGCGAACAGTTCCTCGGTGGCGAGCGGCCCGCACACGCGCACGGCCGCACCGGCCCGGCCCAGCGCGGGCAGCACCGAGCGCAGATGGGTGCCGACGCCGCCGGTGCTGGTGGCCAGCACCTCCGCGATCCGTCGCTCCGCCAGCGGGCGCGGCTGCGGCGCCGGCTCCCCACCGGGCCGTTGCCTCGACTCAGCCATCCGCCACCTCCGCGTCCGTGCCGTCGGGAGCTGTCGGAGTCCGCAGCCCGCGCACCGCCGATCTCAGGGGCCGACGGGCGGTTCCCATCATGACCGCCGCGGCGACGACGAGCACGGCGCTGCCGGCCAGCGCCCCGACGCCCAGTGCGGCGAGGACGCCGTCGTCAGGGACCGGGTCGGCGCCCAGCCGGCGCGCGACCAGCACCCCCGCGGCCCCGCCCAGCACCGCGGCGAGCAGCGCGGGCAGTCCGGTGCGCGCCAGCCCGGCCAGCGCCCCGGGTCCGGCGATCCGGCCCACCACGACCAGCAGCGCGAGCCCGGCCACGGTGACTCCGACGCTGTGCCCGGCCCCGAGCGCCCAGGCCCGGTCCGCCGCCGGCAAGGCCCGGGCCAGCACGATGTCGGCGACCACGGCGACCAGCCAGCCACCGGCGACGCAGGCCGTGGGCGCGCGCCACAGCCCGCGGGCGTAGAGGGCCCGGGACAGCAGCGCCACCAGTCCGTAACCGAGCAGCCCGGGCGCGAAGCCGACGATCGTGGCCTGCAGCGCCGCCGCCGGGCCACTGCCGTCCTCGGTGGCGAAGAACACCCGGGCCAGCGGGCCGGAGACCGCGACCAGGCCGGCGGCCGCCACCGCCGCCGAGACGACGGTGAGCACCAGCACCGGGGCCAGCGCACGCCGGTAGCCGGGTTCGTCCCCCACTTCGGCCCGCTCGCTCAGCCCCGGGTAGGCCGAGGTGGCCAGCGGCACCGCGAGGGCGGCCCAGGGCAGCAGGAAGACCGTCATGCCGGCGAGGTAGGTGACCTGGGTGCCGGCAGGGGCGCCGTCGTTGGCCAGCCGGATCGCCACCAGGGCGACCAGCTGCTGCCCGGCGAGGGTGAGCACCCCGGCCAGCGCGAGCCGCCGGACCCGGGGGGCGGCGCCGACCGGGAACCGCAGCGCCGGGCGCAGCCCCAGCCGCAGGCGGCGCAGCGGCACGAGCAACGACAGGCTCAGGGCCACCACGCCGAGCGTCGTCCCGACCCCCAGCACGAGCTCGGCCGCGGTCGACAGGTCGGCGATCTGCCGCCCCCCGCCGATGCCGGCGAACAGCAGGTAGGCGCCGGCGACGACCACGGACGACAGCAGCGGCGCCAGCGCCGGGCCGGCGAACCGCCGGTGGGCCTGCAGCACGCCGGTCAGCACGATGCCGATGCCGTAGAGCACCACCTGCGGGGCGAACACCAGCAGGAAGCGCGCGGCGAGGTCGACCTGCGCGGAGTCGGCGGAGTC
Source organism: Modestobacter lapidis (assembly GCF_054780755.1). Classification (NCBI taxonomy): domain Bacteria; kingdom Bacillati; phylum Actinomycetota; class Actinomycetes; order Geodermatophilales; family Geodermatophilaceae; genus Modestobacter; species Modestobacter lapidis. Next base: position 14,734 of record NZ_BAAGVS010000029.1, on the reverse strand, counting down.
GGCGCCGAGCAGCAGCGCCGCGATCGGCCGGGCCAGCACGGCGAGCAGCACCGCCAGCGGGACCAGCAGCAGCAGGGTCCAGCCCAGCAGCGCCGAGGCGGTGCGGCGGACCTGCTCGCGGTCGCCGGTGGCGATCCCGCCGGCGAGCATCGGGACGACGAGGCTGGCCAGCGCGCCGCCGGCCACCACCTCGAAGACGATGTTGGGAACGCTGTTGGCCACCACGTAGGTGTCGCCCGTGGTGCCGGCGCCCACGGTGTTGGTGAACACCAGCGTGCGGCCGAAACCGGCCATCCGGGCCAGCAGCGTGAGCACGGAGATCAGCAGCGCCGCGGCGGCGACGCCCGTCAGCGCCCGGCGGCCGCGCGGGGAAGGGAGGCGCGACGCGGCCGGCAGGCCCGGCTGCGGGATCACGCCGGGCGGCGGCCGAGTCGGTCGAGCTCCCGCAGCCCCGGCGTCGACTCGATCACCCGGGTGAAGCTGATCTTCTCGCTGGCCAGCGTCAGGGCGGTGACCACACCGAGCAGCGCGATCCGGACGGGCCGGCCGGGCAGCGCCGCCAACCGGAGCCCGAGCAGGGCGCCGACGGCGTTCGCGCCGCAGTCACCGAGCATCACCTGCTCGCCCAGGTCGGCCGGCAGCACACCGAGCGCGGCGCCCAGCGGTCCGGCCGCCAGGCCACCCGCCGGCCCACCCACGCCGGCCACGGCCAGACCGACGGCCGCCTTCCCGGCCCGGCCGGGACGCAGGTCGAGCAGGTTCAGCAGGTTCGCCGTCCCGGCCACCAGGCCGGTGGTGAGCACGCCGTCGACGAGTGCGGAGCCGCCGGCGCCGCGCCGGGTCAGCACGGCCGCGACCGCGGCCGCGGCCCCGATGCCGGCCACCTTCACCGCGCCGGCCGAGATCCGCCCGGCCCGCAGCGCGGCCAGGTGCCCCGCCAGGCCCTTGTCCGCAGCTTGCTCCGGCCGGGCACCGGCGAGGTCGTCGTAGCCGCCGACGAGACCGGACACCGTGCCGACGAGCGCCGCGGCGACCCGCTGCCCCGCCGGGGCGCCCGCGATGGCCGTGCCGGTCGCGGCGGCGGCCAGCACCGGCCCGCCGAGCAGGGTCACCGGGCGCCGGGCGTAGTTGGTGCGCTGCCAGCGGGCCCCGGCCGGCCCGGCGTCCAGGACCGCGGCCGCGGCCAGCCCGGCCCGCGCGGCCAGCGCGCCCCCGGCCGCGAGCGCGAGACGACGCCCGGCGGTCACGGCGCGGGAACGGGAACGGGCAGGGTGTCCTCGCCCGTGCCGTACGCACCCGACGTGCCGCGTCCCTCGGCGGCGACGGCGAGGACCGTGGTGATCCGGCCGGCCGGGGTCTCCACGTTGTCGACGGTGGAGACGTCCGAGGTGACCGCGGCGTCGGCACGCACCGCGGCGACCAGGCCGCCCTCGGTCGCCGACGTGGAGTCCCCGGCCACCACGGCGCCCGAGCCACGGGCGTCCAGCGCGGTGACCAGGTCGATCAGCGCGTCGTTGCGCTCGGCTGCGTCCTCGTCCTCGGGGTACCCACCCGCGGTGAGGAGGACGGCGAAGTTCGCGGGGCTCACCGAGGTGGTGTCCTGGCTGAGCAGCTCGAGCTCCTCGAGCCCGGCCAGCACCGAGGAGGTCGCGCCGGGATCGGGCGGTGCCGCACCGTCGGCGGGCACCATCAGCACGCCGGCCAGCAGCGCGGCCACCAGTTCCCCGGTGTCGTCGGTCTCGGGCAGCACGACACCCGGCGGCCGTCCGGGGCCGGTCACGTAGGACTGCAGGCTGCTGGCGGTGTCGGGGTCGCTGTAGGCGCCGGCGAGCCGGATGCTGCCGGTGACGGTGGCCCCGGCGCTGCCCAGCAGCGCCGTCACGCCCTCGACGACGTCGGTGGGCACGTCGGGGCTGCCGACGACCAGGACGACGCTGCGGCCGGCGAGGGTGTCCTGCACGAGCGTCGGGCCGACGGCCTCGTCGAAGGCGCCGTCCTCGTCCAGCGCGATCTGCAGCTGCTGGGTCTCGTCCTCGAGCTGGCGCTTGTCCTCCTGCAGGGCCGTCACCTGCGCCTCGAGGTTCGACAGCACGGGGCCGTTGAGCTGGGTGGTCCCGATGACGATTCCCAGCGCCACGGCCAGGAAGACCGCGATCAGGGAGACCAGGTGGTAACGGAAGTCGATCACGAGAAGAGGTTCTCCAGCCAGAACACGAAGCTGTCCCATTGGTCGATGAGCAGGTCGAGGTAGACCCGGCCCGCGGTGGACACCGCCAGCGTCGAGCCGATCGCCAGGAACGCCGCGAGGACGAGCACCACCAGCGTGGGGGTCGAGATGCGGCTGCGGTACAGCCGGCTGACCCCCTTGGCGTCGACCAGCTTGCCGCCCAGCCGCAGCCGGGTGAGGAAGGTCGAGGCCATGCCGCCGCGACCCTTGTCCAGGAACTCCACCAGCGTGGCGTGCGTGCCGACGGCCACGATCAGGGTCGCTCCCTTCTCGTCGGCCAGGAGCATCGCGATGTCCTCGCTGGTGGCCGCCGCCGGAAAGGTGATGGCGTCCACGCCGAGGTCCTGCACGCGCTTCAGCCCGGGCGCCCGCCCGTCGGGGTAGGCGTGCACGACCACCTCGGCCCCGCAGCGCAGCACGGAGTCACTGACCGAGTCCATGTCGCCGATGATCATGTCCGGCTGGTAGCCGGCCTCCTTGATCGCGTCGGCGCCGCCGTCGACACCGATGAGGACCGGCCGGTAGTCGCGGATGTAGGGGCGGAGGGCCTGGAGGTCCTCTTTGTAGTCGTAGCCGCGGACCACGACCAGCACGTGCCGGCCGTCGATGGTGGTCGTGACGTCCGGGACGCCGACCCCGTCGAGCAGGAGCGCGCGCTCGCGCTTCATGTACTCCATGGTGTTGGTGGCGAAGGCCTCCAACTGCGCGGAGAGTCCGGTGCGGGCCTCGGCCATCGCGGCGGCGACCGAGTCGTCGTCCTGCCGCACGCCCTCGGCGACCACCTCGTCGCCGATGAACAGCTGATTGCCCTCGACGCGACCCGCCGCGCCCTCCTTGATCCGGGTGAGGACGTCCTTGCCCACGCCGTCGATCAGCGGGATCCCCGCCGCGACGAGGATCCCGGGACCGAGGTTGGGATAGCGCCCGGAGATGCTGGGCGCCGCGTTGATCACGGCGCCGACCTTGCCGGCGACCAACGAGTCGGCGCTGACCCGGTCGATGTCGATGTGGTCGATCACCGCGATCTCGCCGGGCCGCAGCCGCTTGGTCAGGTTCTTGGTCCGGCGGTCGACGCGAACGGTCCCGTTCACCCCGGGTGCCGTCTCGGACGCCCTACCGCGCCGCACGGTGCCGATGCGCATCTCCCGATGCTCCCATGGGCGGGTCGACGACCCGATGCCGACGCGCGTTTGCAACGATTCGATCACGCTCGGTGAACGACACCGGGTCCGACGCGACACGCCCGGCGCGGCGTCGCGCCAGCTCCGCGGAAGGGTGATCGGTCCGTCACTAGCGTGACTGTCGTGACTGGTGGGGCGGCCGCACAGCCGCGTACAGCGACTGTCGTGGGCAACGTGGTGGCCGAGGTGCCCGGGTACGGCGACGACGTCGAGGAGGTCGGTGACGTCGGTTCAGCGCGGGCCGGGGCCCCCGGCACCGCGCCCGGGGAGCGCGCCGGCGACGGACCGGCCGGCTCGCCGGAGTCAGACGGGACCGCCCAGGTGGTCGAGTTCGCCGTCCGGACGGCCGCCGCCCCGGAATCCGTCGGGAGAGGCACCGACGTCCCCGCGGAGGGTGCCGCGGGCGTCCCGCGGAAGGCCGGCCGGGGGCGGACCCGCAGCGGCCCGAACAAGCGCGAGGTGCGGCACCAGCAGACCCGCGAGGCGATCGTGGACGCCGCGGCCGCGCTGTTCAGCGAGCGCGGTTTCGACGCCGTCAGCGTGCAGCAGATCGCCCAGCGCGCCGGGGTCGTGGAGAAGACGGTGTTCAACCACTTCCCGGTGAAGGAGGGGCTGGTCTTCGAGGCCGACCCGCCGATGGGGGCCGCCCTGGTCGCGGCGGTGCGCCGCCGTCCGGCCGGGGAGTCCGCAGCCGCGGCCGCCGGCAGCTTCGTCGTGGCGGCGGTGAGCCAGCTGGGCTCGCCGGCCGCAGCCGACGGCGTGGCGGAGATGGCCCGGGTGATCCGGGGCAGCCGGACCCTGCAGGTGCGGGAGCGGGAGATCCTCGGCACGCTCACCGACGCGCTGGCCGAGGAGATCGCGCTGGAGACGCACTCCCCGGCGGCGGCGCTCGAGCCGTGGCTGGCCGCGCACGCGGTGCTCGGGCTGTACGCCGCGATGCTGGAGCTGGCCCGCGATCGGGTGCTGGCCGGCGCCTCGGGGCCCGAGCTGGTCGCCGAGCTGCGCGCCACGGGCCGCCGCGGGCTGGCGTTGCTCCAGTTCGGCCTGGCCGGGTACGCCAAGCGCCGCTGAGAAAGGACCCCCTCCTCCCCAACCCTCGCAAGCTCGGGCCGGGACCCGGGAGGGGGCCACAAACCGCGTTCCCCCTCCTCCCCGCCCGTCGCGGAACGGGCCCTGCTACTGCCGCCCCGCCGCGACGGCGAGCAGCTCCCGCGCGTGCGCCTGCCCCGTGTCGCTGTCGGCCAGTCCGGACAGCATCCGGGCCAGTTCCCGGACCCGGTCCTCGCCGTCCACGGCCCGGATGTCGGTGGCCGTGACGCCCTGCGCGGTGTCCGGTGACTTGTCCACCACGAGGTGGTTGTCGGCGAAGGCGGCGACCTGCGCCAGATGGGTGACCACGACGACCTGGTGCTCGCGGGCCAACCGGGCCAGCCGCCGCCCGATCTCGCCGGCGGCCTGCCCGCCGACACCGGCGTCGACCTCGTCGAAAACCATCACCGGCACCGGGTCGGCGCCGGCGAAGACCACCTCGATGGCGAGCATGACCCGGGAGAGCTCCCCGCCGGAGGCGCCCTTGTGCACCGGCCGGGCCGGTGCGCCCGGGTGCGGGGACAGCAGCAGCGCGACCTCGTCAACGCCCTCCGGGCCCGGGTGGTCCGCGTCGGTGTCGATCCGGAAGGACACCTGGGCGTTCTTCATCGCGAGTCCGGCCAGCTCGGTGCCGACCTCCGCGGCGAACCCTTCCGCGGCGGCGGTGCGGCCGGCCGTGACCCGGGCCGACAGCGCGGCCAGTTCCTCGCGGGCGGTGTCCCGGGCGGCGGTCAGGGCCTCGAGCGCCTCGTCGGAGACGTCGAGCTGGGCCAGCCGGTCCGTGGCGTCGGCCGCCCAGGCCAGCACCCCGGCCAACCCCTCGCCGGGGTCGGCGTACTTGCGGACCAGCGCGGTGAGCGCGGCGCGCCGGTCGAGCACCTCGGCCAGGTGGGCCGGGTCGGCATCCAGGTCGGCCACGTAGCCGGCCAGCTGGACGGCGACGTCGGACACCACGGCGACGGCGTCGGCGAGGTCCCGGGACAGGAGGACGAGCGCCGGGTCGTTGGAACCGGCCAGGGCCCGCTCGGCAACGGCGAGGGACGTGGTGGCGTCCTGCGGGAGCTCAGCTCCCCCACCGAAGTCGCCGGTCACGTCGCCGACCAGGGCCAGCCGGGCCTCGTCGGCGGCCGCCCGTAGCGCGTCGGCGTCACCGAGCCGGGTGGCCTGCGCGTCGAGCGCCTCATCCTCCCCGGCCTCGGGGGCCAAGTCGGAGATCTCCTCGAGACCGTGCCGCAGGACGTCGGCGGTCTGCGCGAGCTCGCGGGCCTGGCTGCGCCGGCGGTCGAGATCGTCGGCCAGCCGGCGCCAGTGCGCGTGGGCGGCACGGTGCTCGTCGAGCAGGGCGAGGTGCTCGGGACCGGCGTAGCGGTCGAGCGCGCGCCGCTGCTCGGCGGGCCGGGTGAGCCGGAGCTGGTCGGTCTGCCCGTGGACGGCCAGCAGGTCCTCCGCGAGCTCGGCGACCACGCCCACCGGGACGCTCCGGCCGCCGAGATACGCCCGCGAGCGCCCCTCCGCGCTCACCGTGCGGGCCAGGATGAGGGTGCCGTCCTCGTCCGGCTCGCCGCCGGCGTCGGCGGCCCGGGCCCACACCGGCGACTCGGGTGGGAGCAGCAGCCGGCCCTCCACGCCGGCCCGGCCACCGGCCCGGACACGGCCGGGGTCGGCACGGCCGCCGAACAGCAGGGTCAGCCCGGTCACCACCATGGTCTTGCCGGCACCGGTCTCGCCGGTCACGACGGTCAGGCCGCGCCCGAGCTCGAGGGTGACGTCGTCGATGGCCCCGAGGCCGTGGATGTGCAGCTCGGCGAGCGCGCCGTTGCCCGGTGCCGCGCCGACGGGGTCAGGGGCCGGTGGCGTCGGGGCCTTCCCGGACTTCTTGACGGACTCACGCCCGGCCGTCCTGGTCGCCACCGGTCACCTCCTGCCCGTGGTGCCGGCTCTGCGGGCCGGGAACGCCCCGGGGCGCCGTGGTGCCGTCGGTGGCGGTGATCTCCCGGTCGAGAACGCTGCGCCAGCCCGGGGCCTCGTGGCCGGGGCCGTGCGAGCGGGCGTCCCGGAAACCGCGGACGGGCAGCCCGAACTTCGCCACCAGCCGGTCACCGAAGGAGGTGTGGTTGACCCGGGCGATGCGGACGGGCCGGTCGGAGCGGCGCACCTCGACCCGGCCGCCGTCGGGCACCTCCATGATGCGGCGGCCGTCGGCCGAGATGCGTGCCCGGTTGCCGTCGGGAGGCACGGCGACGGTGAGCACCGAGGTCGGCGAGGTGACCAGCGGCCGGGCGAACAGGGCGTGGGCGTTGGTCGGCACCACGAGCAGCGCGTCGACGTCGGGCCACACCACCGGGCCGCCGGCGGAGAACGCATAGGCGGTGGACCCGGTGGGGGTGGCGCACAGCACGCCGTCGCAGCCGAAACTGGTGAGCGGGTGACCGTCGATGGCCAGCACCACATCGAGGACCCGGGAGCGTTCGGCCTTCTCCACCGACACCTCGTTGAGCGCCCAGGTGGCCCCCACCTGACGGCCGTCGGCGTCGAGCACCGCGACCTCGATGGTCAGCCGCTCCTCGACCTCGTAGCGGCAGTGCTCGACAGCGCTGAGGGTGTCCTCGACCGTCTCGGGCTCGGTCTCGGCGAGGAACCCGACCCGCCCGAGGTTGACCCCGACCAGTGCGGCGTCGGTGGCCCGGGCCAGTTCGGCGGCGCGCAGGAACGTCCCGTCGCCACCGAGGACGAGAACGATCTCGGCGTCCAGGGCTGCGTCCGGGCCGAAGGCGCAGACCTCGGCGCCGGGGATGGCCAGCGCGACGGACTCGTCGTCCAGCACCCGGACCACGATGCCGGCCCGGGCCAGCCGGGCGGCCGCTGCCCGGGCGAGCTCGACGATGTCGGCCCGGCCCGTGTGCACGGCCAGCAGCACCCGCCGGGTCGCCTGCTCCGGCGGCGAGGAGGCGCTCTGACTCACTGGGGTCCTTCCTGGACTGCTCGTTCGATGTCGGCCGGCTCCGGTGCGGGTGCGTCCCGCCGCAGCCAGAGGAAGAACTCCACGTTCCCGGCGGGGCCGGGCAGCGGGCTGGCCACCACTCCCGCGGTGCCCCAGCCGAGGTCGGCCGCGGCCCGCGCCACGGTGCGCACGGCGTCGGCGCGCAACGCCGGGTCCCGGACCACTCCCCCGGCGCCCAACCGGTCCCGGCCCACCTCGAACTGCGGTTTGACCATGGGGAGCAGGTCGGCGTCGGGCGTGGCGCAGGCGATGAGCGCAGGCAGCACCAGGCGCAGGGAGATGAAGGAGAGGTCGGCGACGATCAGGTCGACCGGCCCGCCGATCGTCCCGGGCGACAGGTCGCGGACGTTGGTGCGTTCGTGCACCACGACCCGCTCGTCGGTGCGCAGCGACCAGGCCAGCTCGCCGTACCCGACGTCGACGGCGACGACCTCACGGGCGGCCCGGCTGAGCAGCACCTCGGTGAAACCTCCGGTGGACGCACCTGCGTCCAGCGCTCGGCGGTCGCCGACCTCGACGGGGAAGGCCGCCAGTGCGCCCAGCAGCTTGTGGGCACCCCGGCTGACCCACCGGGGCTCGTCGGGGTCGGTGCGGACGAGCACCGGCGTGCCGGCCTCCACGCCGGTGGCCGGCTTGGTGGCCGCCTGTCCGGAGACGAGCACGCGCCCCTCGGCGATCAGGTGGACCGCGTCCTCCCGCGACCGCGCGAGACCACGGCGAACGAGCTCGGCGTCGAGCCGGCTGCGTCGTGCCATCAGAGCTGATCGATGGTCGACAGCTCGCGCCGCAGGCGGTCGTGCTCCGCCTCGTACACAGCGACGTGTTCGGCCACTGGCTGCCCGGCGAGACCGGCGAACGGGTCGGCGGGCTGCTCGGACCCGAGGGCATCGTCGCGCGGGAGTGCCGGCACGGGACGCGGAGGGCCCGGGACGGGATGCTGCGACCCCGGAACCGGGTGCTGCGGGTGGGGCTCGGTCACAGGTCCTCCTCCGGTTCCGTCGGGCGGTCAGCGCCAGGGTCGGGCTCGTCCGAGGCTACCGGCCCGAACCGACCGTGCACGGTCGCCGGCGGGCGGCCACCGCCGGCGACCGGCGATCGGGATCCGCACCCGGAGCCGGGAGGTAGCGTCCCCGTCCGACCCCGTGGACGCCGCGTCCGCGATCGGTCCGCCGGAGGAGGCACCCCGCACGTGGCGACGCTCGAGCAGTGCATGACCGCCCTGGAGGGCTTCGTCGGCCGGCTGGCCGCCTCGGACGGCGCCCGGGGCCTGGACCGCTCGGTCTCCTGCCGGCTGACCGATCTGGGCCAGCTGGTGCGCGGGCGGCTGGCCGGCGGGTCGGTGCACGACCTGACCGCCGTTCCGGACGGCCCGTCGGCGCCCAAGGCGGACATCCGCCTCACCATGTCCAGCGACGACCTCCTGGCGCTCACGTCGGGGCAGCTGTCGTTCACGCCGGCGTGGGCCAGCGGACGGGTCAAGCTGGAAGCCGGGCTCCGCGACATGCTCCGGCTCCGCTCGATGCTCTGATCCCGGGCGTGGGCGACGCACCGGCCCACGCACGGCGCATGCCGGCATGCATCCCGCGGACGGGTTCACGGCACCTCCAGGCCCCAGGCGGTCACCGCCTGCGCAGCGGCGTCGTCGCCGGCCCGCACGACGGCCGGCTGAGGCCGCTCCCCGGCCGCCGCCCAGTGGGCGACGGCGAGCGCCCGCAGCCCGTCCAGGTCGTCTCCGGAGCTGCCCGCCCGGGTGGGTGCGTCGCGGTCGGCTCCACGGCCGACCGCGCCTCCTGCCACGAGCGTCACCACGCCCGGCCCGCCGGCGCGCGCCCGCCAGGTTCCGCACTGCCATCCCCCGTCGACCGGCACCACCGGCGGGTGCACGGTGAGCAGGCCGGCGGCGTCCCGGGCGAGCAGGTCGGGCCGGTGGTCCGGCCCCGCGGCGAGCATCTCGGGCGGCCCGGTGACACCGGACAGCACCAGCAGACTGGCCGCCCCGGCGCGGCGGGCACCCTCGATGTCGGTGTCGAGCCGGTCGCCGACCACAAGGGGGCGCCGGGCGCCGGTGCGCCGGACGCACTCGGCGTGCATCGCCGGGTCGGGCTTGCCCGCGACCAGCGGTGGCTGGCCGGTGACCGCACTGACCACTCCCACGAGAGCCCCGTTGCCCGGTAGCACGCCGCGTGGTGAGGGGATGGTCGCATCGGCGTTGGTGGCCACGTGCCGCGCGCCCCCGCGGACCGCGACGACGGCCTCGGCGAGCTGCGTCCACCCGACCGACGGCCCGTACCCCTGCACGACGGCGGCCGGGGCGTCCTCGGCCCGCTCGACGACCGTGAGCCCGGCGGCGGTGAGCGCCGCGGCGACGCCGGGGCCCCCGACCGGCAGGACGCGTGCGTTGCTACCCACCAGCGCGGCGACGACCGAGGCGGCTGCCTGGGAGCTGGTGATGACGTCGTCCGGCTCGGCGGGCACGGACAGCTCGGTCAGGTGGTCGGCCACCTGCTGCGGGGTGCGCGCGGCGTTGTTGGTGACGAACCCGAGGCGCATGCCGGCCCGGCGGGCGGCCTCGAGCGCGGCCGGAACGCCGGGAACGGCCGCGGGACCGACGTAGACGACGCCGTCGAGGTCGAGCAGCGCCACGTCGAAGAGGACCGCAGGCGGCTCGGCGGAGCCGGCTGCGAGGGGCGAGGGGGCACGGTCCGCGCTGCCGTGGAGCCGCGCCGCGGGGCTGGTGCGCGAGGTGGTCATCCGGCGATCGCACCACGCAGGGCCCGGAGGCCGCGCAGCCGCCTCGGGCCGATCGGCCGGCGCCGACCTACGATCGACGGTGTGCCCGTTCCGCCGGTGGACCAGCCGCTCCCCCGGCCCGACGGGCTGCAGGTCCGCCCCATCAGGGCGCTGACCTACCGGCGGCACGATCCCTCGCACCTGGCCAGGGTCAGTTCCCCGGCCTACGACCTGGTGACCGCGGCGGGCCGCGAGCGCCTGGCCGGGGAGGACCCGCACAACATCGTCCGTCTGATCCTCCCGCACGTCGAGGCGAACGAGCGCGAGGATGGCGGTCGTGCTGCGCGTGACCGCCACCCGGCCGAGACCGCCGCGGCGACCCTCGACCGGTGGCTCGACGAGGGGGTCCTGGTCCGCGACCCGGTGCCCGCGCTCTGGCGCTACGAGATGGCACCACCGGGACGAGCAGCCACCACGGGGTGGCTCGGGGCGGTCGCCCTCCCTCCTCGCGGGTCCGCGGCGGTGCTCCCGCACGAGGACACCTATGCCCCTGCCGTGGAGGGGCGCCGCGCTCTGCTGGCCGCGACCCGCACGGACCTCGAGCCGATCGTGCTGGCGCACGACACCGACGCCGCGGTCGCGGCGCTGACGCAGGCGGCGGCCGTGGGGCCACCGACACTGGAGGTCGCCGATCCCGACGGCGTCCGGCACCGGCTCTGGCGGGTGACCGACGCGGCGGTCCTGGACGCGCTCACCGCGGCCTTCGCGAGCACCGCTGCGGTCATCGCTGATGGTCACCACCGGTTCGCCGCCGCCACGGAGCACCAGCGCAGTGGTGCGGCGCACGCCGGCGCCGTTCTCGCGCTGGTGACCCCGATGGGACCCGGCGGGCTGCACCTGCGAGCGATTCACCGGGTGGTGCCCGACCTCACCATGGACACGGCGCTGACGTCGGCCGCCGCCGGTTTCACGGTCCGGGAGCTCACCCCTCCCGACGGGGACACGGACGCGTTCCTGCGGAGCTGGCCGGCGGGCCCTGGCCCGGCCACGTTCCTGGTCACCGACGGACAGCGGGTGGCGGAGCTGTCGGCACCCACCGGCGCGGTGCGCGATGCCGTCCCCGCGGAGGCGCCGGAGGCCTGGCGGGGACTGGACGTGGTGCTGGCCCACCACGGATTGTTCGGTCGGCTGTGGGGCCGCTCCGACGACCCGGCGTCGGTGCTGGTCGCCCACGACGTCGACGAGGCGCTGAGATCGGCACGGGAGCGGGCCGGCGTCGCCGTCCTCCTGCACTCGCCGTCGCCGGCCGACGTGGCGGCCGTCGCGCGGGCCGGTGCGCGGATGCCCCGCAAGTCGACCCTGTTCGTGCCCAAGCCCCGGACCGGGTTGGTACTGCGACCGCACGACGGCTGACCGGCCGCCGGCACACGGCGTGACCGCACGCGGTCACGCCGTCCGTGGCGCCCGCCGCGCTGCCCCCGGGACCTTGCGCCCGCGGCGGCAGTTGACCTCGTAAGCAATGGCGGTGCCCGTGGGGGTCCGCCAGAACCGCCGCTGCAGCGCCCCCTCGACCTCCACCACGTCGTCCGGCGTCCAGGCGGCTGCGTACCGCTGGAGGGCGGGGAGGTAGCTGACGCAGGTGATGATGTCGGACTTCGGCCCGCGCGGGCGGGGGGTCTCCCGCCGCACGACCAGCTTGAACACGAGGAGGGTGTCGCCACTGGGCAGCGGGCGGAACTCCGGGGATGCCGACAGCCGGCCACGCAGGACGACGTCGTTCCGGTCGATGACTGACAGGCTCATGGCCCGAGAGTCGCCCCGGGGACGGGGCCCGGCCAGCGCCGTCCGGCAACTGTGGACGGCGCCGGCCGGTGTGGACGCGGTAGCTCAGTTCGTCGGAGGGTCCTGCTCGCCCGGCCCGGGATCCTCGTCCGCGGCCTGCCCCGGCGCCTCCTGGAAGAGGCGGCTGTGGTCGGCCTCGAGGACCGCCCGCGCCGGCGGTGCCTCACCGAGCAGTTCAGCGACCTCGGCCTCGACGTCGTCCGGTTCCACCGCGTCCCCGAGGTCGAACTCCTCGTCACCCGTGGCGTCGATCAACTCGTGCTGCGGAGTTGCGCCCTCCCCCTCTACCCCGACCGGAGCCTGAACCTGAACCTGAGGCTCAGCCTGTGCTCCGGCCGCCTCGGCACCGCCGCGCTGCTCGTCCGTGTCATCCCCGTCGTCCTCCCCGTCGTCCTCATCGCCGTCCTCATCGCCGAAGCGGGTGGAGACGCCGGTCAGGTCGTCGGGGTCGACAGCGGCGATGGCGCCGAACCACTCGGCCGCCAGTTCACCGTCGCCCTGCTCTTCCAGGAGGTCGGCGTAGGCGGTGGCCAGCCGGAGCTGACCGAGGTCGGCCCGGCCCAGTCCTCCGGGAGTGGGGCGGCCACCGAGGGCCGCTTCCAGGACCAGGAGGGCGGCGGGCAGCTCGTTCAGGTCATGCCGGGCGCCGGCCTCTACGAGCCGCAGCTCGACGACCTCGTCGGGCTCGGGGTTGGCGTCGAGGGCCTCGTGCACCAGACGGAGGGCGTTGTCCGGCCGGCCGAGGGCGCGCTCGCAGTCGGCCAGGACCGCGCGGTAGCTCTCGTCCCCGGTCATCCGCCGGTAGGCGCGCAGTTCCCGCGCGGCCTCCGCGAAGTCGCTCGCGTGGTAGGCAGCCACGCCCACGGCCTCGCGTACGGCAGCGATGCGGGACGCGCGGTCGCGGGCCGCCCGGGCGTGCTCGAGCGCCAGCTCAGGATCCTCGCGGAGGAGGCCACCGGCGGCGACGAGGTGACGGCCAACGGTCTCCGCGTTCCGCGACTCGAGCCCGCGGAGGGCGGTTCGGACGGCCGGGTCGAGCTCGCGCACGTCGGCCCACTCCGGCAGCTCGGGCCCGCTGGGGCGCCGTTCGGCCACGGTGTCCGCGGGGCGCCCACCGCCGGGGCGGCGATCCTGGCCGGGACGCCGGTCCTGCCACGACGGCCGGTCACGGGTGGGGCGCTCGTTACTGTCACCCGAGGGACGGCGGTCCTGCCACGCCGGACGGTCACCCGAGGGACGGCCACCGCCCTGCGGACGGTCACCGGAGGGGCGGCGGTCCTGCCACGCCGGACGGTCACCCGAGGGACGGCCCCCGCCCTGCGGACGCTCACCGGAAGGGCGCCGGTCCTGCCACGCCGGACGATCACCCGAGGGACGGCCCCCGCCCTGCGGACGGTCACCCGAGGGACGCCGGTCCTGCCACGCCGGACGATCACCCGACGGACGGCCCCCGCCCTGCGGGCGGTCACCCGAGGGACGGCGGTCCTGCCACGCCGGACGATCACCCGAAGGCCGACCACCGCCCTGCGGACGCTCACCGGAGGGGCGCCGGTCCTGCCACGCCGGACGATCACCCGACGGACGGCCACCGCCCTGCGGACGCTCACCGGAAGGGCGCCGGTCCTGCCACGCCGGACGATCACCCGACGGGCGGCCACCGCCCTGCGGGCGGTCACCCGAGGGACGCCGGTCCTGCCACGCCGGACGATCACCCGACGGACGGCCCCCGCCCTGCGGACGCTCACTCGACGGGCGGCCCCCGCTCTGCGGGCGGTCACCCGAGGGACGCCGGTCCTGCCACGCCGGACGATCACCCGACGGGCGGCCCCCGCTCTGCGGGCGGTCACCCGAGGGGCGCCGGTCCTGCCACGCCGGACGATCACCCGACGGACGGCCACCGCCCTGCGGACGCTCACCCGAGGGACGCCGGTCCTGCCACGCCGGACGATCACCCGACGGGCGGCCACCGCCCTGCGGGCGGTCACCCGAGGGACGCCGGTCCTGCCACGCCGGACGATCACCCGACGGCCGACCCCCGCCCTGCGGACGGTCACCCGACGGGCGCCCACCTTGAACGCGGTCCCGCTGGGGGCGGTCGCCATTCTGACGACGATCCCGCTGCGGCCGGCCGCCGGCCGACCCGCCACCCCACTCGCCTCCAGCGGCACCACCGCGGGCGCGGTAAGCATCGTCACGTGACGACCCGGACCTCCCTGGAGCACCTTCTCGACTGCCCTCGGTAGGACGAGCCCCCCGGTGCCCAGCCGGGCGCGGGGTGCGTCCGCCGCCGCCACTCTGTCGCGAGCCGCCGGCGCTGCCACCGCGTGATCCACCGCCCGCCCCGCGCCCACGATCGGAACCGGCCGGACCTCGTCGGGGAGTTGTCATGGTGTTCTACGTACCTCACTGGGTCATCGGGCGCTCGCCCTTGGGGGCGCACCCGGCGGCGTCGGTCCGACTGTCGCGCCACGGACGGGCACGCGCAACAGAGCCCACGCCTGGGCGAACATGGCAGACAAAAGCAAAACGGGGGCCGGAGCACAATGCTCCGACCCCCGTTTCGAAAGGATGTCCGGCGGCGTCCTACTCTCCCACCCGGTCCCCCGGGCAGTACCATCGGCGCTGAAAGGCTTAGCTTCCGGGTTCGGAATGAGACCGGGCGTT
>NZ_BAAGVS010000028.1:0-55284 GCF_054780755.1 Modestobacter lapidis | reverse complement strand
ACGATCGTGACCCCGAGAGCCCGCGCCTACATCCGGAACACCCGCGACGACCAGCGACGACGTCCTTCAGGCCGCCGAACCTGGTGAGAAAACCTCAATGAGCTCATCAACGCTGAGCTGCGCTACTCGTTCGGGAGCTGACGCGGTCGTACCGAAGTGTCCCCGAGCGGCCAACTTAGGGACCTGATCGTCCAGATTCGCGGGCCCCGCTGTTTCGGGCATGATCAACCCGTGGTCGCAAAGCCGTTGAATACCGCACCGCCGCCCCAGGCGGACTTCAAGAGGCGCGCTCGCGCTTCCCTGATCGACCTCCAGGCGCCCTTCCTCTTGGCTGAACCGGCGGCCCTCGTCAGTCCCGTCGTACGACGACTCCGGGGCCGAGCTGGCATCCAGACTGGACCAGCCGTAATGGCCGTAATGAATGTCGCGTTGGTGCAGGTGACGCGTCGTCTGCAGCGAAGCGGCCGGCTGAGCGACCGACAGGTGGAGGCGGTCGGCTGGGCCATGATGAGTTGGGAGCTGATCGGTCCGCTTGCCGCCAGCCTCCCGGAGATAACAGTCGTCGGGCGCGCGCGTTCGCCGCTTTGGGGCTACGCCTGCTTTGTGACCACCCATGTAGCCGTCCTGCTGGTATGGGTCACCTGGTTCGTGCGGGGCCTTCACCGTAGCCAGCCGCACACGTCGATGACCCGCTGAGCGGCCCCGACGTGGGCTCGGCGGCGGTGTCCCTGAAGCCGCCCTCGAGGACACGAGCCTTCCCCTTGCGCAGCAACTCGTCTCCGTGCAGCGCGCCCGTGCCCCTCACCACCGGACGTCCACACCATTGGGCCCGGCGGCGGGCGTACCCAAGCGGCCGACGTCCCCGGCCTCGGGCGGGTGGCCACCGGGCGCCGGGCCCGTCAGCCCGTCCCGGTGACCAGCGCCAGCAGTCCTGCCTCGTCGAGCAGGTCCACCGGCCGCAGCGTGACGTCGGCCGCGACGTGGTGGAACCCGGCGCTGACCCGCTCCACCGGCACGTCCATCAGCCGCGACCAGCCCAGCCGGTAGGCGGCCAGCTGCACCCCGGCAGCGGCGAGCTCGGCCGGGCCGGGCACCGGGCCGGTCTTCCAGTCGATGACCTCGAACCCCCCGTCGGGCGTCGCGTAGACGGCGTCGATCCGCCCGCGCAGCGTGAGCGGCCCGAGCGGGGTCTCGAACGGCGCCTCCACGTCGATCGGCTGCCGGTCGGCCCACGGGCTGGCCAGGAAGGCGCCCTGCAGCGAGGTGAGCGCGGCGTCCGACGCGGCGGACGCGTCCCCCGAGCCGGGCAGCTCGTCGAGATCGATCAGCCGGGAGGTGCCGAAGCGCTCCTCCAGCCAGGCGTGGAAGGCGGTGCCCCGCCGGGCCAGCGGCGCGGGGGCGGCCGGCATCGGCCGGCGCAGCCGACGGGCCAGCTCCGCCGGGTCGCGACGCAGCGCGACCAGTGCGGACACCGACAGGTGCGCCGGCAGCGGGACGTCGACGGTGCCCCGGCCGTGCTCGGCGCGCTCGCGCAGCAGCAGGTCGGCGTCGCGTACCCACTCGGCGACCAGCGGGTCATCGGTCGCGCCAAGGGTGTCGTCGATGAGCGGGTGCGGCCGGGTGGCGGCGACCTGTTCGGCGGCCGCGGTCAGCGCCCGCCGCCGTCCCGACGACAGCGGGTCGGCCGGCCACACCCCGACCGGCCACTCGGCCAGCGCCGGGTTGTCGGCACCCTCCTCCGGCTCGGGCGCCCAGGCGTCGATCACGCCGGCGCCCGCCTCGCAGGCCGCCTTCACCGCCTCCAGCAACGAGGACGGCCCGCACACCGTCTTGCCGTCGCGCCACCAGCTGCCCGAGCAGATCAGCAGGTGCTTGGCCCGGGTCACGGCGACGTAGCCCAGCCGCACCTCCTCGGCCAGCCCGAACGCCTTCCACTCCGCGACGTAGTCCTCCAGCGCGTCGCGGACCGCCGCCTGGTCACCGGACCCGGGCACCGGCAGCCGCAGCGCCGGCAGCTCGGCGCGGTCGGTGGCCCGCAGCTCGGCGGGCACCGCCCCCGGGTCGCGGATCCAGGAGTCGGCGGCGTCGGTGCGGGCCGGGAACTGGCCCACGGTCATCCCGGGCACGGCGACGACGTCCCACTCCAGCCCCTTGGCGGAATGGCCGGTGAGCAGCTGGACCGCCTCCGGGTTGACCGCCACCTCACCGGGCTCCAGGCCCCGCTCCCGGACCTCGGCGTCGGCGAGGTACCCCAGGAAGGCCGGCAGCGAGGGCAGCTCGGCCAGCTCGGAGAACTGGGCGGCCACCTCGTGCAGCGCGTCGAGGTGCGCCCGGGCGCCGCCGGGGCTGACGTCGGGGTGGCTGGCCAGCTCGGTCTCCAGGCCCAGCGTGCGGGTGACCTCGTCGACCAGGTCGGGCAGCGACTCCCCCAGCCGGGCGCGCAGCCCGGCCAGCTCGGTGCCGAGCCGGCGCAGCCGGCGGTGACCCTCCGCGGAGTACGCCTCCGGCCGGCCGAGGTCGTCGAGCGCCTCGACGATGCTGCCGCGCTCCCGCGGGGGCGTCGGCACCGCCGGCCCGTCCGCGGGCGCAGGTGCCTCCGCGCCGGATGCACGCTCGCGCACCAGCGCCCGTGCGCGGGACTCCAGCGCGGCCAGGTCGCGCGGGCCGATCCGCCAGCGGGCGCCGGTGAGCAGCCGGCCGAGCGCGTCACCCGCGGTGGGGTCGACCAGCACCCGCAGGGTGGCGACCACGTCGGAGACCTCGGGCACGTCGAGCAGCCCGCCCAGGCCGACGACCTCTACCGGGACGCCCCGGCCCCGCAGCGCCGCGGCGATACCGGGCAGCTGCGCGCGCCGGCGGGCGAGCACCGCCACGGTCGGGCGGTGCGCACTGCCGTCCTTCGGACGGCCCCGCAGCCAGGTGCCGTCCCCCTGCTGCTCGGAGCCGCTGCGTCGCTCCTGCGCGGAGCCCTCCGGGCCCCACTCGTCACGACCGGCCGGCTCGGTCGTTCCGTGCCAGGCGGCGGCGAGCCGGTCGGCGAGCGCCTCGGTCTCCTCCTCGACCGTCTCGTACAGGCCGCAGCGGACCTCGCCCGGGCCGGCGACCGGCGAGGACGTGAGGTCGGGCAGCGGCTGGTCCTCCGCGGGCGGCGGCAGCGCCCCGGCGACGGTGTTGGCCACGGCCAGCACCGCGCGGTCGTTGCGCCAGCTGGTGGACAGGGTGAGCCGCTCGAACGGCCGCTCGGACGTGCCCGGGAACGTGCGGCCGAACCGCTCGATGGTGCCGGCCGACGCGCCCCGCCAGCCGTAGATGGACTGCCGCGGGTCACCGACCGCCAGCACCGGGTGCCCACCGGGGCCGCCGAACAGCGCCTCCAGCATGCGCAGCTGCCCCACGCTGGTGTCCTGGTACTCGTCGAGCAGGACGACCCGCCAGCGGGCCCGCTCCCGCCGGCCGGCCTCGGGCGAGGTGACCGCGACCGTGGCAGCGAAGGCCACCTGGTCGGCGTAGTCGATGGCGCCGGCGGTCCGCTTGCGGGCCTCGAAGGCCTCCACCATCGGCAGCAGCGCCACGCGGGCGCGCTGCCGGGCGAGCATCCTGACCACCTCGGCGTAGGGCCCTCTCTTCTTGCCCGCGTCGGGGTAGCCGGCCACCCGCTGCTCCAGCCGGGTGGTCCAGGCGCGCAGCGCCGCCGGGCTGATGTCGTGTTCGCCCAGCTCGGCGGCCAGCTGCAGCACGTCCTCGGTGGTGGTGACCAGGCCCAGGGCCACGTCGCTCATGTCACCGGTGTGGCCGGCCACCACCGTCGCCGCCTGGCCCCAGCACATCGCCGGGCCCAGCACGCCCGCGCCCGGCTCGACGCCGATCCGCAGCCCGTGCTCGGCGACGAGCGCGGCGGCGTAGCCGTGGTAGGTGGCCACCGTCGGGGCGGCGACGGTGAGGCGCTCCTTCAGCGCCGGGTCGGTGTCGGGATGCTCGGCCAGCGCGCCCAGCCGTAGCCGTACCCGGGCGTTGAGCTCGCTGGCCGCCTTGCGGGTGAAGGTGAGGCCGAGCACCGCCTCCGGCGCGACCAGCTGGTTGGCCACCAGCCAGGCCACCCGGGCGGCCATCGTCTCGGTCTTGCCCGACCCGGCGCCGGCGACCACCACCAGCGGCCGGTCCACCGGCGCCTGCACCACGCCGGCCTGCTCCGCCGACGGCGCGTAGGCCAGCCCGCAGCGGTCCGCGACCTCGGCCGGGGTGAGCAGCTGTGGTAGGTCGGGCACGTCGGGGGTGACCAGGCCGGGGAGGTCGAACGCCAGCTGCTGGAGGACCCCGTCGTCCCCTCCGCTCGCGGGCTCGCGGGGGACCCCGGGGCGGGGCCACAAGCCATCGGACGACCACGGATCGCGCAGCGTCACCGGGTCACCTGCCTGCCGGACTCCTGCATCGGGCAGCTGCGCCGGAACGCGCAGCGTTCGCAGTCGGCGTCGGTGCGCGCGGCGAAACTGCCCGCCCCCATGCCCTCACCCACTTCGGCCAGCAGCTCCCCCGCCCAGGTCTGTCGCGGGTCGACCTCGGCCGGCAGCGGTGGCTGGGCGTACTCCTTCGCCGCCTTCTGCGCGCCGCCGACCTGCAGCAGCGCGGCACCGCCGGTCGCGGTGCCGTGCTGGGCGAAGGCGCCCTCCGCGACCGCCACCTGGTAGGCGGCCAGCTGGCCGTGCTCCTCCACCGTGCGGGGTGGGGTCTTGCCGGTCTTGAGGTCGACGACCACCAGCCGGCCCGCGCCGTCGCGCTCGAGCCGGTCGACCTGGCCGCGCAGCCGCGCCCGGCCGACCACCACGTCGAAGTCCTCCTCCGCGGCGACCAGCTCTCGGTCGGCCCGCTGGTGCCAGGCCAGGAACTTGGCGAGCATCTCCTGGGCCCGGTCGCGCTGCCGCTGGTCGAACCAGCCCGGCCCGAGGTCGAGGCCGTCGAGCTCGGCGTCCAGCACCGCCCGCGCCTCGGCCGGCAGAAGGCCCTCGGCCACCTGCTGGGCGACATCGTGCACCGCCGAGCCCACGGTGCGGGTGGCCTCGGGTGCGGCCTCGGCGCCCACCGCGCCGAGCACCCAGCGCAGCGGACAGCGCTGGAAGGTGTCGATCGCCGAGGGCCGCACCGGAACCACCTCGTGCGGGTCGACCAGCGGAGCGTCCTCGGACAGCGGCGCCAACCCCCACCAGGTCGCCGGCGCGGCACCGGGCACCCGCTCGTCGGCCAACCGGCGCAGCACGGCGGCCGCACCGGCCCGTCGCGCGGCCGGCGTGTGCGGGTCGGTGAGGTGGCGCCGCAACTCGGCGACGAGGGAGGGCAGCGTCAGCTGCCGGGGCAGGGCGGTGTGCGGCCGGGCGCCCTCGGCGTCCCCGCCGGTCGGGGGCGCCGCCACCAGGTCCAGGAAGCGGGAGGCGGTGGCCCCGGCGTCGCCGCCCTCGACGGAGCCGTCGACGGCGGTGACCACCAGCCGGCGGCGCGCGCGGGTGCAGGCGACGTAGAACAGCCGGCGTTCCTCGGCCAGCGCCAGGGTGCGGCGGTCGAGGTTGGCCGGGTCGGTGCCCGCCGCGGCGTCGACGAGGTCCTCGGCGCCGAGCAGGCTGGCCCGGGTGCGGAGGTCGGGCCACAGCCCCTCCTGCACGCCGGCCACGCAGACCAGGTCCCACTCCAGGCCCTTGGCCGCGTGCGCGGTGAGCAGCCGCACCGTCTCGCCCTCCGGCGCCCGGGCCGCGCCGGTGTCGCCGGGCAGCTGCTGGGCGGCCAGGTGGTCGACGAAGGCGGCGACCTCGGCGTGCGGCAGCCGGTCGACGAACCCGGCGGCCGCGTCGAAGAGGGACACCACGGCGTCGAGGTCGCGGTCGGCCACCGCACCGTGCGGACCGCCGGCGGCGCTGGCCCGGGCCCACTTCGGGCCCAGCCCGCTGGCCTGCCACATGGCCCACAGCACGTCCTCGGCGCTGCCGCCACCGGCGAGGGAGAGCCGTCCGGCGTCCAGCACGCGCGCCACCCGGGCGGCGGGCCGGGCGACGTGCTCGGGCACCGCGTCGAGGAGAGTGGCGTCGGTGAGCAGCACGGCCAGCGGTGCGCCGCGCTGGGCCGGGTCCTCCCCACGGCCGGCCATCGCCCGCCGGACGGCACGGCGCAGCCGGCGTAGGTCCAGCACGGTGGCGCCACCCAGCGGCGAGGCGAGCAGCGCCTCCGCGCCCGGCTCGTCGAGCCCGGCCGCCGCGGGAACGGCATCGGGCGTCGCCGGATCGGTGGCTGGGACACGCCCGCCCCCGGCGCGGGGCGGGAGCAGCGCGCCGACCGCGGCGAGCAGCGGCTGGACCGCCGGCTGCCCGGCCAGGCCGACGTCGTCGGCGGAGACGGCGACCGGCACCCCGGCCTGGGTCAGCGCGCGGCGGACCGGCCCCAGGCTGGCCGCCGCCGAACGGACGACGACCGCCATCTGCGACCACGGCACCCGGTCGAGGAGGTGGGCGCGGCGCATCGTGTCGGCCAGGTAGGCGGCCTCCACGGCCGGGGAGTCGAAGACGTGCACCTCGGCCGACCCGGGCTCGGTGCCCTCCGCTGGCACCAGGCGGCGGTGCTCCCAGGGGCCGGGCAGGCCTTCGGCGACCCGGCGGCTGACGGCCAGCAGATCAGCGCCCGAGCGCCGGCAGACGCCCAGCGACAGCCGGTCGGCGGGCCGGCCGTCGCGATGCCGGAACCGGTCGCCGAACTCGAGGATGCCGCGCGGCTCGGCTCCTCGGAAGGCGTAGATGGCCTGGTCGGGGTCGCCGACCGCGACCAGGTCGCCACCGCCCCCGGCGAGCAGCTCGAGCAGCTCTACCTGCGCGGGGTCGGTGTCCTGGTACTCGTCGACGAACAGCGCACCGGCCCGTTCCCGCTCGAACCGCAGCAGCTCCGGGTCGTCGCGCAGCTCGTCGATGGCCGCCCGGACCAGCTCGGCCGGGTCGTAGCCGCTGGCCCCACCGCGAGCCGCGGTGGCGAACGCGGTGACGCCCGCGTACTGGTCGGCGAACCGGGCGGCGGCCTCCCAGTGGGCCAGGCCGCGCCCCCGCCCCCAGGCGGCGAGCCGACGGGAGTCGACCCCGCGCTCGGTGGCCCGCAGCAGCAGCTCGCGCAGCTCGTCGCGGAACCCGTCGGTGCCCAGCGCGGCAGCCAGCTCGGCCGGCCAGCGGATGCCGTCCTCGGCCGCGTCGCCGCGCAGCAGCTCGGCGACGACGGCGTCCTGCTCGGCCGAGGTGAGCAGCCGCGGGGACGGCTCACCGCGCAGCACCGCGGCCCGGCGGAGCACGCCGAAGGCGTAGGAGTGGAAGGTGCGGGCCACCGGCTCGCGGATGGTGCGGCCCACCCGCGCGGTGATCCGGGCGCGCAGCTCGGCCGCGGCCTTGCGGCTGAACGTGAGCACCAGGATCCGCTCGGGGTCGGCGCCGGCCTCGATCCGGGCGGCCACCGCCTCCACGATCGTCGTCGTCTTGCCCGTGCCGGGGCCGGCGAGCACCAACAGCGGGCCACCCGCGTGATCGACCACCGCCTGCTGGGTGGGATCGAGCCGGGGACGGACCGGCGGCGCTGCCGCCGGCTGCACCAGCCGGTAGACCGGCGCCGGGCTCGCGCCCGGAGCCGGGATCCCTGCGTCTGCGACTGCTACTTCTCCCCGCACGCCTCGATGGGACCACGGGGCACCGACAGTCCGCGTGGCCCCGTCCCGGGATCCTCCGCGAGCTCACGAGCGGAGAGGAGGTGGCCCCGTCCCGGGTTCCCTCGCGAGCTTGCGAGCGGAGGGGAGGACGGGGTCCTTCACCAGCCCTCGTCCGGCCACCCGACGGCGGCCAGGTCGACCCGCTGCCCGCGCACCGGCACGCCCTCACCGGCCAGCAGCTCCAGCTGCCGGGCCCGGACGGGTTCGGCCGCCGTTCCGTCCGCGCGCACGACGCGGTACCAGGGAACGGCCGCCCCGCCGCCGGACAGCGCGCGGGCGACCCGCCGGGGACCGACCCCGACGAGCCGCCCGATGGCGCCGTAGGTGCTCACCCGGCCCGGTGGGATCGACTCGACGGCGTCGAACACCGCCTCGTCGACGTCCGGTCCGGCCGGCGGGCGATCGGTCATCTCAGCCCTGGTAGAAGCTGTTCTCGGTCCACCAGGCGTAGAGCTCCGCGACGTCGGCCTGCGCGCTGCCTGGCGCGACGACGATCCCCTCGGTGCGGAACTCGTCGTCGGTCCAGGCGATGCTCACCGTGCCGTCGTCGACGATCGTGCAGGCGACCATGCCGCCGACGGCGCCGTCGACGTCCCAGCCGCCGTAGCCGATGCCGGTCGAGCAGTCCTGGCCGTCGGGGAACTCGGTGAGCCCGCTGCCGAGCACGTCGGTGGTGAACACCTCGTCCAGGGTGGCGACGTCCGGGTAGAGGTAGAACCGGGCGCCCGTCGGCCCCGGCCGGCTCGTCGCCTCGCCGCATCCCGCGGCCAGGAGGTCGCCGTCGGCGGCGAGGGGCGCCTCCTCGCAGTCGACGAAGTCCGCCGGCAGGCTGGCGAGGAAGGCGTCCAGCCCGGCCGGCACGGTGGACGGCGCGGTCGACGGACCGGACGTCGAGGGGATGCTGACCGGGGCGGGCGCGGAGGCGACGCTGTCCGCACCGCCGCTGTTCAGGGTGAGCGCGAGGACCGTCACCACCAGGACGGCCACCGCCAGCCCGACGATCCCGGCGATCAGCAGGCCCTTGCTCCCGCCCCCGCCGCCGGCCTGGGTCGGCGGCTCCCCGTGGCCCGGCGCCGGCCGCGGCGGCCAGCCACCCTGCCCGGGCGGAGGTCCGTACCGGCCGGGCTGGGGCTGCCCCCAGCCGCCGGACGGCCCGGGCTGCGGCTGGCCCGGCGGCCCCTCGGGCGGCGGGAACCCCGGCCAGGTGGGAGGAGGGCCCTGGGGCGGCTGGCTCATTCGAACGACCTCCGGGATCGGCTGCGTGGCGCTCGATGCCGGGGAGCAGCGGCGCGTAGCGGCGCACACCGGCAGACCCGGGGCGCTCCGGTGATCACACCCGACGGCCGTACCGGGCCAGCAGCCGGGTGAGCAGCTCCGCGCCCGGCGGGACGACCGCGGGCGGGTCGACCAGACCGGGGACGCCGTCGTCCCCCAGATGCTCCTCGGCGAACTGCAGGGCGTCGGCCACGAGCTCCCGGTCGAGGTCGGTGTCGCCGCCGACCGCGGCGGCCAGGTCATAGGCGTGCACGGTGAGCGCGGCGGTCGTCGAGCGCAGGTGATGGGCGGCGGGAGCGGGTCCGTCCGGCAGCTCGACGGCCCCGTCCAGGGCGCCGTCCCCGGCCCAGGCGGTGAGCGCGTCGTCGGCCGCGGTCTCCCACGCGGTGAGCGGGTCGTCGCCGAGCAGCTCGTCGGGAGAGGTCCGGGCGCGGATGTCCGGGGTGCCACCGGCCAGCAGCTGCGGAACCGCCAGCTGGTCGGCGGTCACGTGGGCGATCAGGTCCGCGACGGTCCATCCCGGGAGAGCTGGCGCGTGCCACTGCCCGGGCGCGACGGCGTCGACGCGGTCGGTGAACTGGGCCTGGGCCCGCTGGTAGCGCTCCAGCAACTCGGCACGGGAGATATCGGACATGCGACCAGTCAAACGCAGCCGGGCCCCGGCACGCGCAGTGGCGTACCGGGGCGCGGGTGAACTGCTGGAACGGCCGCGTCCCAGGGACCCGCGGCGCCGGCCCCGTCCCGAGGCTCGCCCCGAGCTTGCGAGGGGTGAGGAGGACGGGGTCCTTCTATCGTGGGGAGGGACGAGGTCCTTCTAGTAGGTCGGGAGCGCCTTGTCGATGCGCGTCGCCCACGCCGTCACGCCGCCCTGGACGTGGACGGCGTCCTTGAAGCCGGCCGCCTTGACCGCGGCGAGCGCCTCGGCGGAGCGGACACCGGTCTTGCAGTGCAGCACGATCGGCCGGTCCTGCGGCAGCTGGGACAGCGCCCGGCCGGACAGGATCTCGTCCTTGGGGATCAGCGTCGCGCCGGGGATCGAGACGATCTCGTACTCGTTGGGCTCCCGGACGTCGATCAGCTCGAAGTCCTTGCCAGCGTCCATCATGTCCTTGAGCTCGTCGACGGTGATCGTCGAACCGGCAGCGGCCTCCTGGGCCTCTTCGGACACGACACCGCAGAAGGCCTCGTAGTCGATCAGCCCGGTGATCGGCTCGCCCTCGGGGTCCTTGCGGACCTTGATCTCGCGGAAGGTCATCTCAAGGGCGTCGTAGACCATCAGCCGGCCCAGCAGCGTCTCGCCGATGCCGGTGATGAGCTTGACGGCCTCGGTGGCCTGGATCGCGCCGACGGTGGCGCAGAGCACACCGAGCACGCCACCCTCGGCGCAGGAGGGCACCATCCCGGGCGGCGGCGGCACCGGGTACAGGTCCCGGTAGTTGGGGCCGTGCTCGTTCCAGAAGACCGAGACCTGGCCGTCGAAGCGGTAGATCGAGCCCCACACGTACGGCTTGTTCAGCAGCACGCAGGCGTCGTTGACCAGGTAGCGGGTGGCGAAGTTGTCGGTGCCGTCGACGATGAGGTCGTACTGGCCGAAGATCTCCTCGACGTTCGAGCTGTCCAGCCGGGTCTGGTGCAGCCGGACGTCGACGAGCGGGTTGATCTCCTTGATGGAGTCGCGGGCGCTCTCGGCCTTGGACCGGCCGACGTCGGACTGGCCGTGGATGACCTGGCGCTGCAGGTTGGACTCGTCGACGGTGTCGAACTCGACGATGCCCAGGGTTCCGACACCGGCCGCGGCCAGGTACAGCAGCACCGGCGAGCCGAGGCCGCCGGCACCCACGGCCAGCACCTTGGCGTTCTTCAGCCGCTTCTGCCCGTCCATCCCGACGTCGGGGATGATCAGGTGGCGGCTGTAGCGGCGGACCTCGTCGATCGAGAGGTCGTCAGCGGGCTCCACCAGGGGTGGCAACGACACGGGGGCTCCTTCGCAGCGACTGCAGGTTCAGGCAGGACCGGTCGGCCTGCGCCGACGTCCTGTACTGCGCAACAGCGTGACATGGCGGAGTGTTCCGAGTCGCCGAGAGGCTGTCTGTGGAGTAGTGCAGTGGACTGGACGAGCACCACGGAAGGCACCGAAGAGACGCAACCCCGGGCCGGCCGGAGGCCGTCCGCGGCTCCGGCGCGGGGCCGGAGGCTCCCGCCGAAGACGCGGGCAACGGCTCATCGACCGTTGGGGACGGCCGTTGGCCGCGGTGTCATCCGGAGGATGACGATGTCATGGATACGGCCAGGCGTTCTTGGTGCAGCCGTCCAGGCCGAGCGTCTGCTGGTGCATGACGGGGGCGACCTGGCCCGGGCCGGCGCAGGGCTGGTGGCCGTTGCCGAGGGCATGCCCGACCTCGTGGTTGACCACGTACTGGCGGTAGGTGGGGATGTCGCCGTCGTAGTCGGGGACAGCGGTCTCCCAGCGGGCCAGGTTGATCACCGCCCGCTCGCCGTACCGGCAGGACGTGTAGCCGCCGGTGCCCACCCCGGGGCAGTAGACCTCCATGCTGCCGGGGCTGACCAGGCTCACGCGGAAGTCGTAGGCCCCGGCCGCTGCCTCGGCGGCGCCCACCCGCTGCACCGACAGGCGGCCGCCGTTCCCCCAGGAGCGCGGGTCGCCGAGGGTGGCCTCCACGGCGGTGGCGAAGCCGGCCCCGTCGACGCCGATGCCGTCCTCGACCTCGACGACGAACCGCTGGAGGGGTCCGGTGCCGTAGACCCCGGAGGTGCCGTCGACGACGCTCACCGTCCCGGCTCCCTGCTCGACGTAGGCGGGCCCCGGCGCCGCGGCGGCGGCGTCAACATCGGCGTCTGCGTCTGCAGGCACGCCCTCACCCACGGCCGCAGTGGGCGGCGCGGTGGGTTCCGGGCTGACCGGCGTGGTCTGTCCGGCAGCGGCCGGCTCGGCTCCGGGGGCGGGGCCGGCGACGCTGGTGGCCGCGACGTCGACCAGGGCGACGAGCGTGGCCACGGTGAGCACCGGGACGGCGTAGGCACGCCATCCGTAACGGCGGACGAAGCGCCGGGCCCGCCCGGCGGACTCCGTTCGTCGGGCGACTGGTCGGGTGGCGCCCAACGGGGCGCGGCGGGCGACGAGTGGCTCCGCCGCCCCCCGCCCGCGCTGATCCGGCACCGGCGCATCCGGAGCCGCACCACGCTGGGTGCGGAGGTCCGGTCGGGTCACGCCGCCCAGGTTCTCACGGAGGACCACCGACCAGGGAGACCTCGCCGGAGGTCGTCGCGGCGGACCGATCCTCAGGCCCGCCCGGAGGCCCGCTGCCGGGCGGGCCCGTCGCCGTCGGCGCCGGCCGACCGGCGGGCGGCGTCCTCGGCCAGGGCGAGCACGGCCCGGGCGGTCGCCTCCGGCGCCTCGAGCATCGCCAGGTGCCCGACCCCGGGCTGCACCTGCAGCCTCGCGTCGGGGAGCGCCGCGGCCAGCCGGGGCGCCAGCGCCGGGTCGACCAGCCGGTCCCGGTCGCCCCAGACGACGAGCGAGGGGACCCGGACCGACCGGGCCATCCGCCAGGCGTTCGCCCGGCCGAGCCGCAGATAGGACGTCATCAGCCCGCGCAGGCTGCGGGTCAGGGCCTGGCCGGCCCAGGGCTGGGCGTCGTGCTCGCGCAGCTCCTCCACCGCCTCGGCCAGCCTGGCCTCGGGCACCCGGGACGGGTCACCGATGCACATCTGCACCAACCCCCTGACCCGCTGCTCCGGGCTCACCCCCGCCAGCCGCTTCTCGGCCAGCGCCGGCACGCCGGGCAGCAGCACCAGGGCGATCGCCCGGTCGAAGGCGGCCGGCACCCGGTAGACCGGCATGGCCGCGGAGACCAGCGTCAGCGTGGCGACCAGGTCGGGGCGACGGGCGGCGACCCACACGCTGACCAGTCCGCCGAGGGAGTTGCCCAGCAGGTGGACCGGCCGGCCACGGCCGGGCCCGGGGCGGTCGACGACCCATTCGAGGACGTCGACGACCGCCTGGACGTGCCGCTGCATCGAGTAGGTGCCCCGCGGGGGCGGCGCGGACCGGCCGAACCCGGGCAGGTCGAGTGCGTACCCGTCGAACCGGACGGCCAGCAGGGCCGCCAGGTCGGTCCAGTTGGTGGAGGCGCCGCCGAGCCCGTGGACGTACAGCGCTCGCTCGACGGGGGCGCCGCCGCCGGGCTCCCCACGGCCGCCGACCGGGCCGACCCAGGGGGTGTGCCGGACGAACACCTGCCCACCCGCGACGGGCACCTGCTGCCCCGGCCACGGCGGGACGAGGGTCCGGGACCGCGGCAGGGGCACGTCGGAGAGGCGGGCGTCGGTCACCCGACGACGGTAGTCCGCCCCCGCACCCCGGACCGCGGAGGCGACGCGCCGGTAACATCGCCCCGCCATGCAGCCCAGCCGACCCGCACCCGCCGCCGCGCCGGCGTCCCCCCGCCGCACGTCCCGGCTGCCCCGCGACGCCCGGCGGCAGCAGCTGCTGCGGGCCGCCCGCGACGTCTTCGTCGCCCAGGGGTTCCACGCCGCGGCGATGGACGACATCGCCGACCGGGCCGGGGTGAGCAAGCCGGTCCTGTACCAGCACTTCCCCGGCAAGCGGGAGCTGTACCTGGCGTTGCTGGAGCAGCAGGTCGACGAGCTGAGCGACCGGGTGCGCGAGGCGATGGCCGGGACGGCCGACAACCGGACCCGCGTCGATGGCGCGGTGGGCGCCTACTTCGACTTCATCGACGCCGAGGGCGAGGCCTTCCGGCTGGTCTTCGAGTCCGATCTGCGCAACGACCCCGACGTCCGCGACGCCGTCGACCGGGGCGCCCGGCAGTGCATCGAGGCGATCGCCGAGGTGATCGCGGTCGAGACCGGCGCCGACCCGGAGCGGGCCCTGCTGCTGTCGGCCGGGATGACGGGGCTGGCCGAGACCAGCGCGCGCTGGTGGCTGGCCGGCAAGGGCACGCTGTCCCGGGACGAGGCGGTGGCCCTGATGTCGTCGCTGGCCTGGCGCGGCATGTCCGGCTTCCCGCTGCGCGAGGACGACGGCGGCACCGCGGGCTCGGCCGGCTGAGCACCGGCGTTCGCTGTCGGCGCACCTGCTGCGCCGGGTCGGTCGCCCCCGGCTGGACTAGCGTGGGCGAGCAGCAGTCCGACTTGAGGAGGCATCTCCACGTGGAAGTAAAGATCGGTGTCCAACACTCGCCCCGTGAGCTGGTCATCGACAGCCCCAAGACGCCGGACGAGATCGCGGCGGAGGTGTCCAAGGCGATGACGGCGGCCAAGGACGGTCTCCTCACCCTGGTCGACGAGCGGGGTCGCCGCATCGTCGTTCCGACCGACCGCATCGCCTACGTCGAGATCGCCGAGGCAGACCAGCGGCGGGTCGGTTTCATCGCCGGGTAGGGAACCCGGTAGGGCCTGATGGAACGGCCCCGGTGCAGGGGCCCGCGCCGAGCTCGCGAGGCGTGGGGGGCACCGGGGCCCTTCATGGGTTCAACCCCAAGGCGCGCATCCGGTGGCCGTGCGCGGTGGTGATCCGCTGCAGCAGCTGCCCGACCCCGGCGAGGTCTCCGGTGCCGGCGATGATCAGCTCGGCCAGCCGGTCGTGCTCGGCGATGACCGCCTGCGACTGGGTGAGCGCCTCACCCACCAGCCGGCGGGCCCAGAGAGCCAGCCGACCGGCCACGGCGCGGTCGGCGACGATCGCGGCCCGCACCTCGCGGACGGCGAAATCCGCGTAACCGGTGTCGGCCAGCACCTCCTCCACCAGTGCCCGGTCCGGCTGGGGCAGGAACGCCGCGATCTCCCGGTAGAAGTCGGTGGCCAGGCCGTCGCCGACGTAGGCCTTGACGAGCCCCTCCAGCCAGGTGCTGGCCCGGGTGCCGTCGTGGAAGGCGTCGAGCGGGGCGACGAAGGGCGCCATCGCCTCCGCCGGCTCGATCCCGAGCTCCCGCAGCCGCGCGGTGAGCCTGCCGTGGTGCGCCACCTCGGCGGCGGCCATCCGGGCCAGCGAGGCGCGCCCGTCGAGCGTCGGCGCCAGGCGGGCGTCCTCGGCCAGGCGGTCGAACGCGGTCAGCTCGGCGTAGGCGAGCACTCCCAGCAGGTCGGGAACGGCTCTCTGGTCGACCGTGGCCACACGCGTCCCTCCGTCCCCGCCCGGGGGTCGCCCCCGGCGCGCGCAGCGAGGCTAGCGGGCGCCGCAGGTTAGAATGGAATGAGCGGGCCGCCAGGCTCGTTCCCTGTAGTGCAATTTCCGTGTGCGCTGATGACCGCTGGATCTCCTCGAGACCGGCCCCTCGTGGGCCGTCTCCCGGGCAGTCTGCTCTGGACGCCCGGTCTGCTGGCCGCGTCGGCGCGTGGACGAACGATCCCGGAACCGACCCCGGGACCGGCAGGCGTCGCCGGGAAACGCCCGACCCCGGGCACCGACGACGCCCCCGGTCCCCCACCAGACCGAGGCGAGAGAACTGACCTCCACCGAGAACATCCCCAGCGAGAACATCCCCGCCCCTGAGCTGGAGCACGCCGAGACCGGCGCCCCGGCCCCCGAGGAGATCGAGCAGCAGGTAGAGGAGCTGGGCGGCGCACCCGTCGCCAGCGACAGCCCGCTGTTCAGCGACTTCGACGTGCACCCCGACGTCGTCGCCGCACTGACCGAGGTCGGGATCACCCGCACCTTCGCCATCCAGGAGCTCACCCTGCCGTTGGCGCTGGCCGGGCACGACCTCATCGGTCAGGCCCGCACCGGCACCGGCAAGACGCTGGGCTTCGGCGTCCCGATGCTGCAGCGGGTGGTCCCGCCGGCCGAAGGCGGGGACGGCGTCCCGCAGGCGCTGGTCGTCGTCCCGACCCGTGAGCTCTGCGTCCAGGTGTCCCGCGACCTGTCCGCCGCCGGCGCCAGGCGCGGCATCCGGGTGCAGGCCATCTACGGCGGCCGCGCCTTCGAGCCGCAGGTCCAGTCGCTGCAGGCCGGCGTCGAGATCGTCGTCGGCACGCCCGGCCGGCTGCTCGACCTGGCGCAGCAGGGTCACCTGATCCTGGGCAAGGTCAAGGTCCTCGTCCTCGACGAGGCCGACGAGATGCTCGACCTCGGATTCCTCCCCGACATCGAGCGGATCCTGGCGATGGTCCCGGACAAGCGGCAGACGATGCTGTTCTCCGCGACGATGCCCGGCCCGATCGTCACCCTGTCCCGCTCGTTCATGACCCAGCCCACGCACATCCGGGCGCACGGCAACGACGAGGGCAGCACGGTCCCGCAGACCACCCAGTTCATCTACCGGGCGCACAACCTGGACAAGCCCGAGCTGCTGTCCCGGGTGCTGCAGTCGCGCGACCGCGGCCTGGTGATGGTGTTCTGCCGCACCAAGCGCACCGCGCAGAAGGTCGCCGACGACCTGGTCGACCGCGGCTTCGCGGCTGCCGCCGTGCACGGTGACCTGGGCCAGGGTGCCCGCGAGCAGGCGCTGCGCGCCTTCCGCGCCGGCAAGGTCGACGTCCTGGTCGCCACCGACGTCGCCGCCCGCGGCATCGACGTCACCGGTGTCAGCCACGTCGTGAACTACCAGTGCCCCGAGGACGAGAAGACCTACGTGCACCGGATCGGCCGCACCGGCCGCGCCGGCAGCACCGGCGTCGCGGTGACCCTGGTCGACTGGGACGACATCCCCCGCTGGCAGCTGATCAACAAGGCACTGGGCCTCGACTTCGCCGAGCCGCCGGAGACCTACTCCACCTCCCCGTGGGTCTACGCCGACCTCGACGTCCCGGAGTCGGCCACCGGCCGGCTGCCTCGCGCGCAGCGCACCCGGGAGGGTCTGGGCGCCGAGCAGCTCGAGGACCTGGGCGAGACCGGCAAGCGGCAGCGCCCGGTCGGCAGCGGCCGGTCCGGCGGCGCGCAGTCCGGTCCCGGACGGGACAGCAGCGGTCGGGACGGCGGCGGTCGCGATGGCGGCAGCCGGGACGACGCCGAGCCGGCCGGTCCCGGCAAGAGCCGGCCCCGCCGGCGGACCCGTGGTGCCGGCCCGGCCGCCGAGGGCGCCGCCGCGGCGGTCGACGGGCCCGCGTCCACCCGCTCCTCGGCGGCCGAGACCGGCTCCACCGGTGAGGGTGCCGGCAAGCCACGCCGACGTCGGCGCCGCGGCGGCTCCGGTCGCAGCGGCTCCGAGTCCGCCGCCTGAGAAAGGACCACCTCCCCCCCACCCCTCGCACGCTCGGGGCGGGCCCCTGGAGGTGGCCGAGACGCCCGCCGCTGCGCGTCGTGGTGTGGACGGCGGCCGCCCTCGTGGTGGCCGCCGTCGCGGTGCTGCTGTGGCGCGGCTCGGATGCCGCGGCGACCAGCAGCACCGCGGCGCCGGCGCCGGCGGCGCCCGACGGACAGCCGGCCGACCGGCTCGAGCTGAGCTGGTCGGCCGACTCCTCCCCCGCCCCGCGGCGCCCCGTCGAGAGCGGCCGGGTGCTGACCACCAGCACCGCCGGGGTGGTCCTGCGCGACCCGCTCACCGGCCGGGAGGCCTGGCACCACCTCCGCGACAACGCCCGGTTGTGTGACGCGACGGCGGTCGACGGCGTGGTCGTGGCGGTCTTCGGCACCGCGGGCCGCTGCGACGAGGCGGTGGCCCTGCGCGCCTCGACCGGGATGCGGGTCTGGTACCGCAACGTCGACTTCCGGGGTGACGCCCGGCTGTCGAGCACCACCGGAATCGTGCTGGCCAGCTCGCCGACCGGCGTCGCCACCCTCGACCCCACCGGCAACACGCTCCGCTGGTGCTACCAGTCCCCCACGGGCTGCCGGCTGGTCGGCGCCGATGTGGGCGACACCGGTGTGGTGGTCCTGCAACGCTGCCCGGGGTCCAGCGCGCTGCAGGTCAAGCTGTTCGACGGCTTCGCGGGCGACCCGTTGTGGACCCGCGAGATCGAGACCGATGGCGCGCCGGCCACGCTGGTGGGTGCCGACCGGCTCGTCGACGTCGTCGTCGGCGACCGGCTGCTCGTGCTGGCTGCCGCCGACGGCACCCAGCTGCAGGACCTGGAGCTGCCGCCCCGGGTCGCCGAACGCCCGGACCCGGAGCCGGTGCACCAGGCCGGGATGGCCGACGGAGCGCTGGTGTGGGCCCGCGGCACCGTCTACGCCCTGGACGGGACGACCGGCGCCCCGCGCTGGGAGACCGCGGCCGCCGGGCTGCCCGCGGTGCGCGCCGCCGACGGCGCCGCCGTCCTCGTGCCCGAGGACGGCGCCCTGGTGTGGCGCTCGCTGACCGACGGGACCGAACGCGGCCGTTCCGTGACCGACGTGGAGCTCCCGGCCGGCGGGCGGGCCTCCGTCATCGGACCAGCTGTCGTCTACGCCACCGGAGAGACAGTGCTGGGCCTGCACTGAAGAAGGTGAAGGACCCCCTTCCTCCCCACCACTCGCACGCTCGCGGTGGGCCCCTGGAAGAGGGCCTTGCCCCGCGCCTCGCCTGCTCGGCGCGGGCCCCTGAAGGGTGGCCGAACAGCCGGTTGACGAGCAGCGTCTGCGGCACGGCTGCCGGGCACAGGGGACACTCGGTGCCATGGTCCTGCCCGGTGGTTCTGAACACACCTCGCCCGACGACCTCCGCCAGCTCTGCCCCCACTCGGCCGCCCGGATCACCTTTCCCGGTCCCGCGGGCCCCCTCGTCGCGCTGGACACCGGGCCGGCCTCGGGCGGCACCGTCCTCCTGGTCGCCGGTTTCACCGGCAGCAAGGAGGACTTCGCGCCACTGCTGACCCCGCTGGCCGAGGCCGGGCTGCGCGTGGTCGCCCTCGACCAGCGCGGCCAGTACGAGTCGCCCGGCCCCGACGACCCGGCCCGGTACTCCGTCGCGGAGCTCGCCGGCGACGTCGTCGGCGTCCTCCGGCAGCTGCGAGACGAGTCCACCGGCCCGCTGCACCTGCTGGGGCACAGCTTCGGCGGGCTGGTCGCCCGGGGTGCGGTGCTCACCGACCCCGCCGCGGCCGACTCCCTGACCCTCCTGGGCACCGGACCCGGCGGGCTGACCGGGCCGCGGGCCGAGCTGCTCGACCACCTCGCCCCGCTGCTGGCCGCCGGTGGCGTACAGCTGGTCAGCGACACCCTCGACGAACTCGGCCGCAACGACCCGCTGCGGGCGGCCGTGCCCCCAGCGACGCAGGCGTTCCTCACCGCCCGGTTCCTGCGCAACAGCGCCGCCGGCCTGCAGGGCATGGCCGACGCGATGCTCGGCGAGCCGGACCGGGTGGCCGAGCTGGCGGCCACCGGGGTGCCGGTACTGGTCACCCACGGCATCGCCGACGACGCCTGGACGCCGGCCACGCAGCAGGACATGGCCCACCGGCTGGGTGCCCGGCACGTGGTGATCGAGGGCGCGGTGCACTCCCCGGCGATCGAGAACACCGCGGCCACGTTGAGGGTGCTGCTGGACTTCTGGGCGTCCACCGCCCCCACCGACCCGCGCGACGACCTGCGTGACGACCCGCGCGAGGACGCCCGGGACGACGCGGCCGGGGCGCTGCGGTGACCCCACCGCCGGCGATGTCGGAATTCACCGCCGAGGAGGACCGGCTGGGCTTCTTCGGCCCGGACAGCGTCAGCTGGCGCATCCACGCCGACCCGAGCTTCTCCGTCGGCGGGATCCGCGCCCTGCTGCTCCAGGCGCTGCACCCGGTCGCCATGGACGGCGTCCACCAGTTCTCCGCGGGCTTCCGCACCGATCCGTGGCCCCGCCTCACCCGCACCGCCGAGTACGTGGCGACGCTGACCTTCGGCACCCGCCGCGAGGCACTGCGCCAGGTCCGCCGCGTGCGGGGCATGCACCACCGGTTGGCCGGCGTGGAGCCGACAACCGGGCGCAGCTACCGCGTCGACGACCCCGACCTGCTGCTGTGGGTGCACAACTGCGAGGTCGACTCGCTGCTGTCGGTGGCCCGCCGCGCCGGGGTGCGACTGCCCGAACAGGACGCCGACCGCTACGTGGCCGAGCAGGTCACCGCCGCACGGCTGATCGGCATCCCGGACGCCGACGTCCCGGCATCGGTGGCGGCGCTGGAGGAGTACTTCGATCGGGTCCGCCCGGAGCTCCGGCTCACCGCGCCGGCCCGCGCCGCGTACGGCTTCATCGTGCTCCCGCCGATGCCGGGCTGGGTGCAGCTGCTCACCCCGGCGCGGCCGGGCTGGGCCGGCCTCGCCTCCCTCGCGGTGGCGACCCTCCCCCGGTGGGCGCGGCGGATGTACGGGCTGCCCGCCCTCGGACTGACCGAGCCCGCCACCACGGCCACGGTGAAGGCGCTGCGGCAGACCGCGCTGGCCGTGCCGGCGCGGGTGCGGGAGTCACCGATCGTGCGCGCTGCCCGGGCGCGGACGAACCATCCCCTGTCCCCCGAGAAGCACCCCGCTCGCGGCGGGAGCCCGCGACCTGCCTGATCACGCCGGGTCCAGCGCGACGCGGGCGGCGGCGAGCAGCGCGGTGGCCACCCGGTCCAGCGTGGGGGATCGCAGCCGCCACTGCTGCCAGTACAGGACGACGTCCACGCTGCCGGCCTGGTCCAGCGCGACCAGGTGCCCGTCGTCCTCGGGGGTGCGCTGCAGGTCGGGCACCATCCCCCAGCCCAGCCCGAGCCGCACCGCCGCCACGAAGTCGGCCGACGAGGGCACGAAGTGCTGCGGCGGGTCGACCGCGGTGCCGGTGCGGGTGCGCAGCCAGCCGTGCTGCAGGTCGTCGCGGCGGTCGAAGACCACGACCGGTGCGGTGGCCAGTGCCGCGCTCGTCGCGCCGTCGGGGAACCAGCGCGCGGCGAACCCGGCGGCCGCCATCGGCCGGTAGCGCATGCTGCCCAGCCGGGTGGCGCTGCAGCCGGGTACCGGGTCCGGCTCGGCGGTGACCGCGGCCATCACCGTGCCGTCGCGGAGCAGCGCACTGGTGTGCTGCTGGTCCTCCCGGCGCAGGTCGAAGGCGCACGACCCGGCGAGCGGGGCCAGCGCCGGCAGCACCCAGGTGGCCAGCGAGTCGGCGTTGACCGCGATCGGCAGGGCCATCGGCCGGGCCCCCTCGGCCGGTGACGGGTCGCCGAGTTCGCGGACCGTGTCGGCGGTGAGCAGGTCGACCTGCCGGGCCAGCCGGAGCATCGCCTCCCCGGACGGCGTGGTCCGCACCGGCCGGCTGCGCACCAGCAGCACCCGGCCGGTCGCTGCCTCCAGAGCCCGGAGTCGCTGGCTGATCGCCGACGGCGTCACGTGCAGGGACTTCGCGGCGGCGTCGAGGCTGCCCTCGGACACCGTGGACTGCAGGGCGCGCAGCTGCGCGAGATCCAGCTCCATGAAGCAACGCTAACGGTGCGACAGAAAAGTGAGCTGGGCTTCCGGGCATCGACTGCCTAGCGTCGGGGCGTGACCATGACGCCCGCCCTGCTCGCCGCCGTCGCCGGGCTGGGCCTGGGGCTGTCGCTGATCATCGCGATCGGCGCGCAGAACGCCTTCGTGCTCCGGCAGGGACTGCGCACCGAGCACGTCGCCGCGGTGGTCGCCGTCTGCGCAGTCTCCGACGTGGTACTGATCGCCGCCGGGGTGTCCGGTGCCGGCGCGCTGCTGACCCGGCTGCCCTGGCTGGTGCCGGTGGTCTGCTTCGCCGGCGCGGCGTTCCTGCTGGCCTACGGCGCGCTCGCCGCGCGGCGTGCGGTTCGGCCGACTGCACTGCAGGCCGGTTCCGGCGGCCCGGCGACCGGGCTGGCGGCGACCGTGGCCACCGGCCTGGCGCTGACCTGGCTCAACCCGCACGTCTACCTGGACACCGTCGTGCTGCTCGGCTCGCTGGCCAGCACCTACGGTGAGCAGCGATGGTCGTTCGCGATCGGCGCCGCGGTCGGCAGCCTCGTGTGGTTCACCGCGCTCGGGTTCGGCGCCCGCCTGCTCCGGCCGGTGTTCGCCCGGCCGGCCGCCTGGCGGGTGCTGGACGCGCTGATCGCCGTCGTCATGGTCGCGTTGGCGGTGTCCCTCACCGTCCGCGGGGTGCAGGGCGGCTGAGCTTGTTCCGACCGGCAACCCTCGCTACGGTCACCGCCATGACTTCCGGGTCGGCTTCCAGCCGTGAGCGAGTCGGGTACCCGGCCCGCCGGTGACCGCGGGGTGGCCACGCGGGCCGCCCACCTGAGAGAGCCGCAGCATCCCCGGAACGCATCCGCGCGACCGGGCCCTCTCTCAGACCTGGAGTCACCTTCCCCATGCCCACTGCTCTGCACCACATCATCATCGGCGTCTCCGACCGGGACGCCGCCACCCGCTTCTTCGTCGACCTGCTCGAGCTCCGCCCGCCGTGGGAGAACGGCTTCTTCTCCTCCGTCCAGCTCGACGACTTCCTGGTCGTCAACTTCGCGGCCGCACCGGTGGCCGAACCGCAGCACTACGCCTTCCTGATCGGCGAGGAGCACTTCGACCGGATCCGGGCCCGCTTCGACGCCGACGGCACGCCGTACACCGCCGACCCGCCCGGCCGGCGGCCGGGCGAGGTCGGGGAGGTCAACCCCGGCGGCGACGGCCGGCGGCTGTACTTCCGCGGTCCGGACGGCCACCTGCTGGAGGTGCTGACCGCGCGCTACACCGACGTCCCGGCGGCCTCGGCCGCCGGCTGACCCCGGGTCAGTCCGCCAGCACCGCCGTGCCGGTACCCGCGGCGAGCAGCGCCTCGTACTGCGCCGGGTCGGTGGTGCAGGCGCCGATCGGGGTCAGCTTGTTGGTGCCGTGGTAGTCGCTGGACCCGGTGGTCAGCAGTCCGTGCGCATCAGCCAGGCCGCGCAGGTGCGCGCGCTCCTCGGGCGTGTGGTCGGGGTGGTCGACCTCCAGCCCGACCAGCCCGGCCTCGACCATGGCCGCGATCGCCGCATCGCCGACCACCCGACCCCGGGAACGGGCCCGGCCGTGGGCGAACACCGGCACGCCGCCGGCCGCGCGGACCAGCGTGATCCCGTCGAGCACGTCGGTGTCGGCCTTAGCCGCGTAGTAGGGGCTGCGGTGGTGCAGCAGGGTGCCGAACGCCTCGTCCACCGAGGCGACGACGCCGGCCTCCAGCAGGGCCCGGGCGATATGCGGGCGGCCGACCACCCCGCCCGCGCTGCGCTCGACGATCTGCTCCCAGACCACCGGATGGCCGGCGGCGGCCAGCGCGGTCACGATCCGCTCGCCACGGGTGAGCCGCTCCTCGCGCAGCCGGGCCCGCTCGGCGACGAACGCGGGGTGCAGCGGGTCGAAGAGGTAGGCCAGCAGGTGGACGCTGATCGGCGGTTCGTCGGCCGGGAACCAGCGGCAGGACAGCTCCATGCCGGGGACGACGGTGAGCCCGGGCGGCCGGGCCGCCTCGGCCGGGCCCCACCCGGCGGTGGTGTCGTGGTCGGTGAGCGCGACGACGTCGAGCCCGGCCGCCAGGGCGGCGGACAGCAGCGCGGCCGGGGTGTCGGTGCCGTCGGACACCGAGGAGTGGGTGTGCAGGTCGATGCGCACTCCCCCACCCTGCCGCACGGACCGGCGGTGCACCGGGTGTGATTCCGCACGCCGGCGCGGCGGGCACCGGCGCGCTCAGCTGCCGGCGGACGGCGGTGGTGGCGGCGGTGGTGGTGGCGGCGGCGGTGGCGGTGGCGGCGGTGGCGGTTGTGGCAACGGCGCGGTGTCCCGCACGCCGGGCCGCGACGGCCGGCTGCGGCCACCGCGTTGCGGCCGCCGGTCCTCGCCGTCCTCGGCGGAACCGGTGCCGTCGTCCTCGTCGCTGACCTGATTGGTGGAGAAGTCGGTGCCGAACATCAGCTGGCTGAGCTTCCGGTAGAGGACGTCGGCGTCCGGGACGTAGTCGATCTCGTCGAGACCCTGCTTCTGGCCGGCGGACTCGAACCGGAAGGTGCCGTACCCGAGCAGCTGGCCGAAGAAGGTCTCCTTCCAGGTCAGGTCGGTGATCCGGCGCAACGGCATGACCGCGACCGTCCGGATGATCACGCCGGAGGTCATCAGCACGCGGCGGCGGGTGACCAGGAGGTGCCGCACCCACCACTCGCCCACGTGCAGGGCGAGGTACAGCAGCGCACCGAGCGCGACCACGAGGCCGACGACGCTGCTGACCCGGTTCGCCGGGTCCAGTTGCAGCACCCATCCGCCGGCGACCAGCACGGGCAGGCCGCGCACCGCCGGCTCGAACAGCACCGCCCAGTGCCGCCGGGTGGCGATCACCGGCTCCTCGTCGGGAAGCAGGTACTTGGCTGCGTCCTTGCCCCAGCGGGGCTGCCGCTCCCGGGGTTCCCGCGGCGCGGGCCGTTCCCGTCGCGGCCGGCCCGTTCCGGGCCGGCCCGGCGGCGATCCGGTGGCCGCCGGCGGCTGGGATCGCGGGCCGGACACGGGTCTGCTCAGGCCAGCGAACCCACGAACGCGGCCAGCGAGGACGCCGCGTCGCCGAGGGCCTCACCCGCGCTGCGGACGATCTCCGCCGAGGACTCGGGGGCCTTGATCACGTAGAAGACCACGAAGGCGATGACCAGCCAGGTGAGCACCTTCTTCAGCAAGGTCGCACCGTTCCCTTCGCACTGGTCACGACGTGCCGGGGCGGCCAGCTCCACGACGACGTCACGACCGGGGGCAGGTCGCGGAACATGAGTAACAGACACCTCATCCGTCTCGGGTGCGCCACGCCGCACGGGCGGGTCACGGGTCGGTCAGGCGCCGGGCAGCAGATGGTCGCTGGTCGGGCCGAGGGGCAGGTCGGGGTAGACCCGTTCCCGCAGGTCGAGCAGGCCGAGGTCCTCGGCGAGCAACCAGGCGGCCGAGCCCGGCCAGGTGACCAGCCACAGCCAGACACCGTAGGCCTCCCCCACGAAGGCGGCCCGGTCGTCGCGGGTGGGCACCGGCCACAGCGGGGCGCGCTGGCCGGCCGCCCGGACCGCGGCGGTCGACGGCCCGTCGATGAGCTCGCCGGGGTCGACGCCGGGCAGCCCGGCGTAGCCGCAGCCGAGGCCGGTGCCCGGTTCCTCGGCGACCAGCAGCAGCTCGGCCGAGCCGCCCAGCGGCGCGGGACCGGCGCAGGCGACGACGATCGCCCGGGCTCCCGGCTCACCGCCCCAGGCCAGTCCGGTGACCGCCCAGTCGGTGGGCATCGGGTCGGGCACCCAGGCCGGGACCCGGGCGTCGGCGCAGACCGCGGTGATGGCGTCGTGGGCGACGAGAGCGGTGTGGTGCAGGGGGGTGACGGCCGCGTGCAGGTGGCACCAGCCCTCGGCGGTCGACTCGGGACGGACCACGAGCACCTCGCCGCAGCGTGGGCAGACCGGGGACACGCTCATCGCCGCTCACCGTCCTGCGCTCGGGCTCGCACGTCAAGCACGGATCCAACCGGAGTCCGGTCGCGCCCGCCGGACGGGCGGCCGTAGCCTCGCCCGGTGTCCGACGGTCCGATCGAGGTGCCGTGCGTGGGTGCCGTGGTGCATGACGAGCAGGGCCGGCTGCTGGTCGTCCAGCGCGGGCACGCGCCGAACCGGGGGCTGTGGTCGGTGCCCGGCGGGCGGGTCGAGCCCGGGGAGACCGAGCAGGCGGCGGTCGTCCGGGAGGTCACCGAGGAGACCGGCCTGGTGGTGACCGCCGGGGCCCTGCTGGGCCGGGTGCGGGTGGCGGCCGACGGCGTGGTGTTCACCATCGCCGACTTCGCCTGCTTCCCCAGTCCGCCCGGGCAGCAGCCGGTGGCCGGCGACGACGCCGCGGACGTGGCCTGGGTGGATGCCGTCGGCCTCTCCGCGCTGCCGTGCACCCCCGGGCTGGCGGCGGCGCTGGGCGGGTGGGGCGTGCTGCCCCGGTGAACCCGCCGGGTCGACGGACCGGGTTTCCGGGCAGGGCCGCCACGCCCCGACGGTGACCGGTCCGGC
The DNA here is from genome assembly GCF_054780755.1 of Modestobacter lapidis. Taxonomy (NCBI): domain Bacteria; kingdom Bacillati; phylum Actinomycetota; class Actinomycetes; order Geodermatophilales; family Geodermatophilaceae; genus Modestobacter; species Modestobacter lapidis. Next base: position 29,387 of record NZ_BAAGVS010000028.1, on the reverse strand, counting down.
GGGGCGCCGATCCTACGATGGACCGGTGCAGCTGCAGTCCGCTCCCGAGCTCCCGGCCGACGACGAGGTCGTCCCTCTCTCCCGGGCCGGCCGGGTGTCCCGGCTGGCGACGACCGCGGTCGTGCTCGCGCTGCTGCTGGCCGGCACGGTGTGGGGCACCGACCACGATTTCCCGTTCGGGCCGTTCAAGATGTACTCGACCCGCGCCGACCCGAACGCCCCGGTGGTCTCGACCCGGGTCGTGGGGCTGACCGAGGCCGGCGAGGAGGTGCGGCTGTCCGGTGGCGAGGTGGGGCTGCGCCGGGCCGAGTTCGAGGGTCAGCTTCCCCGGATCAAGGACGATCCGGAGCTGCTCGGCCTGCTGGCCGAGTCCTACGCCGACCGGCACCCCGACGCTCCCGCCCTGATGGAGGTGCAGGTCGTGCAACGCCGCTTCGAGCTGCGCGACGGCACGCGGACCGGCGCCTACGCCGACCGGGTCGTCGTCGAGTACGACGTGGCCGGCCAGCCGTGACCGGACGGTCCGGCAGCGGGGCGACGCTGGACCGCGCCCCGGCCGAGCCGGAGCCGGCCGTCCCCGGTACCCCCCGCTGGTGGTTCCGGCCGGTCCCGCTGGCCCGGATCGCGGTGTTCCGGGTGGTCGCCTACCTGTTCATCCCGGTCGACGTCTTCCTCACCACCGCCTGGGTGCGGGCGCACGCCGACGTCCCGATCGACTGGTACGCGCCGCTGCGGATCGGGGAGCTGCTGCACCTGCCCACCCCGACGCACACCCTGGTGGTGGTCGTGCAGTGGGCGCTCGTGCTGGCCGCGCTGGCCGCGGCCACCGGTCACGCGCCCCGGCTGCTCGGGTGGGCCGTCTTCCTCCTGTACGCGGAGTGGATGGTCATCGCGATGAGCTACGGCAAGGTCGACCACGACCGGATCGCCTTCCTCGTCGCGCTGGCCGTGCTACCCACCATCGGGCGGGCCCGGTTCCGTGACCGGCGGTCGTCGGAGGCGGCCGGCTGGGCGATGGCCGCGGTGCTGGTGACCGTGATGCTCACCTACTTCCTGGCCGCCTGGGCGAAGATGCGTTTCGGCGGCTTCGACTGGGCGACCGGCTCGACGCTCACCCGGGCGGTCGTGCGGCGCGGCACCGATCTGTCGACGTGGACCCTCGACGTGCCGTGGCTGCTGCCGGCGGCGCAGTGGGTGATGGTCGTGGTCGAGTTCGCCGCGCCGCTGATCCTGCTGGTGCGCACCGACCGGGCCCGGATCGGGCTGGTGGCGTTCCTGCTCGGCTTCCACGTCATGGTCTACGCCGGCGTCAGCATCATCTTCCTGCCGCACTGCATCGCGATCCTGTCGATCCTGCCGTGGGAGCGGCTGACCGCGGCCCGGCGGCGGACCACCCTCGGCGGCCGGCGGCAGCCGTCCCCGGCTTCCGCCGGCACCTGATCCGCCCCGCGACCGGCCACACCGCCGGCGGGGCGGCGGTCAGATCATCGCGCCGATCCGGGCCGCCATCTCCGTCTCGTGCTGCTGGTAGGCCGATGCCACGCTGGTGAGCAGCTGCCCCATGCCGGTCAGCGCCTCGCTGACCCCCTGGCTGGACAGCCGCCACTTCTCGTAGAGCTCGGTGAACTGGACGGCCGCCTGGCTGTCGGTCCAGCCTTCCAGCACCGAGCTGTTGATGCCGCTGGACAGCGTGGCGTGCCGGGACGTGGTGTCCGCGGCCTCGCCCGCGCACCGCCCGGCCATCGTGTGCAACGTCGCGATGTCGACCCTCATGGCTCCTCCTCCGTTCCGGGGACCTCCCGGTCGCAGTGACGCTAGGCGGCGCCACGCTCCCCGGCCCTGCGCCGTCCACAGCCGCCCGCCTCCTCCACAGCTGCCCGGGCATGGCGGTCGCGGGCATCGGGGCACCGCAGCATCGGCCGGGTGACGCACCCCTCCCCGGCCGCCGACGTTCCCGGTACCCGCGGCTGGACGCTGGATTCTCCCGAGGGATCGGTCGACGTGGAGGTGGCGGCCACCGACACCAGCACCGTCGCGGACGTGCTCGCCGCCCTCCGCGACCAGCTGGGGCTGCCCGCCTCCTCGCTGTGGGCAGGGCCGGCGGCACTGGACGGCTCCACCTCGCTGTCGTCGGCCGTCCTGCGGCACGGCGCCGTGCTCGGGCTCGGCCGTCCGGGACCGGTGACCGCCGGCGGCACCGCTGACCCGGGCGGCGCATCCGGCGGCGCCCTGGAGCTGCACGTCGTCGGGGGGCCTGACGCCGGGCGCATCCTGCCGCTGGAGCAGGGCGACCTGGTGGTGGGCCGCGGAACCGGCTGTGCCGTCGCGCTGACCGACCCCGGCGTTTCCCGCCGGCACCTCCGGATCGGGGTGGGCGGTGGGCAGGTGACCGCGGCCGACCTCGGCTCGGCCAACGGCAGCCGGCTGCTCGGCCCGGCCGGGACGGTCGCCGTGACCTCCACCGCCACCGCCTGGCCCGTCGGCGCGGTGCTCGTGCTGGGCTCCACCGCCATCCGGCTGACCGGTCCACGGGGCGTCCAGCTGGACCGGCGACCCGCTCCCGCCGGGCGGGAGCAGGTACGCCCGCTCCGGGCCACGCCACCTCCCGCTGCCGAGGTCACCGTGACGTTCCCGGCCGAACCGGCCCAGCGATCCGGACGGCGGCTGGGCTGGGTGGCCGTCGCGGTGCCCGCGGTGGCCGGACTGCTGATGGCCTGGCTGCTGGCCACACCGCAGTTCCTGTTCTTCGCCCTGCTCAGCCCGGTGGTGGCCGTCGGCAGCTGGGTGTCCGACCGGGTGACGGGCAGGCGGGACCGGCGGCACTCGACGGCCGGGCACCGGGCCGCCACGGCCGAGGCGCAGACCCGGCTGGTGGCCGCCGTGGCCGCCGCCGGTGCTGCCCTCGACGAGGCCCATCCGGATCCGGCCACGCTCGTGGCAGCCGTGCACCGCCGGTCGGGCCCGCTGTGGTCACGCACGGCAGGGGGCCCCGGTGGCCCCACCGTCCGGCTGGGGCTCGGTCCGGGGCCCACGGCGGTGACGCTGGTGGCACCGGACGGACAGCGCTCCCCGGCGGTCGCCGAGCACCTGCCGGTGACCGTCGACCTGGGCAGCTCCGCCGGCCTCGGCGTCGTCGGGCCGCGCGCACCGGGGACGGCGGTCGTCCGGGCCCTGCTGCTGCAGCTCACCGCCCTGCTGCCGCCGGGAGAACTGAGCGTCGTCGTCGCCGCAGCCCCCGACCGGTCCGCCGACTGGCGCTGGGTGGCATGGCTGCCGCACCTGGCCGGGGTCGTCGAGTGCGGCCCGGACGATCCGGCCGCCGACGCACGACTGCTGCAGGTGCTGGCCGGGTGCACGCCCCCGGAGCCCCGCCCCGGCCCGCTGCGACGGCCGCCGGTGCGGCTCGTCGTCCTGGACACCGACGTGCGGCCGGAGACCGCGGCGGCTCTCACCGCGGGTGAGCGGGTGGTGTGCGTGGCCGTCGCGTCATCGGGGAGCCGGCTCGCGGTCTCCCCCACCGCCTGCCTCACCGTCACCGGGGAGACCGGCACGGTCGGCCGTCTCCGGGCACCGGGACACCCGGTCGACCGCGAGCTCACCCTGGACGGGGTGTCCGTACCGGTGGCCGCCGCCACTGCCCGGTCCCTCGCCGGGCTGGCCGCCCTCACCACGACGACCGGGCTGCCGGACTCCTGCCGGCTGCTCGACCTGCCCGGGGTGGGGCTGCACATCGACGCAGCGACGGGTACCGCCGCGGGCGCCTGGCCCCGGAGCCGGCGCGCCCTGGTCTGCGTCCTGGGCGAGGACGAGCGCGGTCCCGTCGTGCTCGATCTCTGCGCCCAGGGCCCGCACGCGCTGGTCGCAGGCACCACCGGCTCGGGGAAGTCCGAGCTGCTGCAGACCCTGGTGGCCGGCCTGGCCCTGCACCAGCCACCGGACCGCGTGTCCTTCCTGCTCGTCGACTACAAGGGCGGCGCCGCCTTCGCCGAGGCGGCACGGCTGCCGCACACCGTCGGGGTGCTGACCGACCTCGATCCGCAGTCGACCGGCCGGGCGCTGCGGTCGTTGACCGCTGAGCTGTCGCGACGGGAACGCGTACTGGCCGGCCACGGGGTCCGCGACGTCGGGGAGCTGGCGGCCGAGGTCACCCTGCCGCGGCTGGTCATCGTCGTGGACGAGTTCGCCACGCTGGCCGAGGAACTTCCCGACTTCGTCAGCGGGCTGGTGGGCATCGCGCAGCGCGGCCGCTCGCTCGGCGTCCACCTGGTGCTCGCCACGCAGCGACCCTCCGGGGTCGTGAGCCCCGAGATCCGGGCCAACTGCTCGCTGCGGATCTGCCTGCGCACGACGGACGAGAGCGACTCCCGCGACGTACTGGGCAGCCCGCTGGCCGCGCTCCTGCCGGTGCACCGACCGGGTCGGGCCTACCTCCGCGTCGGCAGCGCGGCACCGGTCCTGCTGCAGGTGGCCCGGGTGGCCGGCGCGCCCGCGCTGCGCCCCGCCGGTGGGGTCCAGGTCCGGCGCCGGCCCTGGCCGGCGGCAACTCCCTCGGTCAGCTCGGCCGCCCCGGCTCCCGACGGAATCCGGCCGGCCGGTGATCTGGCCGGGGTCGTCGACGCGCTCGGGCGCCGCGCTGCGCACGAGCGGATCTCCCCGGTCGGGCGTCCCTGGTTGCCCCCGCTCCCCGACCAGCTGCCGGCCGAGCAGCTCGACCGGTGCGCCCCAGCCGGTGCTCCCGCCACCCAGCTGCGGGTCGGCCTGCTCGACTGCCCGGACAGCCAGTCGCAGGACCCGCTGGTGCTGGACCTGGCCGCCGGCGGCGGCTGGCTGGCCGCCGGCGGACCGCGCAGCGGGCGGACGACGGCCCTCCGCGCCGTGCTCCGCGAGGCCGTCCACCGCCTGCCCCCGGCCCGCCTGCACGTCCACGTCCTCGACCACGGTGGAGGCGGTCTCGCCGCGGAGGCCTCCGGGCTGGCACACGCGGGGACCACCGTCGACCGCAACGACCCGTACCGCACCGAGCGGCTGATGGCCCGATTGCAGGCCGTCGTGGACCAGCGGCGGTCGGACGGTCCGGCGGGTGCACCGCACCTCCTGCTGCTGGTGGACGGCGTCGAGAGCGTCTCCGCACAACTCGACGACGCCGACCCCGGCAACGGTTCGGCGGCACTGCTGCGCCTGGTCCGCGAGGGCGCCGCGGCGGGACTGACCTGCGTGCTGAGCGCGGACCGCGCTGTCCCGGGGAGCCGCCTGGCCGCGGCCGCCGCCACGAGGCTGGTGCTGCCCCTGCCCGACCGGGCCGACTACGCGGTGGCCGGAGTGCCGCCGCGGGCGGTCCCCGCCTCTCGGCCGCCTGGCCGGGCCCTCGTCGGCGAGGACGCTGTGGAGTGCCAGCTCGTCCTGCCACGGCGACCCGGCGGGGAGTCGACGGGCCGGTCGGTTCCCGACCCGGCCCGGCGGCAGGCCATCTCCATCGTCCCCCTGCCGGCCGACCCCGTCGCGGAGCTCCCGGCGGGTGCGTCGGGCTCCGATGACCTCTGGCTGCCGATCGGTCCCGGTGCCGACGACGGCGCGAGTATCGGGATCGACCTGGTGCGCAGCGGTGGCCTGCTCGTCGTGGGGCCACCCACCAGCGGCCGGAGCAGCGCGCTGCGGGCCTTCGCCCGGCACTGCCGGCACGCCGGTGCCCGCGTGCTCCACCTCGGGACCGGCCCGCAGACCCAGCCGGCGGACCTCGCGGAGGAGCACATCGGCCCGGACGACGTGGCTGCCGTGCAGACCTGGGTGAGCCGCGTCCGGGGGTGCCCGGCCGTGGTGGTGGCCGACGACGTCGGCACGCTCGCCGACGCCATGGCCGACGCCCTGGCCGCGCTGGCCAGGCCCCGCGGCGAGCTCCTCGTCCTGGCCGCCGGTGGGGCGGCCGAGCTGGCCGGCACGTTCCGGGGCCCGACGGTCGCGCTCCGCCGGACCCGTACCGCGCTGCTGCTGCGTCCCGGGCCGGGTGACGGGCAGGTCCTGGGGCTGCGGTTGCCCCGCGTGCCGCTGCCGGCGCGGCCCGGCTCGGGATGGCTGGTGGTGGCGGGGACGACGACCCGGGTGCAGGTGGCCCGGCACCGGGTCACGGCGGGCGGGTGAACGCCTCAGAGCAGCTCGAGGACCGCGCCGATCTCCTGGGTGGCGTACCAGCCCAGCTCGTGCCCCTCGGCCTGGTCCACGACGAACTGCGCGTCCTCGCTGCCGAGGTCGGCCTCGAGCACCACGCCCACGGCTCGTCGAACGTCATCCTCGGCCTCGGCGGCGTCCACGTGCGCGCTGGCGACGACGGAGAGCGGCACGTCGACCCCTACCCGCGCGGCACCGGCGTCGGCCGCGTCGTCCTCGATCGGGATGACCACCGCGTCGGAGACGTCGGCGGCCAGCACCACCCGGCGGCGCGCCGCGGCGGGATCGACGTCGATCAGCCGGAGGCTGGCACGGGCCGCGGCCAGCAGCGCGGCGTACTCCAGTTCCTCGTCGTCGCTCAACTCGTAGTGCGAGCGCAGCTGCGGGGTCACCGCGAACACCGTCAGCGGGCCGTCGAGCTGCCCCTCGTCCAGCAACCGTTGCAGCACGGTGGTCGTGGCCGGCAGGTACACGCGCACCCCGGTCGCCTCCCTCAGTCGTCGGACCGCGACCGTAGCGCCGGGCGCGATGGCTGCTCCTCCCGGCACCGGCCCGCGCGCCGGCGCCGGCGGTCAGGAGGCGGTTTCGACGAGGGCGGCGACCTCCTGCTCGATCAGGTCGGCGAGCACGTCGACATCGCTGATGCTGTCGCGGTCGGCGTTCAGGCCCACGTACACCGTGCCGTCGTAGCTGGTGAGCCCGATCGCCAGCCCCTGACCCTTGGCCAGCGGGACGACCGGGAACACCTCGACCATCCGGGCCCCACCGGCGTACCGGGGGGTCTGCGGACCGGGGACGTTGGTGACGACCAGGTTGAACAGGCGGCGGGAGAGACCGCTGGCGGCGCGGGCGCCGAGCGCGTGCAGCGTCGGCGGGGCGAACCCCGACAGCGCGCTCAGCGTATCCGCGCCCACCGACTGGTTGCTCTGGGTCAGGGCCCGCATCGCGTAGCTGATCCGCGCCAGCCGGACCCGCGGGTTGGGCTCACCCACCGGCAGGTCCACCAGCAGCGAGGAAACCCGGCTGGCGTCGTCGTCCTCGTCACTGCGCACGGACACCGGCACCAGGGCCCGCACCGAGGTGGAGCCGATCACCGGCTCCCCGCGGGAGAGGAGCCACTCCCGCAGCGCGCCGGTCACGACGGTCAGCAGCACGTCGTTGACGGTGCCACCGTTGGCCTTGCGGACGATCTTGACGTCGTCCAGGGTGGCCCGGGCCACGGCCACCCGCCGCTGACGGCCGATCGGGGCGTTGAGCGGGCTCATCGGCGCCGGCCGCATCGCCGTCCGGGCCGCGGCCGCCAGGATCGCCCCGGCCACGCCCGCCCACCGGGCGGCGGTGGCCCGGACGTCACCGACGGCCGTCCGGGCCGTCTCCACCACGGCGGACGGGCGTTCCAGGTACTCCTCGACCGCCTCCCACACCAGCGCCACCTGCCCGGGGGCGCGTCGCGGCCGCCACTCCCCGGTGTCGGGCGGGGTGCCCGGTTCCGGGCTCTCGTCGAGGATGACCTGGCCGATGTCGATGGCGCTCAGCCCGTCGACCAACGCCGGATGGGTCTTGGTGACGACCGCACTGCGGCCGCCGGATAACCCTTCGACCAGGTACATCTCCCACAACGGCCGGCGGCGGTCCAGCGGCCGGGCGGTGAGCCGGGCGACCAGGTCCAGCAACTGCTCCTCGGACCCCGGACGCGGCAGAGCCGACCGGCGCACGTGGTAGCTCACGTCGAAGTCCGGGTCGTCGACCCAGACCGGGTTGGCCAGGTGGCCGGGTACCTCCAGCACCCGCTGGCGGTAGCGCGGCACCAGGGGCAACCGAGCCCGGACGAGGTCGACCAGCGCGTCGTGGTCCAGCACCCCGGCCGGGCACTCGAGCACCAGCACGCCCCCGACGTGCATCGGCGTGTCCGGGTCCTCCAGATAGAGGAACGACGCGTCCAGGGCAGTCAGCCGTTCGACCACGTGACCCTCCTCGCTGCCGTGATGGCCCACGCTACGTCGCCCCGGCCGGCCCGGACAGTCGGTCGGTCGGTCGGTCGGGTCACCGTCGCCCGCGGCGACGCCGGGCGGGCTCCGGCACATCGGCCAGCTCGGCGGCCAGGCTGCGCAGCGCGATGCGGAGCGCCGATCCCGGCGCCACCTCGGCGAGGCTGCGCCCGGCGGCGAGGGCCGTGTCGGTCGCCCGCCGGTCGGCCGGGAGGAACGTATCGACCTGCTGTCCGGCGAAGCGCTCGAAGGCCGCGGCGATCTCCGCACGGGGGTCGCCGGGCACCGGTCCCCGGCGCAGCTGGTTGACCACCAGGCGCGGCTGGACGTCGGGCAGCACCTCGCGCAGCTCGGCCAGCGCACGCACGGCCCGCTGGAGGGCGACCGGGTCCGCACCGCTCACGCACAGCACGTCGTCGGCCGCCTCGAGGACGGTCAACGTGGCGCCGTTGCGCCGGGGAGCGGCGGTGTCGAAGGACAGCTCCTCGTCCTCCTCCAGGTTGAACGAGCAGTCCACCACCGTCAGGGCGGCGAGCCGGCGGGCCTCCTCCAGCACCGCGGCCACCGCGCCCGGCCGCAGTTCCGGCCACCGGTCCGCGCGCGCCAGCCCGGTGAGGACCCGCAGCCGCGGGTGCACCGACCAGGCGAGCCGGGCGAGCGCGGGGACGTCGAGGGTCCCGGCCCCGGTCTGCCGGGCCGCCGCCGCGATCCCCGGTGACTCGTCGAGCAGCCCCAGCACCTGGGCCACCACACCCCCGTAGACGTCCGCGTCCACCAGCAGGCTGGCGACACCCAGCCGGGCGGCCTCGTCGGCCACGCCCACCGCCACGGTGGTCCGCCCGGGGGCGCCGGTCGGACCCCAGACAGCGACCACCCGCCCGCGGCCCGCCGGTCCGTCGGCCGGTTCGGCGGGCAGGCCCAGGGCCGGCAGCGCGGTCCGGGGGTCGGCGACGTCGTGGCCGGCCGGCGGCCCTCCGGTCACCGCTTCCCGGAGCGTCCGGGCGATGAGCTCCGGGGACGAGTCCGCCGGGATGACCCGGCCGACCCCGAGCTTCCGGAGCCGTTCGGTGGCCGGCTCGTCACCCGGTTCCACCAGGCCCACCACCGCGACCCCGGCGGCCGTCAGCCGCGCGACCGCAGCGCCGTCGAGGCGCCGCAGCTCGGCCGACAGCAGCGCCGCCTGCCCGGTACCGGTGGCTGCCGCGGCCAGCAGCTCGGCGACGTCGACGCAGCGCCGCACCACGGTGACCCCGTGGTCGTCACGGTCCAGGGCACCGACCAGCTCCGACTCCCAGGCGGCACCGGTGACGGCGGTGAAGACGTTCAGTGCCATCAGCCGGCCGGCCCCGAGGGCCCGGCGCCGATGCCGGCGGCAGAGCCGGATCCTGCGGCAGCACCGGATCCGGGGACAGCGCCCGCGACGGGGGCGCCACCTCCCGGGGCCGTGCCGCCGTCGATGTCGTCACGGACCACCACGACCAGGCCGCGGCCACCGATGGTGGCCAGCACACCGGCCGCATCACGCGCGGGCATCGATACGACGACCTGCACGGTGGTGGTGGCGGTCGACAGCACCCCTTCCCCGCGGCCGGACACCGCCTGCACCGGGGCCGCGGTCACGACGAGGTCGACGTCGCCACCGGCCACGGTCGCGCCGGTCACCGGGTCGGCCAGGGCGTAGACGTCGACGAGCGATCCACGGGTCAGGCTCGGCGGCACGAAGCCGGCCTGCACCGGAAGGGCCAGTTGCACATGGCCGGTCGGTTCGTCCAGCGCCGAGCGCGGGAGCAGCTCCCCGGTCCGGACGGCGCGGGCGAGCACACGCCCCTCGGGCCGGGTGCTGGAGGCCAGGTATGCCTGGGCGACGTCGTCCAGCCGCACCGGGACGGCGACCAGATCCCCGGCCGCGAGCACCGTGCCCTCGGCCAGGTCGCCTGCGGCGGCCCACACGGGCACGGTGGCGTCGGCAGCGGTGAGCACACGTGCCCCGACGAGCACCGAGCCGAGGACGAGCAGCACACCCAGTACCAGCCGCAGGTCCAGCCACCGTGGAGGGCCTACGCGCCGTGGCCGGGGACCGGCCGGCGCCGGCTGGGCGTCGCCGGGCACGCGGCCGGCACCGGGCGGTGCAGCCTTCGACACGGTCATCCATCCGCTCCCATCCACCGGCGCACCCGCCGACGAGATCGGCGGCACCGGAAACCCCGGGCGCGGAGGCAGATCATGACCGAGTTCCGGACGCACGCGCACCGGTTGTCCACACCTTCGGGTGGAGCGACCAGCCGGCCGAGGCCGGCTGACACACTGGCGGGGACCTTCGACAGGAGACGGACACCTGATGGCGACCCAGCGGTTCCTGACGCTCGACGACGTGGCCGAGATCCTCAACGTCTCGTGGTCCCAGGCCTACGCGATGGTCCGCCGCAAGGAGCTCATCGCCATCCAGATCGGCGGTCGCGGGCAGTGGCGGGTGGAGAAGGACGAGCTCGAGCGCTTCATCCAGCAGAAGTACGCCGAGGCGCGGGCCGGCACCGCCGGCGCGTTGACCGACGACCCGGCCGCCGGCGGACCGACCACCGGCGAGCGCTCGGCCGACGACGCCGCGGTCGAGACGCCCCACTGACCGTCCACTGACCTGACCTGGCCGGGCCGGTCGCCCGAGGTCAGTTCCCCACCGGGCGGGCGGTGCGCACGGCGGCCACCGCGTCCAGGACGACCGCGCGCACCCCGGTGACCGCATCCCTGCGCCGTGGCAGGTCCAGCGGGTGCTCGGCGAGCTCCAGGAAGTCCGCCCCCACCCGGTCGACCGTCCCGGCCAGGACGCTGCCGTCGTCGAGGAGGCACTGGACCGCTGCGCGGTCGCGGGCCAGGCCACGCAGGGCCCGGCGGAGGTCCAACCGGCGGGCCACCGGCCCGACCTCGGCGGGCGGCGCGGTGGCCGCCCCGAGCCCCCCGACGGACCGCACCGCCGCGGTCGCGACCAGCAGTTCGCGCCCCGTCGCGTCGGTGAGCAGCAGCCAGTCGGTGCCCACATCGACCAGCCGGCCGCCGAGCTCGCCCGCACCCCGGCAGGTCAGCGTGACCGGCCATCCCCGGGCGCCGCGCAGTCGATCGGTCAGGAGCAGGCGGCCGTACTCGGCCCGGAAACGGGACGCCGCCTCCAGCTCCTCGTCGTCCGGGGAGTGGGCAGCGAACTGCGCCTCCAGATCGGCGAACAGCTGCTCCCAGCGCACGTCGACAGGTTAGCCGTCCACAGATACTTGCGTTTGGTTGCGTTTGCTGTCGTTCATGGTGTTTGGTCAGTCGACCAAGAGGAGGTCGACATGTCACTGAGCCGGTGGACGGCGACGGCGCTCGCAATGGCCTCGGCCGCCTGGGCGCTCGTCGTCCTGGGTCCGGACGCGAGCCAGGTCCGACGGGCGGTCACCGCCCCCCAGCACCTGGTCGACACCGCAGGCCCCGACGCGCTCCTGGTGCCGGTGGCCGCGGCGGCCGGCTGGCTGTGCTGGGGCTGGGGCGTGCTGGGCCTGCTGCTCACCCTCGCCTCGACGCTCCCCGGCGCGGCCGGCCGCGCGGCGGACCTGGCGCTGGTCGCGCTGCTGCCCGCAGGTGCCCGGCGGCTGGCCGCCGTCGCCCTCGGGTTGACGCTCAGCACCGGTGCCGCAGCACTGGTCACCGCCCCTGCCCTGCCGCAGGACGTGGCACTCGCGACGGCGGCGGCCGACCGCCCGGTCGACGGCCTCACGGGTGCGTTCGTCGAGCAGGTGGGGGGCGCTCCACCGGACTGGCCGCAGGCGCCGGTCGAGCCACCGCCGGAGGGCTTCCCGTCGGCGACCGACCGGGTCGTGCTGCGCGGGGACTGCCTGTGGGACATCGCGGCCGACTGGCTGGCCGCCGGCCGGTCGCCGACCCCCGACGCCGCGGTCGACGACGCCGCGATCCTCGCGGCCGTCCAGGCGTGGTGGCAGGCCAATGCGGCCGTCATCGGCACGGATCCCGACCTGCTGCTACCCGGGCAGGTCCTCTCCCCACCCGACCGTCCGATCCCCGACAGGAGCTCGCCGTGAGCGCACTCCCCTCCCCGGCCGCGCCGGTCGCCGGCGGCCCGGCCGCGCCGCCGCCGGTGGGCACCCCGGCCGCCGTCACCAACCCGCTGCGGCCGCTGCACCTGGTCGTGGTCCGGTCCCCCGGTCCGCCGGTACAGGACCCGCGGGTGCCGGTGGCCCTGGTCCGGCCCGGTCGCCCCTCGCGGCCGGCACCGCCACCCGGCCCGCGCCCGCGGCTGGACGACCCGGCGCGAGGGGCCGGATCCGAGCCGGACTTCGGTCCTTCGCTCACCCGCCGGACCGACCTGCCCGACGCCTCCGCCGCCGGTCGCCGGGTGGTCACCCTGGTCCTCGAGGCCTTCGCCGGCCGGCGCCCGATGACCCAGCTCCAGCCGGTCGTGACCCCGGCCCTGTTCGCCGCGCTGAGCTCCGGCCGGCGTCCCCGCTGGTGCACCGACGGCACGGCGGCGCTGCTGGTCACCTCCGTGCGGGCCTGCGAGCCGGTCGACGGCGTCGCCGAGGTGAGCGCCGTGGCGCGGCGGGCCGGTCGGGCGCACGCCGTCGCCGCGCGGCTCGAGGGCATCGACGGGCGCTGGCGGTGCACCGCGCTGCAGGTCGGCTGACCACCCGAGCGCGAGCCCGCCCGAGCGCGCGCGGGTCAGGCCCGTTGCAGGTGCCCGCCGCGAGCCTGGGAGCGGTGCGGGGTGACCGGACCTTTCCGGCAGTCGCCGTCAGCTGCCGGCGCCGCCATGGCACTGCTTGTACTTCTTGCCCGAGCCGCACGGGCACGGGGCGTTGCGCGGGGTCTCCTTGGTGCCGGTGACCGTCGCCGACTTCGCGGCCTTGCTCCGGCCGCCGTCCTTGGCCGAGGCGTCGAGGCTCGGCGCGCTGTAGGTCAGCGCCTCCCGCTTCGGCGCCTCCAGCCCCTTGACCGACAACTCCGGCCCGGTGCCCGACCCGTTCGCCGCGGCCGCCCCGTCCGCAGTAGCCGCGGGATCGGGCGCGGCCGGCCTGCGCACCCGCCGGGCGGTCCCGGCCTGCGCCGCAGCCGGCGCGGGCTCAGCAGCCGCCGGCGCAGTGGGCGTCGGCGCAGTGGGCGTCGGCGCGGTGGGCGTCGGTGCAGTGGGCGTCGGTGCGGTGGGCGCCGAGCCCGACGGTGTGGACGGCACGGGCTCGGCCTCGTCGTCCACCGAGGTCGTGGGCGCCGGCGATGCCGCGGCAGCCGCCTGGGCCTGGGCCGCCGCCGCAGCAGCCGCGGCCCGCTGGCGGGCCAGCACCCGCTCGGTGCCGGCCTGCGCGGCGGCCAGCGCCTCGGCCTCGGTCTTGGCCTGCTTCTCCGCCGCCTCGGCCGCCTGCTGCTCGGCGGTCTTGACCTCCAGGTTGAACAGGAAGCCGACCGACTCTTCCTTGATGCCGTCGAGCATCGCGTTGAACATGTCGTAGCCCTCGCGCTGGTACTCCACCACCGGGTCGCGGTTGGCCATCGCGCGCAGGTGGATGCCGGCCCGCAGGTAGTCCATCTCGTAGAGGTGCTCGCGCCACTTGCGGTCCAGCACCGACAGCAGCACCCGCCGCTCCAGCTCGCGCATGACCTCCGAGCCCAGCGCCTCCTCGCGGGCGGCGTAGGCGGCGTGCACGTCGTCGAGCAGCTCGGACCTCAGCACGTCGGCGGTCAGCGCGGCCTGGTCGCCGTCGGCGACGCGCCCGAGCAGCTCGTCGCGGTCCAGGCCCACCGGGTAGAGCGACTTGAGCCCGGTCCAGAGCTTCTCCAGGTCCCAGTCCTCGGCGTAGCCGGTCTCGGTGGCGCCGTCGACGTAGGCGCCCACGACGTCGTCGACCATGCTCTGCACCTGGACGTGCAGGTCCTGACCGTCCAGCACCTTGCGTCGCTCGTCGTAGATGACGGTGCGCTGCCGGTTGAGCACCTCGTCGTACTTGAGGACGTCCTTGCGGATCTCGAAGTTCTGCTGCTCGACCTGGGTCTGCGCCGACCGGATCGCCCGGCTGACCATCTTGGACTCGATCGGCTGGTCCTCCGGCACCCGCAGGGTGTTCATCATCGACTCGAGCATCGGGCCGTTGAAGCGCCGCATCAGGTCATCACCCAGCGACAGGTAGAACCGGGACTCCCCCGGGTCGCCCTGGCGGCCGGAGCGGCCCCGTAGCTGGTTGTCGATCCGGCGGCTCTCGTGCCGCTCGGTGCCCAGCACGTAGAGACCACCTGCCTGGGTGACCTGCTCGTGCTCGGCCGCGACCTGCTCCTTGGCCTTCGCCAGCGCGTCGTCCCAGGCGGCCTCGTACTCCTCCGGCGTCTCCGCCGGCGACAGACCACGGGCACGCAGCGCCTCGTCGGCGAGGAAGTCGGGGTTCCCGCCGAGCTGGATGTCGGTACCGCGGCCGGCCATGTTGGTGGCCACCACGACCCCGCCCAGCCGCCCGGCCTCGGCGATGATCGCCGCCTCCCGGGCGTGGTTCTTGGCGTTGAGCACCTCGTGCTTGATGCCCTTGCGGACCAGGAACTTCGACAGCAGCTCCGACTTCTCGACGCTCGCGGTGCCCACCAGCACCGGCTGGCCGGCCTGGTGCCGCTCGGCGATGTCGTCGACGACGGCGTCGAACTTCGCCTTCTCCGTCTTGTAGATGACGTCGGCGCCGTCCTCGCGGACCATCGGCCGGTTGGTCGGGATGGGGACGACGCCGAGGGAGTAGGTCTGGGAGAGCTCGGCGGCCTCGGTCTGGGCCGTGCCGGTCATCCCCGCGAGCTTCTCGTAGAGCCGGAAGTAGTTCTGCAGCGTGATCGTGGCGAGGGTCTGGTTCTCGTCCTTGATCTGCACCTTCTCCTTGGCCTCGATGGCCTGGTGCATGCCCTCGTTGTATCGCCGTCCGGACAGCACGCGGCCGGTGAACTCGTCGACGATGAGCACCTCGCCGTTGCTGACGATGTACTGCTGGTCCTTGTGGAAGAGCTCCTTGGCCTTCAGCGCGTTGTTCAGGTAGCCGATCAGCGGGGTGTTGACCGCCTCGTAGAGGTTGTCGATGCCGAGCTGGTCCTCGACGAACTCGACGCCCTCCTCGGTGATCGCCACCGTCCGCTTGGACTCCTCGACCTCGTAGTGCCGGTCGCGCTTGAGCAGCGGGGCGATGCGGGCGAACTCCCCGTACCAGCGGGCGCTGGTCTCGGCCGGGCCGCTGATGATCAGCGGCGTGCGGGCCTCGTCGATGAGGATCGAGTCGACCTCGTCGACGATCGCGTAGGCGTGCCCGCGCTGGACGAGGTCGCCCTTGCTCCAGGCCATGTTGTCGCGCAGGTAGTCGAAGCCGAACTCGTTGTTCGTGCCGTGGGTGATGTCGCACGCGTACTGCTCGCGCCGCTCGGCCGGCTTCTGCCCGGACAGGATGGTGCCCACCGACAGCCCCAGGAAGCGGTGTACCCGCCCCATCCACTCCGCGTCGCGCTGGGCCAGGTAGTCGTTGGTGGTGACCACGTGCACGCCGTCGCCGGACAGCGCGTTGAGGTAGGCCGGCAGCACCCCGGTCAGGGTCTTGCCCTCACCGGTCTTCATCTCGGCGATGTTGCCCAGGTGCAGCGCGGCCCCGCCCATCAGCTGCACCCGGTAGTGCCGCTGGCCGAGTGTGCGGCTGGCCGCCTCGCGAACGACGGCGAACGCCTCGGGGAGCAGCCGGTCCAGCGACTCCCCGTCGCCGTACCGCTCCCTGAACTCGTCGGTCTTCGCGCGCAGCTCGGCGTCGGTCAGATCGGCGACGTCGGACTCGTGGGACTCGACCGCGTCGGCGATCTTCGTCAGCCGTCGGACGATCTTTCCCTCGCCGGCACGCAGGATCTTGTTGAACACCACGTCCCCCAGCGTAGGCGGACCAGCGGGCAAGGGTGCTCACCCGACCGGACCGGTGCGGCGCGGGGCGGCGGGGTGGGCGCGGGCAGGGTGGGCGCGAGAAGGGTGGCCGTAGCGTGCGCGGGGTGTCCAGGGACCCGACCGACCTCGGCGCGGGTGCGCTCACCTTCCTCGAGGAACGGCACCTCGCCACGCTGACCACGCTGCGCGCCGACGGCAGCCCGCACGTCGTCCCGGTCGGGGTGACCTACGACCCGGCCACCCGTACGGCCCGGGTGATCACCTCGGGCGGCTCGCAGAAGGCCCGCCACGTGCGCGCCGGGCAGCAGCGGGTCGCGGTGTGCCAGGTCGACGGGCGCCGCTGGCTGACCCTGGAGGGTCTGGCAGCGGTCCGGGACGACGCCGCCGCCGTGGCCGACGCCGAGGCGCGCTACGCCCGCCGCTACCGCACGCCGCGGGAGAACCCGGCGCGCGTGGTGATCGAGATATCGGTCGACCGGGTGCTCGGCAACGCCTGACGATGGCGCGGTGAGCCAGCCACCTCTGTCCGCCGAACCGGACCTGTCCACCGTCGACCTGCGCACCGAAACCGTGCGCACCGAGCGCCTGGCGCTGCGCCCCCACCGGGCCGGAGACGCCGACGCGGTGTTCGCCGCCTGCCAGGACCGGGAGACGCTGATCTGGCTCCCGGCGCTGCCGTCGCCCTACACCCGTGCGGACGCCGCGGACTGGGTGACCCGGCTGGCACCGGGTGAGCGTGCCGACGGGCTGGGGATGCCGGTCGCGATCGAGGCCGCCGGGCAGCTGGTCGGCTCGGCGGGGGTGCACCTGCGCCCCGGCCGGCTGGGGCCGGAGATCGGGTGGTGGACGGCGCCGCAGGCCCGCCGGCGCGGCTACGCCGCCGAGGCTGCGCACGCGCTGGCCGCCTGGGCGCTGAGGCTGGGCGCCGCCCGGGTGCACGCGTTCGTCGACGTCGACAACACCGCCTCGGCTGCCGTGGCACGCAGGGCGGGGTTCACCGAGGAGGGCCGGGTTCGGGCCGCCCTGCAGCGCCGCGACGGCAGCTGGGCCGACGCCCTGCTGTTCTCCCGGCTGCCCGGCGACTGACCCGGACCCGAGGTGAGGCCGCCGGACCGATCGGTGGGCCGGGTCGCGACGCGGCTCACCGGTCGGGCAGGTGGCTCCACCTGGGTGACCGCAGCGCCGGACGGCGACGGGCCGCCTCCCCGGCCGGGGAGGCGGCCCGCCGAACGGGCTGTCGTCAGACGGTCGCCGGCTGGCGCTCACTGCTCGGCGCGGCGGCGCCGTTGGCGCTGGTGATCGGGGCGGCCAGTCGGATCAGGCCGTAGTCGTAGGCGTGCCGCCGGTAGACGACCGACGGCTGGCCGGTGTCTGCGCAGGCGAACAGGAAGAAGTCGTGGCCGACCAGCTCCATCTCGTGCAGGGCCTGGTCGACGGTCATCGGGATCGCCGGGTGCACCTTCTCGCGGACGATCTGCCCGGGCAGGTGCTCGTCGAGGTCGGTGACGTGGGGTCCGTCGGCGAGCGCCCGGTCGCGTTCGACGGCCTCCACCGCGGGCGTGGTGGCATCCAGCGGCACCGCGTCGAGCCGCACGCTGGCCGGGGTCCGCCGGCCGTGGTGCACCCGCCGGCGGTCGTTGGCCCGCCGGAGCCGGTTCTCCAGCTTGTTCGCGGCCAGTTCCAGCGCCGCGTAAAAGTCCGGGGCGCAGGCCTCGGCGCGCGCCACCGGGCCCTTGCCCCGCAGGGTGATCTCCACCCGCTGGCAGTGATCGGACTGGCGTGGATTCTTCTCGTGCAGCAGTTCGACGTCGATGCGGATCAACTTCCCGTCGAACCGCTCGAGCTGTCCGACCTTGTCCTCGACGTGTTGCCGGAAGTGCTCCGGAACCTCGACGTTACGACCACGGACCACGATCTCCATGGGACCTCCCGGTTGAGCGGGCTGTGATCCACCGACGCTAGCCCCCAAATCGTTACCCCGACAGTCAGAGCCGTGACCGACCGGCACCAGCTCAACTGCGGACCGTGAAGGTTGCTGGTCGGTCCCGGTGGGCCGGCTGCAACGGTCGGCGCGGGGTCGCCGCGACGACCGCGGCCACCACGGGTGCGTTCCCGAGCTGCCGACCGGCGCCCGGCGGACCACCCGCCGGCAAGCCCGCGGCCAGGAGTGCGGCCAGCGCCCGCGCCGCTTCGGTGAGCGTCGCGCCGCTGGTCACGACGTCGTCCACCAGCACGAGGATGCCGCGCGGGAGCGCCCCTCCGGGCGGCGGCCGGCCCCGGAACCGCCCGGCGAGGTTGCGCCGCCGCTCCCGGGCGTCCAGCCCGGCGGAGTCGCGCGTGCCGCGGGCACGCCGCAGCACCGGGAGCGGCCGGGCGGGCACCCCGGCCGCGCGCAGCTCGGCCGCCGCGCACCCGGCCAGCTCCCGCACATGGTCCCGACCACGCCGCTGCACGGCCGCCGCCGAGCTGGGCACCGGTACGAGCAGCACCGGGCCGCTCCCCGGAAGCAGGTCGGGGCCGGCCCGCAGCAGCACGGTCACCGCCAGTGCCAGTGCGGCGCCGAGCGGGCGGGCCAGTTCGGCGCGACCGTGCTCCTTGAACGCCAGCACGACCGGCCGGACCGGCCCCGCGTACGGACCGGCCGCCACCGTCGGCGGCAGCCCGGGCGGGTGCCGGCGCGGCGCGGCCAGCCGCGGGGCGGTGAGCCAGCGGCCGCAGCGGGGGCACACGTCGCAGCCCGGGACGCCGCACCCGGCGCAGGTGCGCGGCAGCACCAGGTCGGTCAGCGCGCGCCAGCCGGCCGGCGGTCCGTCTCCCCGGGTGGGCACCGCGTCAGCCTGCCGCCGGCCGGGTCGGCACCGCGGCCACCCGGCGGGACTCGGGACCGCGGGGTGCGCTGGGGACGACCGCCGTCGTCCCCGGGTCAGACCGGGTAGAAGGGCGCCGTGCCCGTCAGCGGCTGCTCGCCGCGCACCAGCGTGACCCAGTTCCCCCCGGCCAGCAGCCAGACCGTGCCGTCCGCCGCCGCCAGCGGCTGCCGGCTGGGGGCGGCGGCGATGGCGGTCGGCTGTCCGGGCAGTCCGGCGGTGGTCACCGTGGTGAGCCCCCAGCCGTCGACCCCGACCGAGTAGGGCACCGTGCGCTGCTCCCCCGGATCACCGGCCAGCACGAGCAACGACCCCGGGCTCCGCCAGGCCACGTCGATCACCTGGCTCAACGACGGCGTGACCGACCGGAGATCGCGCACGGTGACGACGTCGTCGGTGCGGACCACGGTCCCGACCAGGAGCCGGCCGCCCTGCACGGTCTCCACGACCACCGCCGCCCGCACGCCGTCGGGCGACAGCTGGAACAACGTGGCCCGGCCCAGGCCGGCCAGGGTGGGGGCGTTCACCGTCTGCGGGGCACCACCGGAGGGCAACCGGATCACCTCCGAGCCGTCCCGCACCGTCCAGATCTCCGGCCGGGTGCCCGCCGCGGTGGGCTCGGTGAAACTTCCGCCGGTGAGCACCGGGACCAGCTCGCCGCCGTACGGTCCGGCGATCAGCGTGGCGGTGCCACCGGCGGTCGTCACCCCGGCCGTGAGGCCGAGCGCGCCGGTGCGGGCGTCGGCCGAGACAGCGGCCGAGGCCAGCCCGTAGGCCCCCTCGCCGGCCGGCCCGGGCGCCGGCTGCCCGTCGGCCCGCCGCAGGGCGCCGGCCTCCAGGTAGTGGCCGACCGCCTCCACCGGGGACACGTCGGGGGCCAGCCCGGCCCAGTCGTCGACGCTCTGCAGCGGGGGCACGTCGGGCAGGCCGAGGGGCCGGCCGTTGCGCAACACCCGCACCGAGCGCAACCCCACCTGCTCCAGCGACCACACCAGCTGCCCGGAGAGAGCCGCGAGGCGGGCATCGGAGGCATCCTCCAAGCCGGTCAGGTCCACGGTCGCGGTCTGCCCGTCACTGGCCACGGTGGTGCGCAGCCGGGCGTCGGCCAGGGGGTTGGTGACCCCGGCGGCGATGGCCGACGAGGGCCCTGCGATCAGCCGCTCGACGAGCGCGTTCGGCTGGGCCTGGCCGGTGACGAGGAAGCGCGGGTCGGGCACCAGCCGGCTGCCGGTCGGGTCGAGGAAGTAGGCGTCGACCTGGTCGTAGGTGCGCTGGAAGTCGGGCAGGAGGAGCAGCAGTCCGTCCTCGGGGTCGGTGATCCGCCACTCCCCCGAGTCATCGGTCAGCGTGAACGAGCGGGTGAAGACCGTGCCGTCACCGACCTCGAACACCCCGCGGCTGTCCACGGTGCCCACCAGTTCGGCGGTGACCTCCACCGTGCCCTGCTGGGTGGACACGGCCGAGTAGGAGGCGCTGATGACCGTGACGCCGCCGCTGTCGGACCAGCTGCGCGCGGCCTCCCCGGTGAGGAACTGCCGCGCCACCGGATGGTTGCGGATGAGGCTGGCGCTGGCGTCGATGAAGCCGCCGACGACCTCCTCCGGCGCCGCCCCGGAGGCCGGCGGCACCGGCTCGATGCCCACGGGTCCGTCAGGGGCCTCCGCCACCTGGGTGATCCGGACCGTCGGGGAGTTGCTGGGCACCGTGCTGCACCCGGCCAGCAGCCCGCCGGCCAGCAGCGCCGCCAGCACGCCGCGGACCCGCCTCACGACGACCCTCCGGTGCGGCGCAGCCCAACCGGGCGCAGCGGCAACGGCGAACCGGTGAGCTCGGCACCGACGGTGAGCGGCAGGGTCAGCCGGAACTGGGCGCCCTGGCCGGGCAGCCCCCACACCTGCAGCCAGCCGCCGTGCAGCCGGGTGTCCTCCAGGCTGATCGACAGGCCCAGCCCACTGCCGCCCACGGTGCGTACCCGCGAGGGGTCGGCCCGCCAGAACCGGTCGAAGACGTGCTGGGCGTCCGCGGAGCTGAGCCCGATGCCGTGGTCGCGCACGGTCATCGCCGCAGCGGTCCGGGACGCGGCGAGGGTGATCTCCACCGGCTCTCCGGCGCCGTGCTCGATGGCGTTGCCGACGAGGTTGCGCAGCACGCGCTCCACCCGCCGTCCCTCGACCTCGGCGATCACCGGCGACGCGGGAACCCGCACCCGCAGCTCGCAGCCCCGCCGCTGCGCCAGCGCCGACATCCCGGCCACCACCCGGTCGACGACCTGGGCGAGGTCCTGGGGCTCGGCCGCCAGCACCGCCGCCCCGGCGTCGTAGCGGCTGATCTCCAGCAGGTCGGACAGCAGCCGCTCGAAGCGGTCCAGCTCGGCGTGCAGCAGTTCGGCCGACCGGGCCACGGCCGGATCGAACTCGCCGCGGGCGTCGTGCAGCACGTCGGCGGCCATCTGCACCGTCGTCAGCGGGGTGCGCAGCTCGTGCGAGACGTCGGAGGTGAACCGCTGCTGCAGCTGGGACAGGGCCTCCAGCTGGGTGATCTGCCGCTGGAGGCTGTCGGCCATCGCGTTGAAGCTGGTCGCCAGCCGGGCCAGGTCGTCCTCGCCGCGTACCAGCAGCCGTTCCTCCAACCGCCCCTCGGCCAGCCGCTGCGCGCTCTCCGCGGCGCGCCGGACCGGGTCGACCACCAGCCGGGTGACCAGCACGCCGATGCCGACGACGAACAGCACCAGGGCGATCCCGCTGATCACCACGGTACTGCGGATGAGCTCCAGGCTCTCCCGCTCCTGTTCCAGCGGGAAGGCGAAGTAGACCTCGACCCGGTCACCGCTCTGCCCGTCGGCCGGGACAGGCGCCCCGACCAGCAGCGTGGGCACCGGGTTTCCGGAGGCGTCGGGCACCATCGCGTACCGGTAGGCCTGCGACCCGTCGGCCACCTGGGCACGCAGGTCGGCGGGCAGGGCGCCGTAGACCAGCGGCCGGCTCCAGGCCGGTCGCTCGGTGCCACCGGACCGGTACAGCATGACGACGTCGAAGTCACCGGCCGCGCCGCCGCGGGACCGCAGCCCCTGGACCGCGCGGTCCAGCGCCGAGCGGACGCTCGCGGCGTCGCCGGTGGCGATCCCGCTGACCTCGGACTGGGCGTAGAGCACCCCGGCCAGGGACTGGTCGACCGCGGCCTGACGCTTCACGCTGAGCAGCTGGTCGCTGATCTGCCGGAAGAGCACCATGCTCACGATCACCACCACGACCGCCGCGACGACCGCGGCGATGGCACCGATCCGGAGCTGCAGCGACGCCCGCCAGGCGCGGAGCCCGGCCCGGACGACCCGGCGACCGGTGCGCCGCGCGCGCAGCGCGCGGCGGCGCAGGCGCAACCTCATCCGCCGGGCCACCGTGGTGCGTCGCCGCGCCGGCACGGGATCCGGTGCCGCGCCGTCGGCACCGCCCGCCGCACCCGGGATCACGTCGTCCGGCCGGGGCGCGGGGTCCCCGGCACGGGCCACCGGCGACCCGGCCACGGACCTCACCGGCCGGTGGCCCGGCCGGTCACCGTGCACATCGGCCGGCTCACGCGGACGGTGCCGCGATCACGGGGGTCCGGCCTTGTAGCCGACGCCGCGGACGGTGAGCACGACCTCGGGGCGCTCGGGATCGCGCTCGACCTTGGCGCGCAGGCGCTGCACGTGCACGTTCACCAGCCGGGTGTCGGCGGCGTGCCGGTAGCCCCACACCTGCTCCAGGAGCAGCTCGCGGGTGAACACCTGCCGGGGCTTGCGGGCCAGCGCCACCAGCAGGTCGAACTCCAACGGCGTGAGCGGGATCGGCGCGCCGCCGCGGGTGACCTGGTGGGCCGGCACGTCGATCTGCACGTCCCCGATCGTGAGGTTCTCGGCCTGGCCGTTCTCGCCGCGGCGCAGCTGGGCGCGCACCCGCGCGACCAGCTCGACCGGCTTGAACGGCTTGGTCACGTAGTCGTCGGCACCGGCCTCCAGGCCCTGGACGACGTCGATGGTGTCGCCCTTGGCGGTGAGCATGACGATCGGCACGGTCGACTGGGTGCGGATGTCCGCGCAGATCTGCAGGCCGTTGCGACCGGGCAGCATCAGGTCGAGCAGCACCAGGTCGGGGCGCAGCTGCTGGAAGGTGGCGACGGCGCGGGCACCGTCGGAGACGAACGCCGGCTCGTACCCCTCCCGGCGCAGCACGATGCCCAGCATCTCGGCGAGGGCGGCGTCGTCGTCGACGACGAGGACGCGGCCGCGGCTGGTCCCCGCGGGGGGAGCGGAAGGTGGCACGGAACCCATTCTGCGTGACGCGGGCAGGGAAGCGGTCCACCCCGCCCGGTGGAGTCCCCCGGGCGGGGCGGAATGCCAGCCGCACCCGCTGGAACGGTCAGGCCCCGTCCAGAGGCTCGCCCCGAGCTTGCGAGGGGTGAGGAGGACGGGGTCCTTCCTCAGTAGCGGTAGTGGTCGCTCTTGTAGGGGCCCTCGACCGGCACCCCGAGGTAGTCCGCCTGCACCTTGCTGAGCTCGGTGAGCTTCACGCCCAGGGCGCCGAGGTGCAGCCGGGCGACCTTCTCGTCCAGGTGCTTGGGCAGCACGGTGACCCCGGGGATCTGGCCGTCGTAGGCCGCCTGGTTGGTCCACAGCTCCAGCTGGGCGAGCACCTGGTTGGAGAACGAGTTGCTCATCACGAAGCTGGGGTGCCCGGTGGCATTGCCCAGGTTCAGCAGCCGGCCCTCGGACAGCACGATGATCGTGTGGCCGTCGGCGAACCGCCATTCGTCCACCTGCGGCTTGATCGTCGTCCGGGTGACCCCCGGCGTGCGGGCCAGCCCGGCGATGTCGATCTCGTTGTCGAAGTGCCCGATGTTGCCGATGATCGCCTGGTGCTTGGTGGCGGCCAGCTGCTCGGCGGAGATGATGTCCTTGTTGCCGGTCGCGGTGACGATGATGTCGGCGGTCCCGATCACGTCGTCCAGGGTGGTGACCTGGAATCCCTCCATCGCCGCCTGCAGCGCGCAGATCGGGTCGATCTCGGTGACGATCACCCGGGCGCCCTGGCCGCGGAGGGCCTCGGCGCAGCCCTTGCCGACGTCGCCGAAGCCGCAGACGACGGCGACCTTGCCGCCGATCATGACGTCGGTGGCCCGGTTGATGCCGTCGATGAGCGAGTGCCGGCAGCCGTAGAGGTTGTCGAACTTGCTCTTGGTCACCGAGTCGTTGACGTTGATCGCCGGGAAGAGCAGCCGGCCCTCGCGGGCGAGGTCGTAGAGCCGCAGCACGCCGGTGGTGGTCTCCTCGGTGACGCCCTTGATGGCCTGGCCCACCTTCGTCCAGCGCTGCTGGTCGGTGGTCAGGCTCTGCCGGAGGACGTCGAGGATGACGCCGTACTCCTCGGAGTCGGCGTCGGTCGTGTCCGGAACGGCGCCCTCGGCCTCGAAGCGGGTGCCGAGGTGGATCAGCAGGGTGGCGTCACCGCCGTCGTCGAGCAGCATGTTCGGGCCGATGACGGTGCCCTCGTCGTCGGTGAACTCGAACAGCCGCTGGGTGCACCACCAGTACTCCGGCAGCGTCTCGCCCTTCCAGGCGAAGACCGGGACGCCGGTGGGCTCCTCGGGCGTGCCGTCGCCGACGGCGATCGCGGCGGCCGCGTGGTCCTGGGTGGAGAAGATGTTGCAGCTCACCCAGCGGACGTCGGCGCCCAGGGCGACGAGGGTCTCGATGAGGACGGCGGTCTGCACGGTCATGTGCAGCGAGCCGGCGATCCGGGCGCCGGCCAGCGGCTGCTCGTCGCCGTACTCGGCGCGCAGCGCCATGAGGCCGGGCATCTCGTGCTCGGCGAGGGAGATCTCCTTGCGGCCGAAGCCGGCGAGGGAGAGGTCGGCGACCTTGTAGTCGTCGGTGGTCAGGATGCGGGTGCCGGGAGTGGCGGTCATGTCGCTCCAGTGTCCGGCCGGGCGCCGTCCCCGGTCGGGGCGCGCGCGGGCGCGGGAGGTGTGTGCGGGGTTGAGCGAGCATGCCGAGGCTTCGGCGGGGCTCGTACCGGGATCGAGGGTACCGCCGCGCGCGCCTCCCCCGTCCGGCCCTTCTGCAGGGTCCCGCCGCGAGCTTGCGAGCGGTGGGGGGCAGTGACCCCGTCCAGAGGCTCGCCCCGAGCGTGCGAGGGGTGAGGAGGACGGGGTCCTTTCTCAGCGCAGGGCGGTGGTCACCCGGTACAGCAGCGCCGGCCCGCGGGCCGACAGGGGCGCGCCGGCCGGCACGAACGCCGACTGGCCGCGGGTCAGCTCCAGCTCGCCGTCGGCGGAGCCCAGCACGGCGGCGCCCCGTGCGCACAGCACCACCTGCGGACCGGCGGTGGTCAGCACCCCGGCATCGACGCCGAGCTCCACCCGGGTGAGGTCGAAATCCTCCACCGGCACGGGGTAGCGCAGCCCGCCGGGGCCCAGCACGGGGTGCAGCACGGGCACCTTGCCGTCGCTGAAGTCGACCACCTCGATGAGCGCGGCGAGATCGACGTGCTTGGTGGTCAGCCCCCCGCGCAGCACGTTGTCGGAGCTGGCCATGACCTCGACGCCGGCGCCGCACAGGTAGGCGTGCAGGTTGCCGGCGGGCAGGAACACGGCCTCGCCGGGCGCCAGCTTGAGGTGGTTACACATCAGCGAGATGACGACGCCGGGGTCACCCGGGTAGGTGCCGGCCAGCTGCGCGGCCCAGCGGTAGGTGTTGATGAACTCCGGGTCGTGCGCGGCGACGAAGCTGGCGGCCCGCTCGGCGACGGCGCTCACCAGTGACTCGCGCCGCTTCGTGGACAGCGCGAGCAACTGCGGGATCGCCGTCCGCAGCCCGCCCCGGGCCAGCGCGGCGATGGTGGGCATCAGCTCGGGCAGTTGCAGCTTGGCCAGGCAGTGCAGCGACTCCTCGACCGGCCGGAACCCGCACAGTGCCTCGACCGGGGTGATCGCCAGCAGGATCTCCGGCTTGTGGAACGGGTCCTTGAAGGTGCGGGTCGGGTCGTCCTTCGGAACGCCGGCGGCCTCCTCGGCAGCGAACCCCGTCTCGGCCTGCTCGCGGGTGGGGTGCGCCTGCAGCGACAGCGGCCGGTCCGCGGCGAGCACCTTCATGAGGAAGGGCAGCCGGGGACCGAACCGCGCGCTCACCACCGGCCCGAGCAGTTCGTCGGGCGCGGCCGCGATGGCCGCGTCCAACGGGGTGCCGTCGGCCATCCGGCTCGGGGCGTCGGGGTGGGCGCCCATCCAGAGCTCCGCGTAGGGCTCAGCGGCGGGCGAGTCCAGCCCCAGCAGCTCGGGGATGACCGTCCGGCTGCCCCACGGGTAGTGCCGCACGGTGCTGGTGAGCTGCCACATCACCCGAGAGGCTACGGCTGTACCGGTCACCCGGTACACGTCGACCGGCGGCGAGCTGCACCACAGCCGGCCTCACCCGGCGGGGGTGCCCCCGCCCGCTGTACCGGGCGGGGCCTACCCGCAGCGGCGCGCCGGGTCAGGACGGGCGGGAGCGCTCGTGGTCCAGGGCCAGGGCCAGGTAGACGGCGGTGAAGTCGGCGACCGCGAGCTGCCGGGCCAGCTGGCACAGCCGCGGGTGCCGGTCGGGCTCGCCGTGCTCGGCCAGCCGGCTGACCGGGACGTTGGAGTCGGCGGCGGTGCGGAGGACCTCCTGCATTGCCTCGGCCGCCGAGCGCGGCTTCCGCTCGGAGGCACCGTCGGAGTCGCCGGCGTCGGCGTCCCGGATGGTCAGCAGCCGCAGCCGCCGGCCGGCGTCGTCCGCCCGGTCGCGGAAGAAGTCGTCCTGGCCGCCCTCGGGCGCCAGCGGGCCGGCCAGCACGGCGCGGGCGGCCACCCGCTGGTCGGGCAGCCGGAAGCCGGTGACGGGCAGGCCGGCGAGGGTGGCCAGCTGGTCGCCCACCCGCCCGGCGGCCGCGCCGGCCAGCGGGCCCTCGGCGACGATCACCGGTAGCGCGTCGAGGAGCTCGAGGGCGAGGGTCTTCGCCGGGTTGACGAAGGACTCCCTGGCCGGCCCGCACTCCGCGGCGATCTCGTCCAGCGCCGCGGCCACCACCTCGGTGTCCGCAACCCCCTCGGGCAGCAACCCGAGCTGGTCGGCCAGCAGCAGCATCGGGGTGAGCAGCGACCACAGCGTGGTGTGCCGCACCCGGGAGGCCGGCAGCGCGACGTAGGGCGCGCGGGCACGGGCACAAGCGGCGTGCAGCGGCGCGTCCTCGGCACCGATGCCCACCACGGCCACGCCCCGGCGGGCGGCCTCGTACGCCGGGGCGACCGCGTAGCGGCCCGCTCCGGTCCGGGTGGCGACGACGGCGACGTCGCTGGCACCCATCCACACCGGCAGCGCCGGGCCCGGGACGACGTCGACGGTGACCGGGCTGGCCGGGCCGAGCAGCGCCCGGAGCACCATGGCGGCCACCGCGCCCTCCCGGCGGGCGACGATGACCAGGCCCCGCGGGCGACCTCCGGCGGTGACCCGCTCGAGGCCCACCTCGCCGGTCAACCGGGCGGTCTCGCGGACCTGCGCCCCGGCGCCGGCGACGGCCGGCAACAGACCCCGTGGATCGCGCGAGCGCAGCAGGTCCAGGTCGTCGAAGACCTCCTCGGCGAGCTCCGCGGAGCTCATGCGGTGCGCCGCCGCGCCTCGTCCAGCAGCAGCACCGGGATGCCGTCGCGCACCGGGAACGCCCGGGAGCAGGTGCCGCAGACCAGCTCGGCGGCCGCCACGTCGACGGTGAGCGGGCTGTGGTGGGTGTCGGGGCAGGCCAGGACGGCCAGCAACGCCGGGTCGATGCCCAGGGTCGCCTCTCCCGCACCGCCGTTCGGGTCCCGCTCGTTCATGACCGCACCACCTCCAGGACCTCGTCGCGCACGTCGCGCATCCGCGCCGTGTCCGGCGCCTCCACGTTCAGCCGCAGCAGCGGCTCGGTGTTGCTGGCCCGCAGGTTGAACCAGGCACCGTCGGGCAGCTGGACGGTCAGCCCGTCCAGCTCGTCGAGAGTGACGCCCTCGCGGGAGCCCCAGGTCTCGCGCACCGCGGCGATCCGGCCGGCGGCGTCGGCGACCGTGGAGTTGATCTCCCCGGAGGCGGCGTACCGGCTGTAGGCGGCGGTGAGCTCCGAGAGCGGGCGGGACTGCTCGCCCAGCGCCGCGAGCACGTGCATCGCGGCGAGCATCCCGGTGTCGGCACGCCAGAAGTCGCGGAAGTAGTAGTGCGCCGAGTGCTCACCGCCGAAGACCGCGTCGGTCCGGGCCATCTCCTCCTTGATGAAGGAGTGCCCGACCCGGGTGCGGACCGGGTTCCCGCCGTGCTCGCGGACGATCTCGGGCACCGCCCGCGAGGTGATCAGGTTGTGGATGATCGTCGTCCCGGCTCCCTTGGCCAGCTCGCGCACCGCCACGAGCGCGGTGATCGCCGAGGGGCTGACCGCCTCGCCGCGCTCGTCGACGATAAAGACCCGGTCCGCATCGCCGTCGAAGGCCAGCCCGATGTCGGCGCCGTGCTCGATCACGGCGGCCTGCAGGTCGACCAGGTTGGCCGGGTCCAGCGGGTTGGCCTCGTGGTTCGGGAACGAGCCGTCGAGCTCGAAGTACATCGGGACGACGATCAGCGGCAGCCCGGCCAGCACCACCGGGACCGTGTGCCCACCCATGCCGTTCCCCGCGTCGACGACCACCCGCAGCGGCCGGAGGCCGGACAGGTCCACCAGCCCGCGCAGGTGGGTGGCGTACTCGTCGATCACGTCGCGGCCGGTGACCGACCCCACCCGCTCCGGCACACGTTCGAGCCGGCTGCCCTGCTCGTCGGTCAGCTGCTCGGCCCACTCGCGGATCCGCACCAGCCCGGACTCCTGGCCGATGGGCGCGGCGCCGGCCCGGCAGAGCTTGATGCCGTTGTACCGGGCCGGGTTGTGGCTGGCGGTGAACATCGCGCCGGGCAGGTCCAGCGAGCCGGCGGCGAAGTACAGCATGTCGGTGGAGCCCAGGCCGGCCTCCACGACGTCGAGGCCCCGCTCCAGGACGCCCTCGGCGAAGGCCCGGGACAACGGCACCGAGGTGTCGCGCATGTCGTGGGCGGTCACCACCGCCGTCGCGCCGGACTCCAGGTGGACGAACTCGGCGAAGGCGGCGCCGATGGCACGGGCCACGCCCTCGTCCCACTGGTCCGGGACGACGCCCCGCACGTCGTAGGCCTTGATGATCGACGACAGGTCGGACAACAGCTCACCCTCGCACTCGCCCCGCCGCGGCCGGTGCGACCGGCGGCCGGGTCGACCCTAGTGGCGCCGCCCGAGCGGCGCGGCTCCGGCGGGCTGGGGTCCGGCGGGCTAGCCTTGATCTTTCGTGATCTTGTCGGGGTTCATGATCGTCGGGGTTCTGAGCCCGCGTGGGCGTGAGGATGACATCGGGGTGTGACGGTTCGCC
>NZ_BAAGVS010000027.1:0-56093 GCF_054780755.1 Modestobacter lapidis | reverse complement strand
AGCGGACGGCATGGCGGCGGCCGGCGGGCCGGCCTGGGCCGATGGGCGCGGCGCCGGCCCCGGCCGGGGACGCCGGGCCGGAGGTGCCTGCGGCGTGGGGACAGCTGCCGCCGCGGGCGGCGGGTCGGCTGCCGGTGCGTCGGCGGCCGGCCCAGGTGCAGCGGGTGCGGCCGCTTCGGGCATGTCGTCCGGTGGCGGGGCCGGCTCGGGCGCAGCGGGTGCCGGCTCCAGGGCATCCGGCTCGGGCTGCTCCTCCGGCGGGTCCACGGACCGGAGCGGGCCGGCGGCCGGCGAGAGCGGCGCGGAGCGGAGGTCGCCGTCCGGGTCGGCGGGCCCGCCCGCGTCCGTGCCGGGGTCCGGCTCGGGAGCCGGTCCGGGGGCTGCTGGGGCCGCCGGCGGAGTGGCGCCGTCCGGGGCCGCCCCGCCGTCCGGGGCCGCTTCGCCCTCCGCCGCTGCGCCCGGCTCGGCCGCGGGCGCGGCGGGGAACGTCCCACCGTCCGGTGGCGCACTCCCGTCCGGAGCCCCGGCGGGGTCGGCGGCGTCCTGAGCCGGGGGGACGTCGCTCACCGGGCCGGGCACGGGCGTCCCGTCCGGCGGCGCCGGCGCGTCCGGCTCGTCGAGCGACGGCTGCGGGGGCTCTCCGGGCGCGCCGCCAGGTACCGACGAGATGCTGCTCACCCCCATGAGTGACCTCCGCTGACGGGAGCCGAGAGGTCGTACGCCACACTAGCGGGCGTGCAGTTCGACGTGACGGTAGAGATCCCCAAGGGCCAGCGGAACAAGTACGAGCTGGACCACGCCACCGGACGCATCCGCCTCGACCGGATGTTGTTCACCTCGACCCGGTATCCCGCCGACTACGGGTACATCGAGGAGACGCTGGGCATGGACGGTGACCCGCTGGACGCCCTGGTCCTGCTCGAGGAACCCACCTTCCCCGGCTGCCTGATCACCTGCCGGGCCATCGGCATGTTCCGGATGACCGACGAAGCGGGCGGGGACGACAAGGTCCTCACCGTGCCGGCGACCGACCCCCGGATGGCCCACCTGAAGGACATCGGGGACGTGTCGGAGTTCGACCGGCTGGAGATCCAGCACTTCTTCGAGACCTACAAGGACCTCGAGCCGGGCAAGTCGGTCGAGGGCGCGGAGTGGGTCGGCCGCGAGGCGGCCGAGGCCGAGATCGACGCGTCCCGCGAGCGGGCGCTCGAGGCTCCGCCCGAGCACTGAGCTCTCGTTCGACCGCCGGCCCCGCGGAGCCGGGCCGGCGGTCGAACCGACGTCCACCACTCCCCTGCGCCCTGGCCGTCCCGGCCGGGGCGTTCGTCGTCCCCGGCCCACGTCGCCGCGCGGCGGGACGACCGACGGTCACCGGACGCCGGACAGCCCCGGCACGGACGACGCCCCGTCCGGTTCCGGGGCGGGCGGCAGCGCCCGCGGTCGACCGAGGTGGTGCCCCTGGCCCAGCTGGCAGCCCAGGCGCTGCAGCACCGCGCTCTCCCGGGCGCTCTCGATGCCCTCGGCGACGACGTCCGCGCCGATCTCCGCCCCGAACGCCAGCAGTGCCCCGGCCAGCGCGCGCCGGGCGGGGTCCCCGTCCAGGCCGGTGACCAGGGCGCCGTCGAGCTTGATGACGTCCGGTGCGAGGTGGAGGATGTGCCGCAGCGAGGCGAAGCCCGACCCGGCGTCGTCCACGGCGAGCCGGAGGCCCAGGCAGCGCAGGCGGTCCAGGGCCTCGGCGAGCTGCGAGTAGTCGTCCACCCCGACGTGCTCGGTCAGTTCCAGCACCACCCGACACGGCTGGACACCGCTCAGCAGGTCCGACAGCGCGGGGCACGCCACGGTGGCCGGGCCGGCGTTGACCGAGAGGTGGGCGCCCGGGGGCAGCCGGTCGAGCTGCCCGAGCGCCGCCCGGATGGCGGACAGCTCCAGCTCCACCCCGAGCCCGACCTCGGCCGCGTCGGCGAACCACTCGTCGGGCCCCCGCCGTGACGGGCCGGGGAAGCGGGCCAGCGCCTCGAAGCCCACGACCCGACCGGTGGCGAGCTCCACGATCGGCTGGAAGACCATCTCCGGCCCGCCCTGCTCGACCACCTCCGCGATGATCGCGCGCCGGGCGCGGCGGGCCTCGGCGCCGGCCACTGCGGCGGTGTGCTGCTCGGTCACGTCGGTGAGGGAGGACACGACGTGGTCCACCGACCCGGACGGGCCGCGCACGGGTTCGGTGGTGACGGACAGCCACCGCAGCGGCCCCCCGAGGGACTGGAGCAGGACCTCGTCGCGGCAGGGCTCGCCCGTGGCGAAGGTGGTCTCCGACGGGAGTCCCGCCGTCCCCCACGGGGTGCCGTCCGGGCGGAACGCCCGGCAGGCCAGTTCCTGCAGGACGCTGCCCTCCATCTGGTCGGCGGTCAGCCCCACCAGGGTCCGGGCCGCCGGGTTGCTGGCGACGACCTCGCCGTTGCGGTCCCACATCAGCACGCCGTCGGCCATGTGCCCCAGGAGCGTGTGCTGCAGCCGCTCCAGCTCGTTCGTCCGGTCCAGCGCACCGCGCAGCCGCTCGCCCTCGACCGCCAGGCGCTGCCGGATGCCGTTGAACTCCGCCAGCAGCGCCGCCACCATCACACCCGCGGCGAGGATCGACAGCGACCTCCCGGCGTACCAGGCGCCACTGGCGCGGGCGTCGGTCGACAGGGTCAGCAGCACGTCGCCGAACGATGCCGCGGCCGCCAGCGCCGTCCACCGCATGGGCCCCGTCCGCCGCCGGGCCGCGAGGACCGTGACGCCGGCCGCCAGGCCGACGACGGGCACCACGACCGGCCCGGTGACCTGCACCAGCGCGGACGTGTCCGTGCCCTCGATCAGCCGGGGCAGCCGGTCGGCCAGGAGGAGCAGGCCGGCGCCCACGGCGACGGCGACGAGCGCCGCCGCCGCCATCGCCCGGCCGGCCAGCCGGGTGCGGTGGGCGAGCGGGACGGGGGCGGCGGCCGCGGCCGGCCACGGCACCATCGCGCCGGCGAGCAGGATCACGAAGCCGGTGTGCCAGAGCACCCACAGCCACGCGGCAGCCGCCGGGACCCCGCCCCACCAGCCCGACGCCCCGGGCTCGGCAGCGAAGGAGACCCCCCGGGCCAGCAGCATGACCAGGGCGAACAGGTACGCGCATCCGACGGCCAGGATCCGCGGCTCCCCGGTCACCCGGAACTGCCCGATCAGCAGGACGACGCTGAACAGGTCGAGGCAGCAGAGGAGCGTCAGCAGGACCGGCACCAGGGCCGACTGCTGCGGCAACGGAACGCTCGGGAGCATGGCCAGGACGAGGACGACGACCAGCACGACCGGAACGGCCACCTGCCACCGCAGCCGCGAGCGGCCAGCAGACTGCCGCGGACCACCGCCCCGGGTCAGGAGCGACCCGGTGCCGATACGGCTCGGGCCGGCGTTGAGCACCACTCCGCTCCTCCGCGTGAGCCGACGACAGTTGCACCGCGACGAGCGGCCGGCCGCGGTGCGGAGATCGCGACCCGGCGTTCCTGCAGTGTCACCGTGCGCAGGGCAGTGGGCGCAAATCGGCGGAGGGCCGAAGGTCCCGGCTGCCTGCGGCGCAGCGCCCCACCCCGGGAACGAGGCGTGGGCAGGAGGAGAGCCGCCTGTCGGAATCGAACCGACGACCTTCTCAGCGCGAGCCGCATGGGGAGGCGCGGAGGACGGCGACGCCCACCACTGACCTGGCCCCGCCCGGGCTGCCGGCCGCCGAGCGCGGCGCGATCAGCGGCGGGCGCCCTCTCCGGCCGCGCCCAGCGGATGCGGGACGAGGTCGGTGATGCGACGAGCCATCGCGAGTACCTCGTGGTCACGGAAGGGCCGGCCGACGATCTGCACGGAGACGGGCATCCCGTCGCGTGACCTCCCGCACGGAACCGACGCCGCCGGAACTCCGAAGAGACTGATCGCGCGGCACGGGGCGACGATCTTCCAGTAGTTCACGTGCTGCCCGTCGACCCTCAGTTCTCGATCCCCGAGGGGAAAGGCAGGGGTCAGCGAGACCGGCATCAGCACGAGCGGAACCTCCTCGAGCATTTCCAGCAATTGCATCCGCAGGTAGTCACGCTCCGCCATGGCCTCCAGGTACTCAGCGACGTGGCCGGGCCTCGCCGCGAGGACGTCCCTGAGGTGCGGACTGAGCTGACCCTCCCGGCCGTCGACCAGCGGGCGGACGTCTGCCATCCCTTCGATGGCTCGCACCCGGGTGAACACCTCCTCCGCTCTCCGGAGCACGCCGGGATCACGCTCCTCGACGCGCAAGCCGGAGGCCTCGAGCGTCTGGACGAGTCCGCGGAGCACGTCGAGGATGTCCGCGCGCACCGGGTGGCTCCCTTCGCCCGGCAACCAGCCCACCCGGAGGCGCGACAACTCCACGGTGCGAGATGGCAGAAGAGGTACCGGAACCGCGTGCGGATCCTTGCCGTCCGGACCCGCCATGACCGTCAACGCCAGCTCGAGGTCGTCCACCGAACGAGCCATCGGACCGATGGTCTGCAGCCCGGCCTGGAACCCCAGCGCGTTGGGAAGTCCCTGGTCGCGATACGAGTGGGCGAACTGGCCAGTGCCCGGGACCAGCCCGCAGGTGGGGCGAAGTCCGACCAGTGCCACGCACTGGGCCGGCCACCGGATCGAGCCGCCGTAGTCGGTGCCGATGCCGAGCGGCGCGAAGCCGGCTGCCACGGCAGCGCTGACCCCACCGCTCGAGCCACCGGGTGTGAGCCTGAGGTCCAGCGGGTTACGCGTCGGCCCGAACAGGTCGTTGTCCGTCTGGAGGTCCGTGGCGAACTCCGGGGTGTTCCCCTTGCCGACCACGATGGCGCCCGCTTGTCGCAGCCGCGCGACCGCCGAGGCGTCGGCTCGCGGGACGTGGTCGGCCAGGAGCTTGCTGCCCCAGGTCGTCCGCATGCCGGCGGTCGCGATGCTGTCCTTGACCACCACGGGGATCCCGGTCAGTGGACGTTGCCCACCGCAACGCAGCTGCGCGTCGGCCTCGGCCGCGGCCTGGAGGAGCGCCGCCTCGTCCTGGAGGGTGACGATGGCGTTCACCTCCCCGTTCGCCAGAGCGATCCTGGCCAGGCAGGCCCGCATCACCTCAGCGGCGGAGACGTCGCCGTCCCGCATGAGCCGGGCCAGCGTCGACGTGTCCAGGCCGGTGACGTCTCCGGCCAGCGGAAGGGTCGACGACGGGCTACTGGGCATCCGTGCTCTCCACCCGGGCGGGCTCACCGCTGTGCCGGGACGGGAAGAACTGCTCGATCACGCGGGCGGGCGGCGGAGGCGTCAGGTAGGTCACCGCCAACATGGCCGGCACGGTGCAGAGCAGGGCCACCTGGATGTGGTACAGCCCCAGCGGGTTGCCGAGCTGGTTCCACACGATGAACGAGACCGGCGCCACGATCATCACCGTCAGCGCCCCCGGCTTGTTGAAGCGCGGCCAGTACACCGCGCCCACGAAGAGCAGACCGAATACCAGACCGAGCACGCCGAACGCGGGGTAGAGCAGGAAGGCGAGCAGCTCCGGCGGGTTCAGCGCGTAGATGATGCTGAGCACGCCGATGACCAGCGTGGTCCCTCGTGCGACCAGCACACGCTGGTGATTGCTCAACGAGACATTGAACGTCTTCGTCATGATGTCGTTCTCGACCGTCGATGCCAGTACCAACAGGATCGAGTCGATCGTCGACATCATGGCGGCCGCGAGGGCAGCGAGCACGATGGTGCTGACGAACAGCGGGAGCAACTCCTCCGCCATCACGAGGAAGGTGCTATCCGGGTCCTCGGTCAGCTGGGGGAACAGTGCTCGTGCGTACAGGCCGATCAGGACCACCACGATCTCCATGATGGCGACCAGCGACATCACCAGCACGAAACCGGAACGGAGGGAGCGCGCGTTTCGGACGGAGAAGAACCGCACGATGAAGTACGGCGCCCCGAAGGCTCCGAAGAAGTTCAGCATGATGAAGGAGATGAAGTAGCTGCTCCCCGGCTCGATGCCGGTGGGCCAGGACACCATTCCGGTGGGGTTGCTCTCCGACAGCGAGCCGCCCAGGCCGCCGAACCCGACCTCGTAGACGGCGACGGCGAGCAGGATGGACGCTCCGATGGCCAGCATCAGCCCTTGGATGGCGTCGGTCCACACCACCGCCCGGAAGCCACCGAACGCCACGTAGAGAAAGACGAGCGCACCGAACACCCAGACGCCACTCGTGTAGCTGAACGGCGTCAGACGCTCGATCAGGAGGCCGGCCGCGAAGTAGTTGGCCGCCAGCAGGGGCACCAGGAACACGAGCAGGATGAGGGATGAGAGCAGCCGGGGCGACTTGCCGTCGAACCGCGCGTGCATGAAGTCGGGGATGGTGACCGCGCCGACTCTCTTCGCGAGCACCATGACGCGTGGGCCGAGCAGGTACCAGGTCAGGAAGATGGCAAGGGTGAAGAACACGGCGACCCAGATGAAGAACGGTCCCCACAGCATCGAGAGCGACGTCCAGCCGATCAGGGCGCCGGCGCTCACCATGCTGGCCAGGTACGTGAGTGCGGTGAGGGGACCGGAGATGCCCCGGTCCCCCAGGTAGAACGACTCCGTCGTCCCCTTGGTCCGACGCCCGGCCAGGAGCCCGACGGCGAAGACGGCGACGAAGTAGACGATGAATACGGTCGCGACCGTCCCGTTCATCGACCCGTCCCCGCCTGCTCGTCCTCGACGCCTCGGGCGAGGAACCTGCCACTCATGAGGAATGCGGCGATGAGGATCGAGG
Source organism: Modestobacter lapidis (assembly GCF_054780755.1). Classification (NCBI taxonomy): domain Bacteria; kingdom Bacillati; phylum Actinomycetota; class Actinomycetes; order Geodermatophilales; family Geodermatophilaceae; genus Modestobacter; species Modestobacter lapidis. The sequence goes on along the minus strand of NZ_BAAGVS010000027.1, from coordinate 49,293 downwards.
CTTGAAGGACAAGCGCGATCCAGAATCCGATGGGCACGGAGACCTCCTGGTCATCTCACTGGGCTGTCGCGCGACCATGCCTCACCTCACGTCCAACGTGATGCGAGAGGCGTCACATCTGGCGACAGTAGGAGCGACCTGCGACTGCGGACAATGTGCACGACAGCCACCGTCGCGGCCCGGAGGTGTCAGTCGCCGCCAGTGCCGTTCAAGGAAACCGCGCCCTCGCCCGTGAGGCGGCTCCTGGTCTCGCAGGCGAGGAGCAGTTCCGCTCGGCGATGCCCACTGTCGACGAAGGGACCGACCAGGGACTCCAGCCGCGCCAGGCGATTGCGGATGGTGTTGTAGTGGAACGTCATGTCCCCGGCGGTCCTGACTATCGAGCAGTTGTTCGTCAGCAGGACGTGGAGGGTGCTCAGCATCTCGTCATCCTGGTGGAGCGCCCCCAGGGCGTTCTGGACGAAGGCCGGAGCCAGTCCCTGGCTCACGAGCGCATCGACCAACTGGTGGGTCCCCGTCTCGGAGAACCACAGGATGCGCTCGATACCGGCCCGAGGATCTCCCTCGGTGACCTGGAGCGCTCGATTCGCCTGGCCGAACGAGCGCCGCCACTCGACGAGGGAGTCGGCCCGGTTCCCGACCCCGCACCTGACCGCTGGTTCGCTCGGGGCCAGGACGTCCAGGGCTTCGCGGAGGGAAGCCAGGACCTCCTGCACACACCCCTGCGGTACGACCAGGACGATGTGATCCGCGTAGGGGAACAGCAGGACGCGCTGCGCGGTCGGGCCCATCGACCTCGTGATGCGCTCGCACAGCCGCTGGTAGGAACTCAACGTGAGTGGGCGGCCCACGCGCAGCACGCAGACGTGGACCGACGTGCCGACCGGCACCGCCAGCACGTCGAAGACCGTGGCGAGCTCCTGCTCGGATGCCGAAGATCGCTCGTTCATGAGTTGCCGGAGGTACTCACCGAACTCGCGAACCCTTGCCTGACCCGCCAGCGCACGGCGGTGGCGGTCGATCACCTCGGAGAAGTAGGTCTCCTGCAGATCGGTGAAAGCCAGGTCGAGGGGCATGGCCACGACCGGGAAGTTCAGCTCGTCCGCGCGTCGGATCACCGCTGAGGAGAAGCCACCGACGTATCTCCCGCCGATCTTGGCGACGAGCGCGGCCACGCCCTTGCGCTTCAATCCTTCGATCAGCGCGATCAGTTGGTCGTCATCGAAGCTCTGCATCGGGTAGCCAGAGGTGACAAGGAGCTCCCCGGCTCTGACCCAGGGCAGGACATCCGGCACCTCCATCATGTTCATCCGCACGACTCGGGCGGTCAGCCCCGTCGCACCGGCGACCACGGACGCGCCTCTCAGGGGCGGCAACCCCAGGACCTCCTGGACGGAGAGGTGTTCAGGCGCGAGTTGGTCCTGCATGCCGGCGACCCTAGCCATCGCCATACCGGCGGGGGTTACCCCGACTTCGGTGACTGGTAGCGGTCCCGCCAGGGCCGCGCCGGTGAGCTGGCCGAGCTCCACCGGGGAAGCCCCCAGTTAGGGCAACCGCTGTGGGGAGGAGAGCCGCCTGTCGGAATCGAACCGACGACCTTCTCATTACGAGTGAGATGCTCTACCGACTGAGCTAAGGCGGCGGGCGTGCGGCGCTGAGCTTACGGCACCCATCCCGGTTCCCGGCGCCACCCCCGGGCCTGCCGGGCGGTCAGGCAGGCAGCCGCAGCCCCACGGTGAGCGCCTCGATCGCGATCTGCGGCTTCACGTTCTGCTCCAGCGCGGTGCGCGCGGCCAGAACCGCGTCGATCCGCCGCAGCGCCCCTTCGGCACCGATCCGGCGAGCCAGTTCCGTCGCGTCGGCGCGCCGGTCGGGGTGGGCCAGCGGGATCGCCCCCGCGCCCGCGGCCGAGTCCACGGCGCTGATCATCAGCGCGTCCCGGTACAGCGCCGCCAGATCGACCAGCGCCCGGTCCAGCGAGTCCCGGCCCAGCCGGGTGGCCCGCGACTTCTGCCGTTTCTCCAGGTCCTTCAGCACACCGGCGCTGCGGCTGGCGGCCGCGACCCCCGGCCCCCGGGCCCCGACGCCCAGACTCGCCTTCACCGCGTCGGTCTCCGCACCGTCGACCTCGGCCACCGCCCTGTCCGACTCGTCCTTCGCCGAGCCGACCAGGTCATCGGCGGCGTTGAGGCAGGCGGCGAGCGAGACCAGCGAGAGCGGGATGTCCAGCACGGCCTTGCGGGCCAGCCGGGCCGACTCGTCCCGGGCCAGGTGCCGGGCCCGGCCGACGTGCCCACCGGCCGCGGCGGCCGACCAGGCGGCCAACGCCGGGTCGATCCCGTCCCGCCGGACCAGCACCTCCGCGACGGCATCCACCGGTGGGGTCCGCAGCCCGACGACCCGGCAGCGGGAGCGGATGGTGACCGGCACGTCGTCGGGGTGCAGCGACGGTGCGCACAGCAGGATCACCGTCCGCGGCGGCGGCTCCTCGAGCATCTTGAGCACGGCGTTGCCGGCCTGCTCGGTCATCCGGTCGGCATCCTCGACCACCACGACCTGCCAGCGCCCCTGCGACGGCGCCCGGGCCGCGGTCCGGACGATCTCACGTACCTCCAGCACCCCGATCGACAGCCCCTCCGGCACGATCCGGTGCACGTCGGCGTGGGTGCCGGCCAGCGCGGTGCGGCAGGCGTGGCAGGTGCCGTCGCCACCGGCGGGGCACTGCAGGGCCGCCGCAAAGGCCCGGGCGGCGACCGACCGGCCCGATCCGGGCGGGCCGGTGAACAGCCAGGCGTGCGTCATCGAGCCCGGCTGGGCGATGGCCGCCTGCAGCTCGGCGACCACGTCCGGCTGGCCGATCACGTCGGCCCACACCCCCGCGCCGGCGGCCTGCACGCGGGGCCCGGCCGTCGGGGCGCTCACCGGCGCAACTGGGGAGCCACGTCGGCCGCTCCCTCCCCTGCCGGGCGGGCGTCCTCGGGCCGGGCCAGCAGCGGCAGGCCGGCCAGCAGCTGGGCGACCCGGGCGCGGATGGCCCCGGTGAGCTCGTCAGCCGTCCCGGTGGCGTCCAGCACCAGGTACCGGTCGGGCTCGGACTCGGCCAGCGCGCGGAAGGTGCGCCGGACACGCTGGTGGAACTCCAGGGACTCGGCCTCCAGCCGGTCGGCGGTGGCGCGACCGCGGGCCCGGGCCAGCCCCACCTCGGGCGGCAGGTCCAGCAGCACCGTGAGGTCGGGCCGCAGACCCTGGGTGGCCCACCGCGAGATCGAGCGGACGTCGTCCATCGGGATGGCCCGGCCCGCCCCCTGGTAGGCCAGCGAGCTGTCGACGAACCGGTCGGTGATGACGACCTCGCCGGCGTCGAGCGCCGGCCGCAGGACGTCGTGCACGTGCTGTGCCCGGTCGGCGGCGTAGAGCAGTGCCTCCGAGCGCGGGGACAGCCCGGCGCTGGCCGGATCGAGCACGATCGAGCGGATGCCCGCTCCCGACGCGGTCGCGCCGGGCTCGAACGTCGCGCGGGCGGCGTAGCCCTCGTGCATCAACCACTCCTGCAGCCGCTTCACCTGCGTGGACTTCCCGGCGCCCTCGCCGCCCTCGAAGGCGATGAGCACGCCGCCCCCGGCCAGCCGGCGGCGGGCGGTGGTGTCGCGGCGCAGCGCGGTGACGACGTCGGCCACCAGCGGCACCGGCCGGCCGTCGTCCATCTGCCGGTACGCGACCACACCGACGCCCACGGCCAGCACCCCGGCGACGAGCAGCATGACCCGCTCGCCGGTGACCGGGATGACGAAGGCCCCGACGTCGACGGAGTTCTGGCCGAGCAGCCCCACCCCGAACGGCACCAGCGCCAGGGACAGGATCAGCGCGGCCCGGACCAGCGACTGCACGAGCGCGAAGGTGCGCCCGCGGATCGCGTCGTCGATCTCGGTGCCCAGCAGCGTGAAGCCGGCCAGGTAGGCGATGCCGGCGAAGAAGCCCATCAGCACGACCAGCAGCAGGGCGATCCACAGCGTGAACGTGCAGGCCAGCAGCACCACGACCACGCCGGCCCCGACGATGGCGACCCCGAACAGCCGCTCGCGGGACAGGTCCTTGGCCACGCTCGGCCCCAGCGCGATGCCCAGGCCCAGGCCGATGAAGACGGCGCCGAACAGCAGGCCGTAGGCGGCCTGTCCACCACCCAGGGCGTTGGCGAAGGCCTGACCGGTGGCGATGACCACTCCGGCGGCGGCGAACGCGCCGGTGATGCCGACGACCAGCCCGCGCACCAGCGGCGTGTGCCCGGCGAAGGAGAAGCCCTGCCGCAGGGAGCCGAAGAAGCTCAGCCCGCTGTCCTGCGCACGGCCGGAGCGGCGGCCGCTGATCGAGGGCAGGTTCCAGATGACGACCGCGGCGACCAGGAAGGTCAGCGCGTTGACGTAGAGCGCCAGGTCGACCTCGTTGGTGCCGGGCAGCAGCTCGCTCGTGCGGCCCCCCAGGGAGGTGAGCAGCGCGAAGACGACCGCGGCGAGCACCGGGGTGAAGCCGTAGGTGGTGACCAGGGAGAGCTGGTTGGCCGGCTCCATCTGGTCCTTGCGCAGCATGTTCGGCACCGCGGCGTCCTTCGCCGGGATCCAGAACAGGCTGAGCGCCTCGATCACGAACTGGGCGATGAACAGCCAGATCAGCTCGTCGACCAGCGGGATGGAGGCGAACAGGCCGAAGCGGAGGAGGTCGGTGACCACCATCGTCTTGCGCCGGTCGAAGCGGTCGGCGAACGCGCCGGCCAGCGGGCCCAGCACGATGGCCGGCAACAGCCGGAACAGCAGCACGGCCCCGAGCGCGAAGTTCTGCCCGGCGAAGCTGTCCACCAGCGAGGTCGCCGTGGCGGTGATCGCCAGCAGGCCGAGCCAGTCGCCGAAGCTGGACAGCGACATCGACAGCCACAGTTTGCGGAAGTCGCGGACGCGGAGCACCGCCCGCAGCTTGGCGGCCAGGGACAACGCCGACGGCGCACCGAGCTCGTCGGCCGCCGGGTCGCCCGTTGCCGGCTCGGCACCGGAGGGGGCCGGCCCGTCCGCCCCGAGGTGCAGCTCGGACGGCAGGCCGGCCGGGGCGTCCGGCGCCGTGGGGACGCCGGCGGGTGGCAGTCCGTCGGCCCCGGGCGGGGACACCAGCGGATCCCCGGGCAGCGCGGTGGCGCCGGGAGGCGGGCCCGCCTTCCGGGGGGCGCCGGCGGGCACGCCCGGAACGCCGTCCGTGGACGGTACGTCCCGGTCGGAACGTCGCGGCGACGGGCCGGCCGTCGGGTCGGAGCTGATCGAGACCCCCGGGGAGAAGGCGGCGCTGGGTGCGGTCGGGCTCGGTGGTCGGTCGGGCTCGGCGCAGCAACCGTACCGGCCGGAGACGACGGTTCCGGCGTTCTGCGCAGTGACGTCGGACCGGCCTGCGCCCACGGCACCGGACCGGCCGCCTGGGGCCCAGCGGCCGGACGACCGGGAGGCGACCGCCTGCACCGCCGCGTACGCCGCGGAACTGCGCGCCGCCTACCCGCAGCGGGACGACGGTGCGGCCGTTCCGCCGGGTCCTCGCCATCGGGCACCGCACCCGAGCGAGTCGTCGTCCGGGGGCGCTCAGCGTGGAACGAGCCGGTATGCCCGGGTCGTGTACGGCAGGTCGAGCAGCTCCGCACCACTGGTGTCGGGACGGGTGGCCAGCAGGTGCCGCACCCGGCCGAGGAATTCCGCCCGGCGGGCGTCGTCCATCGTGGCCACGTAGCTGCGGGTGCCGATGCCCCGGACGACCTGCTCGGGGCCCACCCGCTGGACCACCGACGAGTCGGCCACCTCCACCGTGGCCGGCAGCGCGGCGGCGAACCGGTCCACGACGCCCTGGTCGGCCTCGTGGTCGCGGGACTCGGCGGCCAGCAGCTCCCCCAGTGCGCGCACCCAGGGCACCCGCTGGTCGCGGGTGTTCCAGACGAAACCGACGACCCCGCCGGGCCGCAGGACGCGGCGCAGCTCGGCGGCGGCCGGCACCGGGTCGAACCAGTGCGCGGCCTGCCCGGCGACGACGGCATCCACCGACGCGTCGGGGAGCGGCACCGACTCGGCTCCTCCGACCTGCACCTGCACCTGCGGCAGCCGGGCGGCGAGCTCGGCCAGCATCGGTCCCGAGGGGTCGACGGCGACCACCTCGTGCCCGGCGTCCAGCAGTCCGTCGGTCAGCAGCCCGGTGCCGGCGCCCAGATCCAGGACCCGCCGCGGCCGCTTCCCGAGCAGGAAGGCGACCGCCTCAGCCGGATAGCCCGGCCGGAGTGCGGCGTAGTCGGCCGCGACCGCACCGAACGACGCCCGCCGGGCCTGCCAGTCCTCCACCGCGCCCCGCTCAGCCGGCGGAGACCGGATCGGCCGCCGTCTCCGCGGCCGCGGTCTTCTTCGCGGTCGCCTTCTTGGCCGGGGTCTTCTTGGCCGGGGTCTTCTTCGCCGTCGTCTTCTTCGCGGCGGCCTTCTTGGTGGCCTTCTTCTTCACCGGCGCCCGCTCACGGCGGTCGGCCAGCAGCTCCGCGGCCCGTTCGAGGGTGATCGACTCGATGTCGTCGCCCTTGCGCAGGCTGGCGTTGACCTCACCGTCGGTGACGTAGGGCCCGAACCGGCCTTCGCGCACCGTGACCTGGCCCTGGCTGACCGGGTCGGCCCCCAGCTCCTTGAGCGGTGCGGCGGCGGCCTTGCGCCCCCGCTGCTTGGGCTGGGCGAAGATCGCCAGCGCCTGCTCGAGGGTGACGGTGAACAGCGCCTCCTCGTCGTCCAGGGAGCGCGAGTCGGTGCCCTTCTTCACGTAGGGCCCGTACCGGCCGTTGAGCGCCTGGATCTCCTCGCCGTCCGGGGCAGCCCCGACCGTGCGCGGCAGCGTGAGCAGCTGCAGCGCCTGCTCGAAGGTGACGGTCTCCGGCGACATCGACTTGAACAGGCTCGCCGTGCGGGGGGCGTCCTTGCTGCCCTCGGGGACGACGGTGGTGACGTAGGGGCCGTACCGGCCGGCCTTGACCGCCACCGGGTGCCCGGTCTCCGGGTGGGTGCCCAGCTCCCGATCACTGGAGGGCGCGTCGAGCAGCTCGGCGACCTTCTGCACCGTCAGCTCATCGGGCGCGATGTCCTCCGGGATGCTCACCCGTGCGCCCTCCTCGCCGCCGGCCTGGAGGTAGGGCCCGTAGCGGCCGACCCGGACCAGGACCGGCTCGCCGTTGGGCGCGGTCGCCCGCAGCGGGATCGAGTTGACGCCGCGGGCGTCGATCTCCTCCAGCCGCTGGCCGATGATCGACTTGAGGCCACCGGACGCGGCGATGCCGCCGGCGTGCCCGCCGCCACCGCCGAAGTAGAACTCGGTCAGCCAGTCGACCCGGCGCAGGTCGCCGGCGGCGATCTCGTCGAGCTCGGCCTCCAGCGAGGCCGTGAAGTCGTAGTCGACCAGCGCCGCGAAGTGCTGCTCCAGCAGGTTGACCACGGCGAAGGCGACGAAGGTCGGCACCAGCGCCGAGCCCTTCTTCCACACGTACCCGCGGTCCTGGATGGTCTGGATGATCGAGACGTAGGTGGAGGGGCGGCCGATGCCGAGCTCTTCCAGCGCCTTGATCAGGCTCGGCTCGGTGTACCGGGCCGGTGGCGTGGTGGCGTGGCCCTTGGGCTCCAGCGCCGCGATGTCGAGCCGCTGCCCCCGCTCCAGGCGGGGCAGCCGGCGCTCGGCGTCGTCGGCCTCCTCGTCGGTGGCCGCACCCTCGTCCCTGCTCTCGACGTAGGCACGCAGGAAGCCGGGGAAGGTGATGGTGCGACCGCTGGTGGAGAACTCGACGGCTTCGTCCGTGCTGGACCGCCCGGCCAGCCGGATCGACACCGTCTGCCCGACCGCGTCGGCCATCTGGGAGGCGACGGTGCGCTGCCAGATCAGCTCGTAGAGCCGGAACTCGTCGCGGCCGAGCTGGCCGGCCAGCTGCCCGGGGGTGCGGAAGGAGTCGCCGGCCGGACGGATGGCCTCGTGCGCCTCCTGGGCGCCCTTGTTCTTGGTCGCGTAGCGGCGCGGCTCCGCCGGCACGTAGGCGTCGCCGTAGAGCTCGCGGGCCTGGCTGCGGGCCGCGCTCAGCGCCGTCTCGGACAGGTTCGTCGAGTCGGTGCGCATGTAGGTGATGTAGCCGTTCTCGTACAGCCGCTGCGCGGTGCGCATCGTCACCTGGGAGGACCAGCCGAGCTTGCGGCCGGCCTCCTGCTGCAGGGACGAGGTCATGAACGGGGCGTAGGGACGCCGCCGGTAGGGCCGCTCGTCGACCCGGCTGACCGTGACGCTGCTGCTCTCCAGCCGGGCGGCCAGCCCGCGGGCACCGGCCTCGTCCAGGTGCACGACGTCGCTGGTGACGGTGCCGGTGTCGGCGTCGAAGTCGCGACCGGTGGCCACCCGGCGGTCGTCGACGGTGACCAGCGTGGCGTTCAGCCGGGCCGGCTCCCCGGCGTCGGTGGACGTCGTCCGCCCCACGTCGAAGGTGCCTTCCAGGCCCCAGTAGTCGGCTACGGTGAAGCGCATCCGGGCACGCTCCCGCTCGACGACGATCCGGGTGGCCACCGACTGCACGCGCCCGGCCGACAGCTTCGGCAGGACCTTCTTCCACAGCACCGGCGAGACCTCGTAGCCGTAGAGCCGGTCGAGGATGCGGCGGGTCTCCTGGGCGTCGACCAGCGCGGTGTCCAGCTCTCGCGGGTTGGCGACGGCGCGGGCGATCGCCTCCCGGGTGATCTCGTGGAAGACCATCCGGCGGACCGGCACGGTCGGCTTGAGGGTGTCGATCAGGTGCCAGGCGATGGCCTCGCCCTCGCGGTCCTCATCGGTGGCGAGGTAGATCTCGCTGGCTTCCTTCACCAGCTGCTTGAGCCGGGTGACCTGCTGCTTGCGGTCGGGGCTGACCACGTAGAGCGGGGAGAAGCCGTTGTCGACGTCGACGCCCAGCCGGGCCCACGACTCGCCCTTGTGGGCGGCGGGCACGTCGGCAGCGTTCCGCGGCAGGTCACGGATGTGCCCGACGCTGGCCTCGACGACGTAGTCGCTGCCCAGGTACCCCGCGATCGTCTTGGCCTTCGCCGGGGACTCCACGATGACCAGCGGCTTCCCCCCGCCGGCGGCGGCCCGCTTGCGGGGGGTGCGCGTGGTGGGGCCGGAGGCGGCGGCTGCGGCTGCTGGCGAGGTCTTGGTGGGCGGCACGGTGCTCCTGTCGGGGTGCTGACTGCAGGCGCCGGGAGGACCCGGACGCACGTGGGAGCACTGGCGTGCACCCACTCGGCGAGGGCCACGGTAGGCCACGTCTCCGTCCGGGGGCCGGGCAGCGAGGGAGGACGGGCGCGCCGCAGCGGGCCCGGGGGCCGCCGGCGACCCCGGGCCCGCCCCAGGCGGACGGCGTTCAGGACTGCCGCCGGGTGCCGGCCACGACCTCGCCGATCGCGGCCAGGGTGACCCGGTCCGGGTCGTAGTACTCGGTGTGCCCCTGGGTGACCTCGGTGGGCAGCGGGGTGTCGCCGAACCACGGGCTGACCGGCCCCCGGCCGAACCAGCCGGACCAGGAGATGGGATCGGCCGGCGACCAGGCGCCATGGACCTCCGCCGCCTCCAGGTCCGCGGCCGTGAGCGCCTCGGTGCCCGGGCTGCCCAGCAGGACGAGCGCGTCGGTGGCCAGCTGACCGGGCGCCTGTGCGGCGCGGGAGGCCACGAGGGTGCCGTAGCTGTGCGCCACCACCGTGGTGCGGGCCGGTAGCGGGGACCCGGGCGCGGTGCGGGCCGCTGCCCAGCCGTCCAGTGCCCGATCCAGGGCCGGCCCGCCGCGTTGGGCGAGCTGGCTGGACGGCGCAGCGAGCACGGTGGCCGGTGTCCGGTAGCCGAGCCAGGCCACGGTGGCCACGGCCAGCCCGGGTGCGGCGGCCTTCGCGGCCGTGGCCACGCCCGCAGCGTCCGACGTCAGCCCCGCCAGGTCGTCGTCCGGGCTGGTGAGGATCCCGGGCACCAGGACGGCGACCGCGGCGGCCGTGTCGAGGTCGCCGAGGGCCAGCCCGACCAGGTCGTCATCCGGCTGGAACTGCAGCAGCTGCACCTGTTGCCCGGCGTCCTCCTGGTGGTCGATCTCCGCTGCGACCGCCGCAGCTGTCCGGTGCGGGTCGCTGCCGGGCGCGAGCTCCTGCAGCGCCCGGTCCAGCATGATCCGGTTGGCCTGGTCCCGGGCCCAGGCCGGCAGTCCGTCGAGTGCGCCCACGGCCGCGGGGGCGGCGTTCACCGCGGCGGACTGCTGGGCGGCGGTCAGCGTCGCCCACCAGGCAGTCACCCGGCCAGGGTCCTCCGCGGGGACGGGTACCGGCGGTGGCGTGACCTGCCCGAACAGGGTGGGGCGCGCGGCGGAATCGGCGAAGCCGACGGCGCCATCCGCCCACCCCGCGGCCAGGGGCTCACCGGCGAGCACCGCTGCGGCGAGCGCCCGCGCGGCCGCCGCATGCGCCTCGTCCGCCAGCAGGTGTGCCTGCTGCGCCGGATCGACCGGGGCAGCGGGGGGCCGCCAGACACCGCCCGGCCGGAAGAGCGCGGCGGCGGCGCGATCGACCCGCTGCTCCGCCGTCTCCACCGGAGGGACCAACCCGAGGCCGGGCATCGGGTCGCCGGCCGCATTCAACTCCACTCCCCCGACCGCCGCCGTGGTCAGCGCGGCCACCGCCAGCTCCTGCGCCTCGTCGGCGGCGGCGACCAGGGCGCCGAGCAGCCGTGCCGACTCCTCCAGGGCGGCCTGCACCCCGCTGCTGACGGTGGACACCTCGAGCAGGGCTGCGGCCGCCACCGTGCCGGCCGGGCCCGACCAGCACTCCGCCGTGCCGAGCCGGCGACCGACCGCGTCCAATCGGAAGCGCCACGGCACCAACCGCTCGGCGATCAGCCCCAGGGCCCCGGCCGCTGCGCGCAGCTGCGGGATGTCCCAGGCGGCGATGCCGCCCAGCCGCGACCCGGCGCCCCTGCCGCTCACCGGGCCACCACCAGGCCGGGGCGGCCGGCACCGAGCCGGCCGGCCAGTGCGGCGTCGGCAGCGCGGTACGACGACAACGCCGCGTCGAGCGTGGCGGTGACGGCGAGGACGCGGGTGGCCAGTGCGGCCAGGCCGGTGGCCCACAGCGCACCGGTGTCGCCGGCCGCCGCACCGACCGCGCCGTCCAGCGCGGTGCCCAGCGTGCGTCCGGTGACCGCGCCGAGCTCACCCTCCTGCCCCAGCTCCGCCCCCAGCGCCGACAGCTCGTCGAGCAGAACGTCCAGCACATCGAGCTGGACGGAGATGAGGTCGGACACAGGGCCTCCCGGCGCGGCGGCGGCCCCCCGCCGGGGCCGACGAGAGCGACGCTAGGAAGCCCACCCACCACTTCGGGCACCGTCGTCCACACCGGTTCCGGCCGTCCACAACGGGAGACCGCCGGCACCGCTCACGACGCCCGGGTGGTCAGCGACGGAGCGGCCGTGTCGGTGTCACCACCCACCACGACCGACCTCCGCTTGCTGACCACCACGGCACCGACGATGACCAGCAGTGCGGCCACCGCGATCAGCACCCGGAGCGCGGTGTTCGAGTCCTGCCCGACGGAGAGGCCGACCACCGCCGGGGCGATGAGCAGCGCGACCAGGTTCATCACCTTGATCAGCGGGTTGATGGCCGGCCCGGCGGTGTCCTTGAACGGGTCGCCGACGGTGTCGCCGATGACCGTCGCGGAGTGCGCCTCGCTGCCCTTCCCGCCGTAGGCGCCGTCCTCCACCATCTTCTTGGCGTTGTCCCAGGCTCCACCCGAGTTGGCCAGGAAGACCGCCATCAGCGTGCCGGTCGCGATGGCGCCGACCAGGTAGGCGGCCAGCGGGCCGAAGCCCAACCCGAAGCCGACGGCGACCGGGGCCAGGACGGCGAGCAGGCCGGGGGTGGCCAGTTCCCGCAGCGAGTCCTTGGTGCAGATGTCCACCACCGCGCCGTAGTTCGGCCGCTCGGAGTAGTCCATGATCCCGGGCCTGGTGCGGAACTGCTCACGCACCTCGAAGACCACCCGGCCCGCCGCCCGGGAGACGGCGCTGATCGCCAGCCCGGAGAAGAAGAAGACGACCGCGGCGCCGATGACCGCCCCGACGACGTTGTTGGGCGAGGAGAGGGTGAACGCGTCACCGAGCGTGGCGCCGGCATCCTCCAGCGCGTCGCCGATGCTGGCGTTGTAGGAGCCGAACAGGGCCGTCGCCGCGAGGACGGCGGTGGCGATGGCGATCCCCTTGGTGATCGCCTTGGTCGTGTTGCCGACGGCGTCGAGGTCGGTGAGGACCTGGGCGCCCTCGGCGTCGATGTCCCCGGACATCTCGGCGATGCCCTGGGCGTTGTCGCTGACCGGACCGAAGGTGTCCATCGAGACGATCACCCCGGCCGTGGTGAGCAGCCCGGTACCGGCCAGCGCGACGGCGTAGAGCGCGGCGGCCCCGCCGATCAGGAACGCGCCGTAGACGGCGGCCCCGATGAGCAACGCCGCGTACACGGCCGACTCGAGGCCGAGGGAGATGCCGGAGAGGATCACCGTCGCCGGCCCGGTCAGCGAGCTGCGGGTGACGTCCTTGACCGGCCGCCGGGAGGTCTCGGTGAAGTATCCGGTGAGCTGCTGGATCGCCGCGGCGAGCACGATGCCGATCAGCACCGAGACGAAGCCGAGCACCTGCGGGCTCACCGCGACGTCGAACCCGTCGGAGATCGCCGGGAGGATGGTGAAGGAGGCGGCCGCCACGAGCACCAGCGAGACCGCGGCGGAGGTGAAGAAGCCGCGGTTGATCGGCGCCATCCAGGAGCTGTCCCCGGCGGTCGGGTTGCTGGCCAGGATGCCGACGACCGAGGCGATGATCCCGATCGCCGCGACGACGAGCGGGAACACCATCCCCACCGGGCCGAAGAAGACCTGGCCGAGGATGAGAGCGGCGACCAGGGTGACCGCGTAGGACTCGAAGAGGTCCGCGGCCATGCCCGCGCAGTCACCGACGTTGTCGCCCACGTTGTCGGCGATGGTGGCGGCGTTGCGTGGATCGTCCTCGGGGATGCCGGCCTCGACCTTGCCGACCAGGTCCGCTCCCACGTCGGCGGCCTTGGTGAAGATGCCGCCCCCGACGCGCATGAACATGGCCAGCAGGGCGCCACCGAAGGCGAAGCCCTCGAGCACCACGGGGCCGGTCTCCCGGAACAGGAGCAGCGCCAGGGAGGCACCGAACAGGCCGAGGCCGACGGTGATCATCCCGCAGACGCCGCCGGTGCGGAACGCGATCCGGAAGGCCGGGCGGTGGCCACCGGCGGCCGCGGCTGCGGCGACCCGCACGTTGCCCCGGGTGGCCAGGGTCATGCCGATGAACCCGACCATCGCCGAGAACAGCGCGCCGATCAGGAAGAACACCGCCCGGCCCAGCCGGGTACCCAGCCCACCGTCGGAGACCGGGAGCACGAGCAGCAGCAGGAACACGATGACGGCGAAGATCCCCAGCGTGCGGAACTGCCGTCGGAGGAACGCGCCGGCTCCCTCCTGGATCGCCTTGGCGATCTCCTGCATCTTGACCGTTCCCTGGTCGGCGGCCATGACCGCGCGGGACAGGTAGTAGGCGAAGCCCAGGGCGGCGAGGGAGATGGCGAGGACGACCGCCACCAGGGTGAGGTCGCCTCCGGACAGTTCGGTGTCTGGCATTCCGGTCCTCCACGCGAGACGAAACGCTGCGGTGGGAACCCGGGGCCTGCTCCCCAGGGTGGTCGCGGCGTGGCTGCACTGTGCCGTAGCGGGAGCTCGACCACCAGACCTGGGCGTGAGGCGGATCACACGGGCGGTGAGAAGTGCCGGGGCCGCAACACCGCTTGCGCCGGGGTGTGACAGTGGGGTGGTGACGTCGCTGCACCCTTCCCCGGTCGCGACCGACGGCCGGGACACCGCTGCCCGGGACACCGCCGCCGGCTCCCCGCCGGACGTCCTCCCGGGGGCCGACCTGCTCGAGGCGCTGCTCACCGGTACCGACCCCGAACACGACCCGGTCACCCACGTCCACCGGCTCCCGGCCCGGTGCAGCCGGCTCGCCGAGTGGCCCTCCTGGATGCGGCCGGAGCTGCGCGACCGCCTGGCTGCCCGTGGGGTGCCCGCCCCGTTCAGCCATCAGTTGGCTGCCGCCGAGCTCGCCCGCAGCGGGCAGCACGTGGTGGTCGCGACCGGGACGGCGTCGGGGAAGTCGCTGGCCTACCAGCTGCCGGCGCTGACCGCCCTCGCCGAGGACCCCAGGGCCTGTGTTCTCTACCTGGCGCCCACCAAGGCGCTGGCCCGCGACCAGCTGGCCGCGGTGTCCGCGCTCGCCGACCCCTCGGTGCGGCCCGCCGCCTACGACGGCGACACCCCGATGGAGGAGCGGGAGTGGGTCCGCCGGCACTCGCGGTGGATCGTGACCAACCCCGACATGCTGCACCGCGGGGTGCTGCCCGCACACCAGAAGTGGTCGAGCACCCTGCGCCGGGTCGCCTACGTGGTGGTCGACGAGTGCCATGCCTACCGCGGCGTCTTCGGCTCGCACGTGGGGCACGTGCTCCGCCGGCTGCGCCGGATCTGCCGGCGGTACGGCGCGGACCCGGTGTTCGTCCTGGCCTCGGCGACCGTGGCCGACCCGGCCGCGGCCGCAAGCCGGCTCGTGGGCGCCCCCGTCACCGCGGTGACCGAGGACGGCTCGCCCCGGCCGGGTGCGACGTTCGCCCTCTGGGAGCCGCCGCTGACCGAGCGCACCGGCGAGCAGGGCGCACCGCTGCGCCGCTCCGCTGCCTCGGACGCCGCCGGCCTGCTGGCCGACCTGGTCGAGCAGGGCGCCCGGACACTGGCGTTCGTCCGGTCGCGGCGCAGCGCCGAGTCCGTCGCCGACCAGGCCCGCCGGGTGCTCGCCGACCGGGGACGCGGCGACCTGGTGTCCCGGGTCGACTCCTACCGGGGCGGCTACCTCCCGGAGGAGCGCCGCGAGCTGGAGCGCGCGCTGTCCACCGGAGCCCTGCTCGGGGTGGCCACCACCAACGCGCTGGAACTGGGCATCGACATCGCCGGCCTCGACGCGGTGGTGCTGGCCGGGTACCCCGGCACGCTGGCCTCGCTGTGGCAGCAGGCCGGCCGGGCCGGGCGTGCGCAGCGGGAGTCGCTGGTCGTCTTCATCGCCCGTGACGATCCGCTGGACCACTACCTGGCCCACCACCCGAAAGCCGTGTTCGGCCGGCCGGTGGAGGCGACGGTCACCGATCCGACCAACCCCTACGTGCTCGGGCCCCAGCTGTGCTGCGCCGCCGCCGAGCTGCCGCTGCGACCGGAGGAGCTGGTCGAGTTCGGCGGGGCACCCGCCGAGGAGCAGATCGCCGACCTGGTCGCGACCGGGCAGCTGCGCTCCCGGCCGACCGGCTGGTACTGGGCCGGCCGCGGACGGCCCGACGTCGACATCCGCGGCGACGGGGACCCGCCGGTGTCGATCATCGAAGGCGCCACCGGACGCCTGCTGGGCACCGTCGACGGCGGGGCGGCGCACTCCGCGGTGCACGCCGGGGCGCTCTACGTGCACCGGGGGGAGAGCTACGTCGTCGACGAGTTCGACGTGGCGGACGCCTGCGCGGTCGTGCACCCCGAGAGCCCGGAGTGGACGACGGTGTCCCGCGACGTCACCGACTACGCCGTCGTCTCGATCGATCGGACCCGCCGGCTGGGGCCGGTGACCGCGCACACCGGCGTGGTCGACGTGCGGAACCAGGTGGTCGCCTACCAGCGGCGCCGGCTGGGCACCGGCGAGGTGCTCGCCGAGTTCCCGCTGGACCTGCCCTCCCGCCAGCTGCGCACCCGGGCGGTCTGGCTGACCTTCGACGAGCGGGCCATCACCCGGGCCGAGCTGGCCGAGTCGGAGCTGCCCGGCTCGTTGCACGCTGCCGAGCACGCCGCCATCGGGCTGCTGCCGTTGATGGCCACCTGCGACCGGTGGGACCTCGGCGGGGTGTCGACCGCGCTGCACCCGGACACCGGTGCGGCCACGATCGTGGTCTACGACGGGCACCCCGGTGGCGCGGGTTTCGCCGAGCGCGGCTACGCCGTGCTGCGCCAGTGGCTGCAGGCCACCCGGGCCACGGTGGCCAGCTGCGAGTGCGAGGCCGGCTGCCCGTCGTGCGTGCAGTCGCCCAAGTGCGGCAACGGCAACGAGCCGCTGGACAAGCCCGGTGCCGTCCGGCTGCTCGACGTGGTGCTCGACGAGCTGGCCGCGGCCGCGGACCGGGAGTTGGACGAGCGGGCGGACGGTGGCCGGGACACGGGCAGCGATCCGGCCGACGACGATGCCCCGGCCGGGGCCGCCGCCCCTGGTGACGCCCTCACCGACGACCTGGTCTTCTGAGCCGTCCGGGACCGAACCGGGCTGCCCGGTCGCGACCGTGCCGAGCTCCGGCGGCGCCGGCCCCGCGCGGGCCCGGCCGCGGGCGTCGACCACGCCCAGCGGCCCGAGCCGGACGGGCACCCGGACGTGCAGCTCGACGACAGCGCCCGGCGCTACCCGGCAGCTGTCCACCGATGCCCCGTTGGCGGCGGCGACCGTGCTGGCGACCGCGCATGCCGCCGGATCGCCCAACACGGCCCGGCCGGCGCCGGCCAGGGCCGCCAGATCGGCCGCCGCACCCGCCCGGTGCCGGCCCACCACCGCTCCACCGACGAGGACCACCGCGACGCCGACCGCGGCGAGCAGGCCGGCCAGGGCGACGACCCACACCGTCGCCGACCCCCGCTCCCCGGTTCCTGCCTCCGCCGCGTCGGCGCGGTGCCCTGTCACGGCACCGCCCGGTCGGCGCCCGGTTCACGCAGGCCGGTCGCGGTTGCGCTCACCGGGACGTGCAGCGGCACCGGACCCAGCGGCTGCAGCGCAGCGGTCACCGTGACGGTCACCGTCGTCCCGGAGGTGGACACCTCGACCCGGGCGCCGTCGGGCGCCGCCCGACCGGCCAGCTCGACGACGACCGCGATCGGCTCGCCGCGGGCAGCGGCCCGGACCCCCTCCCGGGCCGCGTCCACGCACCGCAACTGGGCTCCGACCACGACGACCGCCGCCACCGCGGCGGCCA
This sequence comes from Modestobacter lapidis, assembly GCF_054780755.1. Taxonomy (NCBI): domain Bacteria; kingdom Bacillati; phylum Actinomycetota; class Actinomycetes; order Geodermatophilales; family Geodermatophilaceae; genus Modestobacter; species Modestobacter lapidis. The sequence goes on along the minus strand of NZ_BAAGVS010000027.1, from coordinate 32,150 downwards.
GCACGAGCAGGAGGACCGGGAGGACCACCGCCGTCTCGGCAGTAACCATCCCGGCCTCCCGGTCGCGACGGGCGGACATCGGTCAGGACAGGGTCGACAGCGCCGACTGCACGAGGTCGCCGAGGGCGTCGACGACCGACCCGCCGGTGACCACCTGGTAGAGCACAGCGGCGAACGCGCAGGCCGCGACGGTGCCGACGGCGTACTCGGCGGTGCTCATCCCCGCCTCGCCGGACTCCTGCACCCGGGCCCACCGCCGGGCGAGCCGCCGCCGCACCGACCGCTGCCCGTCCGGCGGCGGCACCGCCGCCGCACCGGCGCTCTCCGGCTGTCGCTGCAGCTCCTGCTGGGTGGTCGGGACCGTGCTGGTCATGGCTCCTCCTCCGTGGGCCACCGGCGGGCCCGTCGCTCCCGAGATTGCGGCCGGCAACCCCGTTCCGACCGGTCGCCGGCCCAGCTGTGGACCGCAGTTCCGGCTGGGGACACCGGCCGGCCCGGGAGGGCGCGGTGTGCTGGCCGGAGCCGGTCAGCCGAAGACGTCCGCGGCGATGCCGAGCACCATCGGCACCACCCCCAGGCAGAGGAAGGCCGGGAGGAAGCACACGCCCAGCGGCGCGAGCACCCAGACCCCCGCCCGGCGGACCGCTGCCTCGACCGCGCTCCGCTGGGCGGTGCGCAGATCACCGGCCAGCCGCTGCAGCGCGGGCACCACGGACGAGCCGGACTCGCCCGCGCGCACCAGCACCCGGGCCAGCGGGGCCACCGGCGCAGGCACCCCCGACCACGCCTGACGCGGGGCAGCACCCAGCCGGTACAGGACGCCCACCTGGTCGAGTTCGACGCCGAGGGGACCGGGCACCGACGTCGCGACCGCCGCGACCGCCGCGCCGATCGGTGTGCCGGCGGCCAGGCAGACCGCCAGCAGGTCGCAGGCCACCGGCAGGTCCCGGACGCCGTCGTCGGCCGGCGGCCCTCCTCCGCGGCGGAGCAGCCGCTCGACCAGGACCGCCGTCCCGACGCCGGCCACCGCCCCGCCGAGGCCGCCGCCGAGCACCGCGAAGGCGGCGACGCCGGCCACTGCTGCCTCCGCCCGCCGGCGGAGCCGACCGGGCGGGCCCGCGCCCGGGCCGGCGGGGCCACGCAGGGCCCTGCGCGACGCGCGGTCCGGCAGGACGCCGTGGGATGCGGGAGCGAGCTGCCGGACCCGATCCCGCCGGACCGAGTCGGGCGGCCGCCACAGCAGCAGCGCAGCGCCCAGCGCGACGAGCGCGAGCGCCGGCCCGCCGGCGGTCACCGGGTCACCGCACGCCGCACCAGCCGCGCCGACCAGGCCACCCCGGCCAGCTCCAGCGCGACGCCGCAGACCAGGAGGACGGTGCCGGTGCCGGTCGTGGTCAGCACCCGCCAGGGATCCGCACCCACGCCACCGCCCATCAGCAGCCCGAGCACCGGCAGGCCGGCCAGGACGGCGGCACTGGCCCGGGGCCCGGCCACCGCCGCCCGCAGCTCGGTCTCCGCCCGGGCCCGGGCCCGCAGGTCGTCCTCGACGGCGGCGGCCACGCCGGCCAGCGAGCAGCCCGTCCGGGCACTCAGCCGGACCGCGGCCGCCACCCGGGCGAGGACGCCGTCCACGTCGCCCGGGGAGCCGGCCGCGGGAGTCGGTGGCCCGGCGCCGGGTCGCAGCACCCGGCCCAGCGCGGCCCCGGCCACCTCGTCCGGGCAGCCGGCCACGGCGGCGTCGGCCGCCTCCTCGACCGACCGGCCGGCCCGCAGTTCGGCGGCAAGCACGCCCAGGCCCTCCGCGACCGCCTGCACGCGCCGCCGGCCCTCGGCCGCCCGGCGCGCGCCCCGGAGGGCGCGAACGGCCGCCCCGGCGCACACGCCGGCCAACGCGGCCACCAGCGGCGTGCTGGCCACCGCCACCACCGCGGCCGCCAGCAGCCCACCGGCACCCACCGCGCCGGGCCGGTCCACCAGTGCGCCGAGCTCCACGGCGGGCACCGACCGCGTGGCGCGCAGTCGGCCCGGGGGCTCCTGGACCCCGCGGGCCGGCCAGCACACCGCGGCCGCGGCCAGGCAGCACAGGGCACCGGTCATCCCGGCACCCGGCAGCCCAGCACCGCGGCCAGCTCGGCGCGGCCCGGGCTCTCCCCGCCGTCCGACCGCCATCCGGGGACGACCTCGATGAGCTCGCGCCGCCGGCGGACCACCGCCACCTCGGCGACGCGCCGGCCGACCGGGGCCCGCTGGAGGTGCACCACCAGCGACAACGCGGCGGCCGCCTGGCTGTGCACCGCGACCCGGCCCAGACCGGCCGCCACGCCGAGGGCCTCCAGCCGGGCCGGCACCTCGGCGGGCCGGTTCACGTGCAGCGTGCCGCAGCCGCCGTCGTGGCCGGTGTTGAGCGCGGCGAGCAGGTCGACGACCTCGGCACCACGTACCTCCCCGACGACCAGCCGGTCGGGCCGCATGCGCAGCGCCTGCCGCACCAGGTCGCGCAGCGTCACGGCGCCCACCGCCTCCACGTTGGGCGGCCGGGTGAGCAGCCGGACGACGTGCGGGTGGTCGGGCCACAGCTCCGGCGCGTCCTCGCAGAGCACCAGCCGCTCGTCCGGCGGCACCAGGCCGAGCAACGCCGAGAGCACCGTGGTCTTGCCGCTGCCCGTGCCGCCGGTGACGAGGAACGCCGCGCGGCGCTGCACCGCGGCACGGAGCAGGTCCGCGGCCGCCCCGGGCAGCGCTCCGCGGGCAGCGAGGTCGGCGAAGGACAGCCGCGCGCGGCGCAGCACCCGCAGCGACAGGCAGGTACCCCCGCCCGAGACGGGCGGCAGGACCGCGTGCAGCCGGGTGCCGTCGGGCAGCGAGGCATCGACCCACGGAGCGGCATCGTCCAGCCGCCGTCCGGCCGCGGCGGCGAGCCGCACCGCCAGCCGGCGGACCGCCTGCTCGTCGGGGAACCGGGCATCCGCCGGCTCCAGGCCCGATCCGCGGTCGACCCAGACCTGGTCCGGCCCGTTGACCAGCACGTCGGTCACCCCGGGAGTGCGCAGCAGCGGCTCGAGCGGGCCGGCGCCGGAGAGTTCGTCGCTGGCCATCCGAACCGCCTCCAGGACGGCGCGGTCGCCCAGGAGGCCCCCGGACTCCTCCCGTACCAGAGCCGCGACCGCTGCCGAGCTGACCACACCCGGCCCGGCCGCGAGCCGGGCCCGGACCCGCTCGACCAGCGGCCCGGGCGCCCCGACGCTCACCCCGGGCCGCCGTGCGGGAGCTCGGCCAGGAGCTGCCGGCTGAGCACGCCCAGCGGCGAGCGGGCCGCGACCGAGGGTGGTTCCCCCCGCTCGCCCCGTGGCACGGCGGACCGGTCGTGCGCCAGCTCGGCCAGCACCGGCCGGCCGACGACGTCGGCGACCTCCCGGCGGGACAGCCCACCCGGCACCGGCCGGGTGACCACCCGCGCGCCCGACCAGGGCCGGGGCGCACCATCCGGTGCGCCGACCATGGCCCGGGCAGCCGCGGCCGCGCGCAGCCGGGCCGGCACGAGGAGCACCGCCAGGTCGGCCGCGTCCAGGACGGCCTCGCCCGCACGGGTGCGGCACGGCAGGTCGACGACCACCCCGTGCCCGCTGTCCCGGGCCGCGACCACGACCGCGGTCAGCGCGTCTCCCGGCACCTCCTCGGGAGCCTCCCGCGAGGCGGCGAGCACCGGGACGCCGTGCGCGTCGGGCAGCGCGGCGACCAGCGCGGGCCCGGACACCCCGCCCCGCACACCGGTCAGTTCCGGCCAGCGCAGCCCCTGGGTGCGCTCTGCTCCCAGCAGCAGGTCCAGACCGCCGCCCCAGCCGTCCGCGTCGACCAGCAGCACCCGGCCGGGGGTGCCGGCGCCGGCGGCCAGGGCCAGCGCCGTGGCCACGGTGCTCGCCCCGGCCCCGCCGCAACAGCTGCCCACCACGGCCACCCAGCCGGGGCGGCTCGGCCCGCGGACCGCGGTGGCCACCCGCTCGACCAGCCAGGCCTCGTCCCGGGGCAGCACGACGACCCGTTCCGCACCGACCTCGACCGCGGCCGACCACACCTCGGGGCCCGGCTCGCTGGTCAGCACCACGAGCACGCCCGGCCGCCGGGGCAGCGCACGCACCGGCGCCGCGCCGAGGACGTCGGCACCGAGCAGGACCACCGGGGCCGTCCGGTGCGCCCGGCGGAGCGCACCGCCGCCCGAGGTGAGCTCGGGAGTGCTGCCGGCCGCGGCCAGCAACCGCAACAGGTCGTCCAGCAGCACCTCGTCGGTGCTGACGACCAGCGGACGGGGGACGGCGTCGGCGAGCGGACCCGGGGCGCGGGACGGGGTGGAGGTCACGGGGACAGCGCAGTGGCGCCGGCGGAGCCACGGAAGGCCGCGCGGACATCTGTGGAGGACCCGTACGGGTGTGGACGACGGCGTGCCGGGCCCCGGAGCTGCCCGCTGCGCTTACCCTCGTGGATCATGACCCGCGCAGCGGCGTTCTTCGACCTGGACAAGACCGTCATCGCCAAGTCCAGCACCCTGGCGTTCGGCCGGCCGTTCTTCCACGGCGGGCTGATCAACCGCCGGGCGGTGCTCAAGGGCGCCTATGCCCAGTTCGTCTTCTCCCTGGCCGGCGCCGACGCCGCCCAGATGGAGCGCATGCGCAGCCAGATCACCGCGATGACCACCGGCTGGGACGTCGCGGTGGTCCACGACATCGTCCGCGAGACGCTGCACGACATCGTCGAGCCCCTGGTCTACGCCGAGGCCGCGGACCTGATCGAGGAGCACCGGGCGGCCGGGCGGGAGATCGTCATCGTCTCCACCAGCGGCGCGGACATGGTGGAGCCGATCGGCGAGATGCTCGGCGTCGACCGGGTGGTGGCCACCCGGATGGTGACCAGGAACGGCAGGTACACCGGCGAGATCGACTTCTACGCCTACGGCGCGAACAAGGCGGTCGCCGTCCGCCAGGTCGCCGCCCAGATGGGCTACGACCTGGCCGACTGCTGGGCCTACAGCGACTCGGCCACCGACCTGCCGATGCTCGAGGCGGTCGGCCACCCGACGGCCGTCAACCCCGACCGGGGGCTCCGCAGGATCGCCGGCGAACGGGGCTGGCCGGTGCTCACCTTCAGCCGGCCGGTGGCGCTGAGGTCGCGGTTCTCCGGGCAGCGGGCACCGATGGTGACCGGCGCCGCGATGGGCGTCGGGGCGGCGGTCGCCGGGCTGGCCTGGTACGTGCGCCGGCGCGCGCTCCGGCTCTCCGGGCTCGCCATGCCCCCCGCCATGACCCCCGCGCCCGCGCTGCTCACCGGCCGGCCCGTCCCGGCCGCCGTGGCCGTCGGCCGGTGGCTTCGCCGGGACGCCTGACCCCTGGGCTCCCGACGGCGGGCTCGTCCCCGGCGTTGCACCACCGGAGGACCGGACTCATCGGCGATCCTGCCCGGCATGATCACCGCGCTGGCCTGGCTCGCCGTGGCCGCCGTGTGCGTCGCGGCCGCGCTGTTCGGCCAGACCGCACGGACGTCGCCGTCACGCCGTGGGCGCCGGCCGCCCCCCTCTGCCCGGATCGGCATGGTGATGTCGAGGAGCGGGCCGTGGGTCGCCGTGCTGCTCGGCGTCGTCGGCGGGGCGGCGACCGGGCAGTGGCTGGTCGCCGCGGCCGCGGCGCTGGGAGGCATCGTCGTGACGGCGCTGGTCGGGCTGCTGCTCGCCCCGCGCTGACCCGGCAGCGGTCAGACCCCGAACCTCGACCGGGCCCCGTCGAACCTCGACCGGGCCCCGTCGAACCTCGACCGCACCTCGTCGACCAGCGTGCGGGCCGAGGACTGCGGGCGGAACTCCCGAGCCGCGGCAGTGAGGTCGGTCTGCTGTGCGTCGGTGAGCGCCAGGTCGGCGGCGGCCACGTTCGACTCCAGCTGGGCGACGGTGGAGGCGCCGGGGATCACCACGACCCGGGGCAGGCCGAGCAGCCAGGCCAGCGCCACCTGCGCCGGCGTGGCGTCGTGCGCGGCGGCCACCTCGCGCAGCAGGGCCAGCAGCGGCTCGGCCCGGCGCAGGTTCTCCGTGCCGAACAGCGGGTTCATCGCGCGCACCCCACCGGGCCGGTGGGTCGCCGAGTACCGGCCGCCCAGCAGGCCCTGGGCCAGCGGGCTGTAGGCGATCACCACGCGGCCCTCCCGCTCGGCGAAGGGCACCAGGTCGGTCAGCGGGCCGGCGGAGGCGAGGGAGAACTGCACCTGGTTGCTGACCACCGGCCGGCCGAGCGCCGCATCGGCGGCCTGCCACCGCTCCAGCGAGTAGTTGGAGACACCGACCGCGCCGATCCGCTCCTCGCGGAGCAGCTCTCCCATCCCGGTCATCGTGATCGAGTCCGGGACGACCGGGTTGGCCTGGTGCACCTGGTAGAGCGGGATGCGCTCGAGCTGGAGGCGGCGGGCACTGCCCTCGAACCGGTTGCGGACGACGGCGGGGAACGGCGCGACCGGAAAGATCTTGCTCGCGACGACGACCGAGCTGCGCTCCCCGCCCAGCGCCTCACCCAGGATCTTCTCGCTGCGCCCGAAGCCGTAGACCTCGGCGGTGTCGAAGAGGGTGACGCCGAGCTCCCGGGCCCGCCGGACGATGTCCCGGGCCGGCCCGGTGGCGTAGTCTTCGCCGTAGCCCCACTCCCTGGACCCGAACTGCCACGTGCCCAGCCCCACCCGGCTGACCTGGCCTAGACCGTCGACCTCGAGGAAGCGCATGGCCCGAGTGTCCCCGCTGTCCGATCGGTTGCGGCAGAGGTCCCGAGGAGTGGGGGCCGGAGGCCTCCGCGACCGAGGGACGAAGCGGCTCCACGCACCAGGGGACGGCACCAGGCCGCGGTGTCGTCCGCCAGGACGACGACGTGCACCCACCTCACCCGCGGAGCAGGCTCTCGCAGATGGCCAGGCCCTCGAGGGCGCCGTGCGCGGTGGCCCGGGAGCAGTGGACCAGCCAGCCGGCGAGGCCCGCGGAGCTCCCGGACCGGTAGCCGTCGAGGGCCGCGACGTAGGCCGGGGCCCCCAGTTCGGTGAAGCCGACCTCGGGCACCGACACGGCCTTCGGGTCCAGGCCGCGGGCGATCCCGGTGAGCCGGCCGGCGGCGCGGGCGACCACGCCGTCCGCCGATCCGAAGGGCGCCAGGGCCGCGAGCTCGCCGTGCACGACCGCGGCCAGCACCACTGCCGGCACGGTGGTCGTCGCCGTGATGACGGCGAACAGCCCGGCCAGCCGCGCCCCGGCCTGCCCGGCGGGTCGGCCGAGCTCGGCCGGGTCGACCAGGTCGGTGGCGGCCAGCACGTGCAGCCGGGCGAGGACCTGCCCCGGCGCCCGGTCCCAGGTCTCCACCATCGACCCGAGGCCGGCGGACACCCGCAGCGCGCCCTGCACGATCGGGTCCTCGACCGCGCCGCCCCGGACGTCGGCCAGCGGCCGGTCGACGCCGTCCAGCGCAGCGGAGGCACGGGCCCCGCGCAGCGCCGACTCGGCGCTCACCCCGGCCGACTCCCGGCGCAGCACCCGGTGTGCGAGCAGCCGGTCCACCGCGGCGCGGGCCTCCTCGGCGGCATCGCGCACACCGGGCAGGTCCAGCAGTGGGGCCAGCGGGTCGGGACCGGTGGGGCGCGGCGCCGGGCGGCCGGCGGTGCGGGCGGCGCCGGGCCGCAGCGGGATCGTCACGGCTGCGACGTTACGAGCCGGGTGGGTACGCCCCGCAGCCAGCTCGCCGTCGAGCAGGGAGGTGCGCGGCCGGTCGCGCCCCCGGCGGCCTACGCTGCCCCCACCATGGCCCGACCGCTCACCCTGCTGCTCGTCCGGCACGGTCAGAGCGAGTGGAACGCCGCCGGGCTGATGCAGGGCCAGACCGCGCACGTACCGCTCACCGAGCTCGGCCACCGGCAGGCGGCCGCTGCGGCGGCCGAGCTGGCGGCGCTGACCCGGGCGGGCGACGGCCCCGGCGCCCTGCTCTCCAGCGATCTGCGCCGCGCGGTGCAGACCGCCGAGCACTGCGCCGGAGCCACCGGACTGCCGGTGCGCAGCACGCCCGCGCTGCGCGAGCAGGGCTACGGCGTGCTCGAGGGCCGCCCGTCCCGCGAGCTGTGGGACCTCGTCGACTGGACCGATCCGCACTGGTCCGCCGACGGCGGGGAGAGCCTGGCCCAGCTGCACGCTCGGGTGGCCGGTCACCTCGCCGGGCTGCGGGCCGACCCGCCGGCCGATGTCGTCGCGCTGGTCACCCACGGCGACACCATCCGGGCGTTGCAGGCCGTCGTCGCCGGGCTGGGGCCCGATGCGATGCCGGCGGTCACCCCGCACAACGGCTCGGTGACCCGGTTGGAACTGGCATGAGGGTGTTGGTGCTCGGCGGCTCGCGGTCGGGGAAGTCCGCGTACGCCGAGCAGCTCGTCGCCGACCGGCGCGACGTGCTCTACCTGGCGGCCTCCAGCGGCGACCCGTCCGATCCGGAATGGGCCGCCCGGGTCGCCGCCCACCGGGCCCGCCGCCCGGCGGGTTGGACGACGCTGGAGACCACCGCCCCCTCCGAGCTGCTGCGTCGCGGCACGGTGCTGGTCGACAGCGTCACCACCTGGGTCGCGGCCCTGATGGACGAGACCGGCGTGTGGGATGAGGCGGACGCCGCGGCGCTGGGACGGCTGGGCGACCGCTGCGACGCGCTGGTCACCAACTGGGTGATGACACCGGCGCACGTGGTGGCCGTCAGCGACGAGGTGGGGCTCGGGGTGGTGCCCGAGACCCGCTCCGGGCGGCTGTTCCGGGACACCCTCGGCACGGTGAACCAGCGGCTGGCCGCCACCGCGGACGAGGTGTGGTTCGTGGTGGCCGGGCTGCCCCAGCGGCTGCGATGACGGGCCGTGCGTGGTGGGCCGGCCCCGCGGAGTCGTTCGGGATGCTCAGCTCCGTCCGGGTGCCGGCGGCCGCGTCCGCCCGCGGGGTGCTGCCCTGGGCGCCGCTCGTGGGCCTGGTCCTCGGAGCGGTGGCGGTGGGCGTGGCCTGGCTGGGCGCCCGGTACGCGAGTCCACTCGTCGGCGCCGTCCTCGGCATCGTGGTGCTGGCCGCGCTCACCCGCGGGCTGCACCTGGACGGGCTGGCCGACACCGCCGACGGGCTGGGTCCGCTGCGCGGGCGGGAGCGGGCGCTGGCGGTGATGCGCGCCGGGGACGTCGGACCGTTCGGCGTCCTCACCCTGGTGCTCGCGCTGCTGCTGCAGGTCGCCTGCCTGGCGCACCTGCTGGCCGTGGACGGTGGCTGGCCGGCGTTGCCGGCGGCCGCGGTCGCCGCCCGGGTGGCGATGGCCCGCACCGGGCTGCGGGGGGTGCCGATCGCCGAGGGATCGTCGCTGGGTCAGGCGGTCGCCGGCACCGTCTCGCGGTCGTGGCTGGCCGGCACCGCCGTCACCCTCGTCGCAGCGGTGGCGGCCGGGGCGTTCGGCGCCAGCCACGACGCTCCCGCCGCACTCGGGCTGGTGGCCGCGGTCTGCCTGGGCATGGCCGCGTCGGAAGCGCTGTTCTCCCGGGCCCGCGCGCGGCTGGGCGGGGTGAACGGCGACGTGATGGGAGCGATGGGCGAGGTGACGGCGACGGGCACGCTGCTCGCCGCCGCCGTCCTGCTGCCCTGAGCCCCGGACGGTCAGCGCCGTCCGGTGAAGGAGCCGATCAGCCTCCCCAGGCCTCCCGACGCGGCGGGGGTGGCGCTACCGCGGCGCATGCCGCCGGCCCTGGGAGTGGCGGCCTTCATGCCCCGGCGCCCGGTGGTGGGGCGGCCGGTGGCCCGCCCGGCGGAACGACCGGTACGGGCGGCGGTGTTTCCTGCGGTGCCCATCAGCCTGCTGAGGATGCCCATTGCTGGTCGGTGCCCCGCGCGGCTCGTCGGAACGCGCTGCTGCACGACGCCGGGCCCGCCACCCGGCGTGCCGTTGCGCTCAGCCACCGGCCACGGACTGGATCACCATGACCTCGGCGTCCGGCCCGACCGGCGTCGCGAGGTGCTGCAGCCGGCGGACGTCCTCCCCGTCGACGTAGACGTTGACGTGCCGCCGCAGGGCACCGGTCTCGTCCCGCACCCGCCGGTCGAACACCGGGTGGTCGGCGGCGACCGTGTCCAGCACTGCGCCGACGGTGCCCGGGCCGACCAGCGGGATCGCCAGCTCGCGCTGCCCGGCGGTGCACCCGGCGAGCAGCCGGGGCACCAGCAACCGCACCGTCACGGCAGCACCGCCGCCCGCACGCAGAGCACGTCGGGCAAGTGGTCCGCGACCTGGCTGAACGTCTCCCCCTCGTCGGCGCTGGCGTACACCGCCCCGCCGCGGGTGCCGAGGTAGACGCCCACCGGATCGGCCGAGTCCACTGCTGCCGCGTCGCGCAGGACGGCGTTGAACTCGCCGGCGGGCAACCCGGCGGCCGACCGGCGCCAGGTCGCCCCGGTGTCGTCGGTGCGGTGCACCGCCAGCTCACCACCGGGCGGGATCCGCTCCGAATCGGCCACCAGCGGCACCACCCAGGCGGTTCCTGCCCGCCGGGGATGGGCCAGCATCACGAACCCGAAGTCCGAGGGCAGCCCTCCGGCGATCGAGGTCCAGGAGTCCCCGTCGTCGTCGGAGCGGTAGACGCCGTGGTGGTTCTGCGCGTACAGCCTCCGCGGGTCGGCGGCGTCGCGGGCGATCTTGTGCACGCACTGCCCGAACTCGGGTGCCGGCCCGGGCAGGAAGTAGGCGGAGATGCCGGCGTTGCGCGGCTGCCACGAGGCCCCGCCGTCCCGGGTCCGGTAGACCCCGCCGGTGCTCATCGCGACGTGCACCGTTCCCTCGGGCCCGGGGATGACGGTGTGTGCGGCCGACCCGCCCGCACCGGCGCCCCAGTCGGAGCGGTGGGGGTGGTCCCACAGGCCACGGCACAGCTCGAAGTGCTCGCCGCCGTCGCCCGACCGCCAGACCGAGATCGGCTCGCAGCCGGCCCACACCACCCCGGGCCGGTCGGCGGAGTCCGGCTGCAGCTGCCAGATCCGCTCGACCGAGGCACCGGCGTCGGCCGGGAACCGGATGGCGCCGCCGTCCGGCTCGGTCCAGGTCTGCCCGAGGTCGTCGGAGTGGACGACGGTCGGGCCGAAGTGCTCCGAGCGCACTCCGACCATGAGCCGGGCGCGCCCCTCGCGGGTGTCGATGCCGATGCTCGGCACCTCGGTCATCAGGAAGTGCGGCGGCGACAGGGTCCAGGTGCGCCGGTCGTCGCTCGTCGCGAGCCACAGCCCCTTGCGGGTGCCGATCGCCAGCAGCGTGGTGGTCATGCAGCAGTAGACCGCCGGGCGCCGACGAAATCATCGGTCCCCGTCGTCCCGCTGGGGCCAAAGTCGCGACTTTGGCCCCAGGTGGCGGGCACGACGTCAGCGGGAGTGGGCTCGCGCCGGGGTGTCCCCGCCCTCGAGGTCGCCCTCGGTGTCCAGGTAGGCCTGCTGCAGCTCGGCGAGCAGCGCCGGGTCGGGATCGGCCCACATCTGCCGGTCGACCGCCTCCAGCAGCCGCTCGGCGATGCCGTGCAGGGCCCACGGATTCGACTTCTCCATGAACTCCCGGTTCTCCGGGTCGAGCACGTAGGTCTGGGCGAGCTTCTCGTACATCCAGTCGGCGACCACCCCGGTGGTGGCGTCGTAGCCGAAGAGGTAGTCGACGGTCGCGGCCAGCTCGAACGCGCCCTTGTAGCCGTGCCGGCGCATCGCGGCCAGCCACTTGGGGTTGACCACGCGGGCGCGGAACACCCGGGAGGTCTCCTCGAGCAGGGACCGGGTCTTCACCTGCTCGGGCCGGGTGGAGTCGCCGATGTAGGCCGCGGGCGCAGCCCCGGTCAGCGCACGGACGGTGGCGACCATCCCGCCGTGGTACTGGAAGTAGTCGTCGGAGTCGGCGATGTCGTGCTCGCGGGTGTCCACGTTCTTGGCGGCCACCGCGATCCGCTTGTAGGCGGTCTCCATGTCCGGCCGCGCGTTGACCCCGTCGAGATCCCGGCCGTAGGCGTAGCCGCCCCAGACGGCGTAGACCTCGGCCAGGTCGGCATCCCCGCGCCAGTCGCGGGAGTCGATCAGCGACAGCAGGCCGGCCCCGTAGGCGCCCGGCTTCGAGCCGAACACCCGGGTGGTGGCCCGCCGGCGGTCGCCGTGGATGGCCTGGTCGGCGTCCACGTGGGCCTTCACGTAGTTCTCGGCGTCGGACTCGGCGGAGAGGCCGGCCACCAGGGTCACCGCGTCGTCCAGCATGGTCACCACGTGCGGGAACGCGTCCCGGAAGAAGCCGCTGATCCGCACCGTCACGTCGATCCGCGGCCGGCCCAGCTCGTCGAGCGGGATGGGCTCCAGCCCGGTGACCCGCCGGGAGGCGTCGTCCCAGACCGGCCGGACGCCGAGCAGCGCCAGGACCTCCGCGACGTCGTCACCCGAGGTGCGCATCGCCGAGGTGCCCCACACCGACAGGCCCACCGAGCGGGGGTGCGCGCCGGTGTCGGCGACGTAGCGCTCGACCAGCGACTCGGCCATCGCCGACCCGGTCTCCCAGGCCAGCCGGGAGGGGATGGCGCGCGGGTCGACGGAGTAGAAGTTGCGCCCGGTCGGCAGCACGTTCACCAGCCCGCGCAGCGGCGACCCGGACGGCCCGGCCGGCACGTAGCCGCCGTCCAGGGCGTGCAGGGTCATGTCCAGCTCGTCGGTGGTGCGCTCCAGCCGGGGCACGACCTCCTCGACGGCGAACCGCAGCACCGCGGCGACCGCCTCGTCGTCCCGGCCCAGCACTTCGCGCACGAGGGCAGAAATGGCCATCTCTGCCCAGCCGGCCGCCTCCATGCCGGCCACCAGCGCGGCGGCCTGCGCCTCGACCGCGTCGGTCGCCCTCAGCCCGGCGGTGCCGTCCTCGGTCAGGCCGAGCGCCTCCCGCAGCCCGGGCAGCGCGACCGCACCGCCCCAGATCTGCCGGGCCCGCAGCATCGCCAGCACCAGATCGACCCGGTTCCCGCCGCTGGGCGGGGTGCCCAGCACGTGCAGCCCGTCGCGGATCTGGGAGTCCTTGATCTCGCAGAGCCAGCCGTCGACGTGCAGGATCATCTCGTCGAAGTGGTCGTCCTCGGGCCGCTCGGCAAGGCCCAGGTCGGAGTCGAGCTTGGCGGCCTGCAGCAGCGTCCAGATCTGCTGGCGGACGGCGGGCAGCTTCGCCGGGTCCATTGCGGCGATGTTGGCGTGCTCGTCGAGCAGCTGCTCCAGCCGGGCGATGTCGCCGTAGGAGTCGGCGCGGGCCATCGGCGGCACCATGTGATCGACCAGGGTGGCGTGCGCCCGGCGCTTGGCCTGAGTGCCCTCGCCCGGGTCGTTGACCAGGAACGGGTAGACCAGCGGCAGGTCGCCGATCGCCGCGTCGGTACCGCAGGCCGCCGACATCCCCACGGTCTTGCCGGGCAGCCACTCGAGGTTCCCGTGCTTGCCGACGTGCACCATGGCGTGCGCCCCGAATCCGCCAGCATCCCGACCAGACCGCAGCCACCAGTAGGCGGCCAGGTAGTGGTGTGACGGCGGCAGGTCGGGATCGTGGTAGATCGCGATCGGGTTCTCCCCGAAGCCGCGCGGCGGCTGGACCATCACCACGACGTTCCCGGCCCGCAGCGCGGCGAAGACGATGTCGCCGTGTCCGTTTGTCGACTCGTCGACGAAGAGCTTTCCCGGTGCGGGGCCCCAGTGCTCCTCCATCGCCGCGCGCAGCTCGACGGGCAGCGTGGCGAAGAAGGCCTGGTAGTCGGCGGCACCGATGCGCACCGGGTTGCCGCTCAGCACCTCCTCGGTCAGCCAGTTCTCGTCCTGGCCGCCGGCGGCGATCAGCGCGTGCACCAGCGCGTCACCGTCCAGGTCGGCCAGGCCGGGCAGCGCGCCGGGCCCCTCGAACGGGCCGACGTCGTAGCCCTGGCCGGCCATCGCGGCGAGCAGCCGGACGACGGAGGCGGGCGTGTCCAGCCCGACGGCGTTGCCGATCCGGGCGTGCTTGGTCGGGTACGCGGACAGCATCACGACGATGCGGCGCTCGGCCGGCGGGGTGTGCCGGAGCCGGGCGTGCGCGACGGCGGTGCCGGCCACCCGCGCGGCCCGCTCGGGGTCGGCGACGTAGGAGGTGAGGCCGTCGGCGTCGGTCTCCTTGAACGAGAACGGCACGCTGATCAGCCGGCCGTCGAACTCCGGGATGGCGACCTGGTTGCCGACGTCGAGCGGGGACAGCCCGTCGTCGTTGGCGGCCCACTGCGCGCGGCTGCTGGTGAGGCACAGCCCCTGGATCACCGGGACGTCGAGCTTCGCGAGCTCGCCGACGTCCCAGGCGCCGTCGTCCCCACCGGCCGAGGCGGTGGCGGGTTTGGAGCCGCCGGCCGCGAGCACCGTGACGACCAGCGCGTCGGCGGTGCGCAGCACGTCGACCAGGCCGGGCTCGACGCTGCGCAGGGAGGCGGTGAAGACGGGCAGCGCCCGGCCGCCGGCGTCCTCGATCGCGGTGCAGATCGCCTCGACGAAGGCGGTGTTCCCGGCCAGGTGGTGCGCCCGGTAGTAGAGGACGGCGACGGTCGGGCCCTCGGTCACCGCTGAGGCACGCTCCAGCACACCCCACTCGGGGGCGACGGACGGCGGCTCGAAGCCCTCGCCGTCCAGCAGCACCGTGTCGCCGAGGAACCGGTGCAGCTGCGCCAGGTTGTCCGGCCCGCCCTGGGCGAGGTAGCCGTGCGCCTCGGTCGCCACGCCCATCGCAACCGTGGAGAGCTCCATCAGCTCGGCGTCGGGCACCTGCTCGCCGCCGAGGACGACGACCGGCGCCGGGCCGGCCAGCAGCGGGGCCAGCAGCTCCTCGTACTGCCGGCGGACGCCGAGGATCCGGACGACCACCAGGTCGCTGCCCTCGGCCAGCGCGACCATGCCCGCGGCATCCAGTCGCGACGGGTTGCCCAGCCGCCAGGTCACGGCACTGGACCGGGCCGACAGCAGGTCGGTGTCGGACGTGGAGAGCAGGGTGAAGGTGCGTGCGCTCAAGGAGTGCCTCCCTCGGGGTCCGCGCCCCGGGTCGTCGGGCACGGCAGCCGAGGCGCCCGCCTCCCCCGCGGGCGCACAGGTGCGGGGCGGCGCCGGTTTCGCACCGCCGGCCGCCGCTCCGGTGACCCCGGGCGGCCGGTGCGATCGCCTCGCTGCGCTGCCGTGGTTGCCGTGGACGCTACCGCCTCCCTCCGGCGGCCCCGACAGCGCGGCCGGGCCGGTCAGGCCGTCCGGACGCGGGAGATGCGCATGCCGCTGCTGGGTGCCGCCGGCATCCTGGACAGGTCGACGCTGAGGTCCTGCAGCGGGACCTCGTAGGTCATGGCGGTGCTCAGCAGCCGGATGGCCCGCTCCACGAGCGAGATGGTGAGCCACTCCCCGGCGCAGCGGTGGGTGGTGTCGTGGTCACCACCGCCCTGCGGCACGAAGGTGTAGGGGTCGCCGTCCCAGCTGCCGAAGCGCTCGGGCCGGAAGGCGGCGGGCTCGGCCCAGATCCGCGGGTCGTGGTTGGTGGCGTAGATGTCCAGCAGGAACCACGACCCCGGGGAGAAGCGCCGGCCGCGCCACTCGAACTCCCGCCGTGCCCGGCCACCCACCATCGGGAAGAACGGGTAGTAGCGGCGCACCTCCTGCACGAACCAGCGGAGGTACCCGTCGTCCTCGGCTGCCCTGGCCCGGCAGTCCGGGTACTGGTGCAGGGCCAGGGCTGCGTAGGTGATGAACCGGGCGACCGCGACGGAGGGGCGCAGCACGTTGATCAGCTCGACCCGGGCCCGGTCGGTGTCCAGCAGCGCTCCGTCGGCCGTCCGGTGCCAGGCGATCACGTGCGCCGCCGTCCCCTCCGCCACCTGGAGCGCTCCGCTGCGGACCTGGTCGATCACCGTGCCGGCCCACTGCTCGGCGCGGTGCCGGAGGACCTGGCCGCGCAGGTTCCGCGGCCCCACCGACCCGGCGCCCTCGACCATCGCGGCGAGCTGCCGGGTCCGCCGGGGCACGTCTCCGGTTTCCAGCGGGATCCCACTCCAGGCGCAGACCGCCCGGCACAGCACCTCGCGGACCTCCTCCATCAGGACGACCTCGCCGGCCTGCTGCCACGTCGGTACCGAGCTCCGCCACTCCCGCTCGACGGTGTCCGCCAGGTCGGTCAGCGACGCCGGGGTCATCAGCGACATGAACATCCGCTTGCGACGGCGGTGCTCCCCGTTCTCGAGCATCTCGACGCTGCCCAGGTCCAGGAGCAGGGTCAGGGCCGTGGCCGGGATCGCGCGACGGCGGGTCATCAGGTCCGGCGTGTACAGCAGCCGGGCTGCCTCCGCACCGAAGGCGACGAACGCCGTGCGGCCCAGCAGGCGGGTCTGAAAGACGTCGGTCGAGCAGCGGGCGAACCGCCCCGCACCGAACGCGTATCCCTCCCGCAGCAGGGCCACGCTGCTGTCGACGGCATCCAGCCGGGGAATGCCCGCCGTCACCACGCCCGGGGCTCCTGCCCCGTCGCGACCACGATGTCCAGCTCTGGCATGTCACTCCCCACCTGCTCACGGAACGGCGCTCGCGCACCGGCGCCGACGGCGATCTGTCAGGCGCTGACCTCGACGAGGTCGATCACGAAGACGAGGGTGGCTCCTCCTGGGATCGGGCCCTGACCGCGCGGGCCGTAGCCGAGGTCGCTGGGGATGGTCACCATCCGGCGTCCACCGACCTGCATGCCGCTGATCCCCTGCTCGAAACCGGGGATGACCTGCCCGGCACCGAGGGTGACCGGCAGGGTCTCGTCCGCCCCGCGGCTCCAGGAGGAGTCGAACTCCTCGCCGGTCTCGTAGAACGCCCCCACGTACTTGACCGCGACGGTGGATCCCCCGACGGCCTCGGGACCGGATCCGACCACCACGTCGCTGATCACCAGGTCGCACGGCGGCGGGGCGTCCGACGGCGGCACCTCGGGGGCCGTGCCCAGGTCGGTGGTGATCCCGGCCGCCGGCTCGGCCGTCGCCCCCCGTGTCTCGCACGCCTGCGAGGTCGCCGCCCCGGGAGGGGCTTCCTCCGCGGTGGTCGTCCCGGCGGCGTTGCTCCCGGATTCCTGCGCTCCCTCGTCCGTGCCGCCACCACAGGCAGCGAGCGACAACGACAGGGTGACGGCGAGCAGGCCGTGGCGGGCGGTGCGGCGGATCATGGGGCTCTCCTGGCCGAGCAGGGGCTCGAGTCGGGGCGCCGAGGCGAAAGGACCTCGTCGCGGTTCCGTGTGCGGTGGAGGACGACGGCCGCCCGGTCCCAGCGGCAGGCGCCCGGGACGGCGGAGCCCCGACTGTAGCCACGCGCGGTCGTCCCGGCCCGCCGACCGACTCGCGGTGGCCCCCGGCCTGCCCCATGATCGTTCCCCACGGCCGCGGAGACCCCCTGCGCCGATCACACCGTGACCGCTCCGGAGGCTGAACACCCAGTGGAGGACCTGCACCTCGGCTACGCGCTCGTCGGGAGCCTGGCCGTCCTGCTGGCGACCGTGTCCAGCCAGATCCGGAACCTGCCGCTCAGCGAGCCACTCCTGGCCCTGCTCATGGGAGTGCTGGTCGGGCCGGAGGTGCTCGGCCTGCTCGGCGTGCCGGAGGGCAGGCAGCACACGCTGCTGCTCGAGGTGGCCCGCGTGCTGCTCGCCATCTCGCTGATCGGGGTGGCGCTGCGCTACCCGGTCCGCCGGCTGCGTCCGATCGTCCGGCCCACCACGGTGCTCGTGCTGGCCGGGATGGCCGGGATGGCGGCCCTGTCGGCCGGCCTGGCCTGGCTGCTGCTGGGCGTCCCCCTGGCGCTGGCCGCGCTGATCGGCGCCTGCATCACGCCCACCGACCCGGTGCTCGCCTCGAGCGTGGTGACCGGCAAGCCGGCGGAGGAGCACCTCCCGGCGCGGATGCGCCAACTGCTCTCGATGGAGTCCGGGTCCAACGACGGGCTGGCGCTGCCGCTGGTCCTGCTCGGCATCGCCCTGGTGCTCGGCGACTCCCTGGGGCACGCCGCGCTGGACGGCCTCTACCAGGTCGGCACCGGCGTGGTCGTCGGCATCGTCATCGGGCTCGCCGCCGGCAAGGCGGTCAGCGTGGGCATGAGGAACCAGGACGTCGACAAGGGCTCCTCGTTCGTCCTCACGCTGATGCTGGCCATCGCCGTCCTGGGCATCACCCGGCTGCTGAACGCGGACGGCGTCCTCGCCGTCTTCGTCGCCGGCCTCGCCTACAACTCCACCGTCGCCAACGACGAGATGGCGGAGCAGGACACCGTCGACGAGGGGGTGAACCGCTACCTGGGCTTCCCGCTGTTCCTGCTGGTCGGGATCACCCTGCCGTGGTCGGACTGGGCAGAGCTCGGCTGGGCAGCGGTGCTGTTCCCCCTCGCGGTACTGATCCTCCGCCGGCCACCGGTCCTCCTGGCCCTCCTCCGTCCCGTGGGCCTGCGGCCCCGGGACGCGGTCTTCCTCGGCTGGTTCGGCCCGGTCGGGGTCAGCGCGGTCTTCTACCTGATGCTCAGCCACCACGACGGGGTGACCGATCCTCGCGCGTGGGCCGCCGGCAGCCTGGTCGTGGTCGCGAGCACGATCGCGCACGGTGTCACCGCGACCCCGGCACGTCATCTCTATCGCAGGATCGCCGGCAGCTGATCACGGGCAGCCGACCGAGGGCTGCCGATCGAGGGCCGTCGATCGAGGGGCCGCCGATCGAGGACCCTCGATCGAGGGCCGCCGACGGCCCCGGCGAGGCCACCGCGAGCCGGTCCGCCCTTCCCGCCAGCACTGGCACGAATGTGACGTAGCCCACTAGTTTTCCGGCAACGTCCGCGACGGCTGGGGGTTCAGCCAATGTCCGCATCGATCGTCGTGGGGCTCGACGGCAGCGAGGCGAGCGGACGGGCAGCGGACTCCGCCGCCGACGCAGCGCGTCGACACGAACTGCGGCTGGTGCTCGCCTGCGTCGTCCCCTGGTCGCCCTACGCCTTCACCAACGCCGACGAGAACGAACGGCGCTCGATCGAGAAGGAACGCGAGTCGCGGGCCGCCCAGGAGCTGGTGCTCGACCCGGTGGTCGCCCGGCTGTCCACCATCGGCGACCTGCAGGTCGAGGGCGTCGTCCGGCACGGCCACCCCGCCGAGACGCTGGTCGCCCTGGCCCGTGAGCACGACGCGGCGTGGATCACGGTCGGCCGGATCGGGCAGAGCCGGGTCCGGACGCTGCTCTTCGGCTCGACGCCGAGCAGCCTGATCCAGCTCTCCCCCGTTCCCGTCCTGGTGGTGCCGTGATGACGACCCCGTCCGCGCAGGTCCTGGCCGCCTCCTTCGACGAGCAGGTCAACGACGTCTTCGCACCGATCTCCGACTTCATCACGGGCATCGTCTTCTACAGCGTCCCGCTGACCTTCATCGACGAGGGCGTCGAGCTGCCCCTCATCGTCGTGTGGCTGGTGGTCGCCGGCTTCTTCTTCACCATCTACCTGCGCGGCTTCCAGTTCCGGGCCTTCGGGCACGCGCTCAGGCTCGTCCGCGGCGACTACAACGACCCCGAGGACGCCGGGGAGGTCACCCACTTCCAGGCTCTGGCGACGGCGGTCTCCGGAACCGTCGGTCTGGGCAACATCGCCGGGGTCGCGGTGGCCATCTCCCTGGGGGGTCCGGGCGCCACCCTGTGGATGATCATCGCCGGGCTGGTGGGCATGTGCACCAAGGGCGTGGAGTGCACGCTCGGGGTGAAGTACCGCAACGTCTACCCCGACGGCCGGGTCTCCGGCGGGCCGATGTACTACCTGAGCAAGGGGCTCGCCGAGAAGGGCATGGGGACCCTCGGCAAGGTCCTGGCGATCGCGTTCTGCATCTTCACCCTCGGCGGCGCCGTCGGTGGGGGCAACATGTTCCAGTCCAACCAAGCCTTCAGCCAGGCCCGGTCGGTGACCGGCGGCGACGACGGGCTGCTCGGCTTCGGCGCCGCCGGCGCCGTCTTCGGCCTGGTGCTCGCCGTGCTGGTCGGTGCGGTGATCATCGGCGGGATCAAGAGCATCGCCCGGGTGACGGACAAGATCGTGCCGTTCATGGCGGTCTTCTACGTGCTCGCCTGCCTGTCCGTGCTGGTCGCCAACATCACGGCGGTCCCCGGCGCGCTCGCGGACATCGTGACCCAGGCGTTCAGCCCGGAGGCCGGGTTCGGCGGCATCGTCGGGGTGCTGATCCAGGGCTTCCGCCGGGCGGCCTTCAGCAACGAGGCCGGGCTGGGGTCCGCAGCCATCGCGCACTCGGCGGTGAAGACCAACGAGCCGGCGACCGAGGGCCACGTCGCCGTCCTCGAGCCGTTCATCGACACCGTGGTCATCTGCACCATGACGGCCCTGGCCATCGTCATCACCGGCACCTACGCCGACGACTCGAGCGCCCCGGGAGTGCAGACGACATCGGCCGCGTTCGAGACGGTGGCGTCCTGGTTCCCGGTCGTGCTGGCCATCGCGGTCATCCTCTTCGCCTACTCGACGATGCTGGCCTGGAGCTACTACGGGCTGAAGGCGGCGACCTACCTGTTCGGCGAGTCGATGGTCGTGGACCGCACCTGGAAGCTCGTCTTCTGCCTCTTCGTCGTCATCGGGGCATCGTCGACGCTCGACGCGGTGATCGGCTTCTCCGACAGCATGATCTTCGCGATGTCGCTGGCGAACATCATCGGCCTCTACCTCATGGCCGGGGTGGTGAAGCGGGAGATCTTCGGCTACCGCAGGCGGCTGGCCGACGGCGACATCCGCCCGGCGAGCGAGCGGGTCTGACCGGGTCGGGCCCGGCCGCAGCCCGCCCGCCGGCTCAGGCGGCGCCGAGGGCGTCGGCGATGCGGTGGTGCACGACGGCCTCGGTCGACCGGTTCTGCCGCTCCAGGGTGCGGGCCAGCGCCCGGCGGGCCCACCCGCTGGCCGGGGCCAGCTCGACCAGCCGGGTCAGCACCTGCTCGGCCCGGGCCAGCTGCGCCGACCCGAAGTAGCTGCGGGCCAGCAGTTCGAGCGCGGCCTGGTGGTCGGGCTCGGCGGCGACCAGCGGCTCGAGAAGCCGGGCGGCCTCGGTGGGCTGGCCCATGGCGAAGAACAGGTCCGCCCGGAGGTACTCCGAGTGCAGGTCGATCTCGTGCGGCTCGGTCATGTCGTTCTCCTCTCCAGCACCACAACAGCGGCCGTCCGCGCGCCCATCCCGCGGCGGCTGACCGGGAGGGCGCGGAACCGGCCCGGGTCGCCCGCACGTCTCCCGCGGAGCCGGACGCCGTCCGAGAGGAGACGCGCATCACAAAGACGACTAGTATCGCATCACGACATGACCGTGCCGTGTGACTCCACCGACGGAGTACGCCATGAACCTGAAGAGCCACCTCCCGCACCACACCCCCCGGTCCGCTCCCGCCCCGTCCGGCGCGGGCCCCGCGTCGGACGACGCACCCACGCCGGGCGGCGCACCCACGCCGGGCGTGTACCGGGTCCAACGGGCCGGTGCGCTGGTCGTCGCGCTGTTCCTGCTGCTCTTCGGCGTGCTGGGGCTCAGCGGTGGGCTGGACTTCTTCTCCACCGAGGGCGAGGACGTGCTCGGCCTGTCCTCCAACGGCCTGCTCTCGGTGCTCTCGCTGGTCACCGCCGCCCTCCTCATCGGCGCTGACCTCCGCGGGCCCCGGGTCGCCTCCACCGTGATGATCGTCATCGGGTCGCTGTTCCTGCTGTCCGCACTGGGAAACCTGGCCGCGTTGCGCACCTCGTTCAACGTGCTGGCCTTCGAGATGAGCAACGTGCTGTTCTCCGTCGTCGTCGGGCTCGTGCTGCTGGTGCTCGGCGCCTACGGCCGGATCAGCGGCAACCTGCCGCCCGACAGCCCGTACGCCCACGCCGGCACCGGGCCGGCCGAGCCGCCGGAGTCCTATCCCTCCACCGCCGAGGAGTTCGCCGCCGAGGCCGCGATGCGGGAGGCGGAGCTCGCGGTCCTCGAGCACCGGGCGACCGACGAGCAGCGGCGCCGCGTCCAGGCCATGCACGCCGTCCACACCCGGGCGGACCGGCGCCGGGTGTGGCTGCAGGTCGACGCGCAGCGCACCGCACCGGCCGGTGGCCCGCTCCCTGCGGCCCCTCCTGCATCGGTCCGCGACCGGATCGCGGGTCTGGCCCGCCGACGGCGGCACGGAGCCCGGCGGGTGGCCGGGAAGTAGCCTCGCGGGCGCCATGTCCTCCGCCGCGCCCGCCCCGACCCGTCGCCGGGTCGACGCCTGCCCGGGTGCCCTGCAGACGCACCCGGCCGCCGACGGCGCGCTGGCCCGGGTCCGCATCCCCGGCGGCCTGCTGTCCGCCACGCAACTCCGGGTGCTGGCCGGCGCGGCCCGCGACCTCGGCGACGGCCACCTGGAGCTGACCAGCCGGGGCAACCTGCAGTTGCGCGGCCTGCCCGCCGGTGCCGAGCCCCGCCTGGGCGATCGGCTGGCCGCGGTCGGCCTGCTGCCCAGCGCCACCCACGAGCGGGTGCGCAACGTGCTGGCCAGCGTCCTGTCCGGCCGGGCGGGCGGCGGTCACCTCGACGTCCGGCCCTGGGTGACCGCGCTGGACGCCGGCCTGTGCGCCGACCCGGCGCTGGCCGGGCTGCCCGGCCGCTTCCTGCTGACCCTGGACGACGGCCGTGGCGACGTGGCCGGTCTGGGCGGGGACGTCGGCCTGCTCGCCCGTTCCGCCACCGAGGTCGCGCTGACCCTCGGCGGCATCGACTCCGGCCGGCGGGCCGCCCCGGCCGACGCCGTTCCGCTGGCCCTGGCCGCCGCCCGCGCGTTCCTCGCCGAACGCGACGCCCAGGGCGCGACCGCCTGGCGCCTGGCCGAGCTCGACGACGGCCCAGCCCGCGTCGCCACCCGCCTCCGGGGCCAAAGTCGCGACTTTGGCCCCGCGGTGGAGGTGCCGGGCGCGCCGGTGGTGGGGCCGGTCGGGGCGGTGACGCAGGTGGACGGCCGGACGGCGCTGCTCGGCGTCGTCCGGCTCGGCCGGCTCGGCGCCGACCAGGCCGACCTCCTCGCCCGCCTGGCCGACGAGGTGCAGCTGACCCCGTGGCGCAGCGTCGCCGTGCCCGACCTCGCCGAGGACGCCGTCGACGACGCCGCCGTCGACCTGCACCGCACCGGCATGGTGTTCGACGAGGCGAGCCCCTGGCTGCGGGTCACCACCTGCGCCGGCCGGCCGGGCTGCGCGAAGTCGCTGGCCGACGTGCGGGGCGACGCCACCGCCGCGGTCACCACCGGAGCGCTACCGGCCGGCGGCGCACGTCAGCACTGGGCCGGCTGCGGACGCCGCTGCGGCCGACCACAGGGCGGGGTGGTCGACGTCGTCGCGACCCCGGCCGGCTATGACATCCAACGCAGCGGAGTCGAAGAGGACTGATGCACTCCTACGAGCACGACGGCGCCGAGATCTACCGGCAGTCCTTCGCCACGATCCGCGCCGAGGCCGACCTCTCCGGGCTGCCCGAGGACGTCGCCCGGGTGGCGGTCCGGATGATCCACGCCTGCGGCCAGGTGGACCTGGTGCCCGACCTCGCGTTCTCCCCCGACGTCGTCGCCCGGGGCCGGGAGGCGCTGTCCGCCGGCGCCCCGGTGCTGTGCGACGCCCAGATGGTCGCCGCCGGGATCACCCGTCGCCGGCTGCCCAAGGACAACGACGTGATCTGCACGCTGAACGACCCGCGCACGCCGGCGCTCGCCGCCGACCTGGGGACGACGCGCACGGCCGCGGCCCTGCAGCTGTGGGGCGACCGGCTGGACGGCGCCGTCGTGGCCATCGGCAACGCCCCGACCGCGCTGTTCCACCTGCTGGAGATGGTCGCCGCCGGGGCACCCCGCCCCGCCGCCGTGATCGGCATACCCGTCGGCTTCATCGGGGCGGTGGAGTCCAAGGAGGCGCTCGCCGCCGCCGACCTGGAGTACCTGGTCGTCCGCGGCCGGCGCGGCGGTAGCGCGATCACCGCCGCCGCCGTGAACGCGATCGCGAGCACCGCCGAATGAGCATCCAGGAGGGCCAAAGTCGCGACTTTGGCCCGGGGACGAGCGGGCGGCTGTACGGGGTGGGACTGGGGCCCGGCGACCCGGAGCTGGTCACGGTCAAGGCGGCCCGGCTGATCGGCGCGGCCGACGTCGTCGCCTTCCACGCCGCACAGCACGGTCGGTCGGTGGCCCGCGCGCTCGCCGCGCCCTACCTGCGCGCCGGCCAGACCGAGGAGCTGCTGGTCTACCCGGTGACCACCGGGACCACCGAGCACCCCGGCGGCTACCAGGGCGCGATCGACGAGTTCTACGAGGCCGCCGCCGCCCGGCTGGCCGCCCACCTGGACGCCGGCCGGGACGTCGTCGTCCTCGCCGAGGGCGACCCGTTCTTCTACGGCTCCTACATGCACATGCACAAGCGGCTGGCACACCGGTACCCGACCGAGGTGGTGCCCGGCGTGACCAGCGTCAGCGGCGCCGCCGCGGTGCTCGGCCGGCCGCTGGTCGAGCGGGACGAGGTGCTCACCGTGCTGCCCGGCACACTCCCCACCGAGGAGCTGGCCGAGTGGCTGGCCACCACCGACTCCGCCGCGGTGCTGAAGCTGGGCCGCACGTTCGGCAACGTCCGGGACGCCTTCGAGGCCGCCGGCGTGCTCGACCGGGCGTACTACGTGGAGCGGGCCACCACCGACCGGCAGAGGGTCGCCCCGCTGGCCGAGGTCGACCCCGAGACGGTCCCCTACTTCTCCCTCGCGCTGCTCCCCTCCCCCCTGACCGGGCCGGGCAACAACCCCGACCGGCCGGACGACGAGCCGCTGCGCACCGGCGAGGTGATCGTCGTCGGCCTGGGCCCCGGGCAGCGCAGCTGGACCACGCCCGAGGCCGCCGAGGCGCTCTCCCGCGCCGACGACCTGGTCGGTTACGGCCCCTACCTGGACCGGGTGCCGGCCAACCCGCGGCAGACCCGGCACCCCAGCGACAACCGGGTGGAGGCCGAGCGGGCCGCGGCGGCGCTGCGGCTGGCGCAGTCCGGACGCCGGGTGGCGGTGGTCTCCAGCGGCGATCCCGGGGTGTTCGCGATGGCCGCCGCGGTACTCGAGGTCGCGGCCGCACCGGAGTTCGCCGGCGTCGAGGTCCGGGTGCTGCCCGGGCTCACCGCCGCCCAGGCCGTGGCCGCCCGGGTGGGGGCGCCGCTGGGCCACGACTTCGCGGTCATGTCGCTGTCCGACGTCCTCAAACCGTGGGACGTCGTCGTCGACCGGCTGCGGCACGCCTCGGCCGCCGACCTGGTGCTGGCGCTGTACAACCCGCGGTCCAGGGCCCGGCCGCACCAGCTGGCCGCGGCCCGCGACGTGCTGCTGGAGGGCCGCGAGCCCGGGACGGTGGTCGTCGTCGGCCGGGACGTCGGCGGCCCCGAGGAGTCGGTCACGGTGACCACGCTGGGCGAGCTCGACCCCGAGACCGTCGACATGCGCTGCCTGGTGATCGTCGGCTCGTCGCAGACGCGGGTGACGCCGTCCGGCCAGGTGTTCACCTCCCGCCGCTATCCCGCCTGCCGGTAGGGCGGGCGGGAACACCGGAGACCGGTTCCGCCTTGCAACCACTCGTGCCGAGCCGTCGCCTGTCCCGACCCGCGGCATTCTGGACGGTCGCGATCGTGCAGGTGATCGTGCTGATCGCCTCGGGCGTGCCGTCCCCGCTCTACCGGGTCTACGCCGAGGAGTTCGGTTTCGGCTCCGGCCTGCTCACCGTCGTCTTCGGGGTCTACGCCTTCGCGCTGCTGCTGGCCCTGCTGGTGGTCGGCGGGCTCAGCGACCACGTGGGCCGGCGGCCGGTGATCACCGCGGCGCTCGTCGTCGAGGCGGCGTCGATGGTGCTGTTCCTCGTCGCCGACGGCGTCGGCTGGCTGCTCGCCGCCCGCATCGTGCAGGGTCTGGCCACCGGGGCGATCACCGGCGCGTTCGGCGCCGCGCTGCTCGACCTGCAGGACCCCGACCGGCCGCGCGGGTCGCTGGCGAACGCCGCCTCCCCAGCCCTCGGCCTGGCCCTGGGGGCGGTCGGCGCCGGGTTGGCCGTGCAGCACCTGCCCTCCCCGACCGCCTGGGTCTTCGGCGCGCTCACCACGATCTGCCTGCTGGCCGCCGTGGGCATCGCACTGTTCCTGCCCGAGTCCTCGCCGCGGCTGCCCGGCGCGGCCGCGTCGTTCGTTCCCCGGGTGGCCGTGCCGGCGCCGCAGCGCCGGGCGTTCTGGCTGGTGGTGCCCTGCCTGCTGGCGACCTGGTCGCTGGGCGGGCTCTACGCCTCGCTGGCCCCCTCGGTGATGGCCGACGTGTACCGGATCGACGACCACGCGGTCGGGGCGCTGCCGATCCTGGCCCTCAACGTGTTCAGCCTGGCCGGGTCGCTGAGCACGCAGCGGGTGGCCGGCCCGACGGCGATGGCCGTCGGCGGGCTGGTCCTGGTCGCCGGTGTCACCGGCACGATCGCCGCGCTGTCCACCGACTCCGTGGCCTTCTTCCTCGCCTCCGGCGTGGTCTCCGGGTACGGGTTCGGCACCGCGTTCGCCGGCGCGATGGGCACCGTCACCGCAGGCGTCGAGCCCGGCCGCCGGGCCGGGCTGCTGGCTGCCGTCTTCACGTTCAGCTACCTGGCGTTCAGCCTGCCGGCGATCGCCGCCGGCATCGCCGCCACGCAGATCGGCCTGGGACGGACGGCGGAGGTCTACGGCGCCGTGGTGATCGTGCTGACCCTGGTATCGGTCGTCGGGCTCACCCTGGACCGGCGCCGGACCGCGGCCGCCCCGGTCGGCACCGTGCCCGCCGAGTCCGAGGCGGTGCTCACCCGCTGAGCCGGGTGGATGAGCGCCTTCTCATCCGGAGCTCACCGGGCCGTCATCGGGCGCACCGACCGTGACGGGGTGCCCCCTGCGCTGACCGCTGCCGACCGGACCGAGCCGACCGCCGGCTGGCCGCCGTCGCTGCAGTTGCTGCTGGGGCCCGCCGCCGAGGACCTGTGGTCGACCGTGCTGGCCACCGCCGGCGGCCGGCTGCAGGACCTCCGGTCGACATCGGTCACCCTGCAGCCGAGCACCGCCGCGACGGTGCAGTACAGCGCCACGGTCGAGTGGCCCGGCGGGCGCCGGACCACCGAGCCCCTGGCCGCGGTCACCGGCAGTCGCATCCCGGCCGGCGCCGCCGTGGTCGCCGGCGGGGTGGCCGGCGTGCCGGTCGAGGTCGGGGTGTGGCGGTGGCCGCTGGACCCGGCGCTGCCGGGCCTGTCCTGGGCCGCCTCCGCGGCCGCCGTCGCCGAGCGGCTGCCGGCGCTCGGCCTGCCGCTGGAGGGGCCCCGGCTGCGGCTGCGGGCCTACCGTCCGGGGCGGCGGGCGGTCATCGAGGTGACGGCGCCCGGCCGGCGGCTGTTCCTGAAGGTGGTGCGCCCCCGGGCCGCCGAGCGGCTGGCCGCCCAGCACACCGCCCTGGCCGGCTCCGTCCCGGTGCCCCCGGTGCTGGCAGCCACCGCGGACGGCGTCGTCGTCCTGCCGGCGATGCCGGGCACCCCGATGCGCGACCTGCTCGCCGGCGGCGACGGCGCCGGGCTGCCGACGTCCGACGCGATCGACGCGCTGCTCGACGCCCTCCCCGCGCCGGATGCCGCGGCACCGGTCGGGCCCACCCCCGGTGACGCACGGGCGCGGGTGGCCCGGCACGCCGCCGTCCTCGGGCTGGTCGCCGCTCCGCTGCGTCCCCGGCTGACCCGGCTGGCGGACCGGCTCGCCGCCGCCGACCCCGGCGACCACCCGCTGGTGCCGGTGCACGGTGACTTCTACGAGTCCCAGCTGCTGCTCCACGGGGGCACGGTGACCGGGCTCCTCGACGTGGACACCGCCGGCCGCGGTGCGCGGCTCGACGACTGGGCCACCCTGCTGGGTCACCTGACCCTGCTCGGGGAGCTGCTGCCCGAGCCGGCGACCGTCGACCGGTACGCCGCGCAGCTGCGCGCCGCCGCGGCGGTGCGCTGGCCCGCAGCCGAGCTCGCCCCGCGGATCTCCGCGGTGCTCCTGGGGCTGGCGACCGGCCCGTTCCGGGTGCAGCAGCGTGGGTGGCCCGAGCTCACCGAGGCGCGACTGGGCCTGGCCGAGCGCGAGCTGGACCGCACATGAGGAAGTGCTCATCCACCTCTCCCGGAGCCCTCATCGGCGGCGGACAACCTGGATCCCGTACCACCCACCGACGAGAGGACCCCCGATGAACGCCCGCCCCGCCACCTGGAAGATCGCCACCCTCGGCGTCGCGCTGACCGGTCTCGGCGTCGCCGGTGCCGGCGTCGCCGCCGCGGACGACGACCGCACCCGTCCGGTGCCCGCCGGGATCTCGGTGGCCGCCGCCGCCGACGACGACGCCCCGGCCCCGGACGCCCCGGCCGCCGTGCCGGCCGCGGACGCCTCCCCCGAGAGCGCCGACTCCCCGGCCGAGAGCGTCACCGACAGCCCGGACGCCAGCCCGGACGACGCCAGCCCGGACGACGCCAGCCCGGACGGCACGCCCGACGACTGACCCCGTCCCCGCACCCCGCACCCCGCGGCCTCCGACCGGTCCCCGGTCGGGGGCCGCACTGCCGTGCGGACCGGTCAGTCCGCGACGAGCCGGTACCCCATCCCCCGCACCGTCTCGATCCGCTCGGCGCCCAGCTTCTTGCGCAGGTAGCGGACGTAGACGTCGACGACGTTGGAGCCGGGGTCGAAGTCGTAGCCCCACACGTGGCTGAGCAGCTGCTCCCGGGCCAGCACCTGACCGGGGTGCCGGAGGAACGTTTCGGCCAGGGTGAACTCCCGGGCGGAGAGGTCCACCACCCGGCCGCCCACGTCGGCCCGCCGGGTGCGCAGGTCCAGGGCCAGGTCGCCGCAGGTGAGCACGGTGACCTCGGCCAGCCGGTCACCGGCCAGCCGCAGCCGCACCCGCGCCAGCAGCTCCTCGAAGCGGAACGGCTTGGGCATGTAGTCGTCGGCGCCGCCCTCCAGCCCGGCCACGGTGTCCTGGACGCTGTCCCGCGCGGTCAGCACGACCACCGGGATGGCGCACCGCTCGGCCCGCAGGGCGCGCAGCACCGCGAACCCGTCCATGCCCGGTAGCCCGATGTCGAGCAGCAGCAGGTCGAACTCCCCGCTGCGGGCCAGGTTCCGGGCGGTGACCCCGTCGCCGACGACGGTGGTGGTGAAGCCGTGCGCCCGCAGCCCCTTCTCGACGAAGGCGGCGATGCGGGGTTCGTCCTCGGCGATGAGCACCCGGCTCATGATCGGCCTCCTCGGGCAGCGGGATCGGTGCCGGCGTCGGGCGAGGCCGCCGGGTCGTCGGGAGCCAGCGGGGCCAGCACGGCGGGCAGGACGACGGCGAACGTCGAGCCGCGGCCGATGACGCTGTCGAGCACCACCCGGCCACCGTGCGCCGTGGCGATCGCCTGGACGATCGACAGCCCCAGCCCCGCCCCGTCCGAGCGCCGGATCCCGGCCGCCCCGCGGGCGAACCGCTCGAACACCCGGTCCCGGTCGGCCTCGGCGATCCCCGGGCCGCTGTCGGCCACCCAGAGCCGCAGTTCACCACCGGTGAGCTGGCTCCCCAGGGCGACCCGGTCACCGGGGGCGGTGTACCGGACGGCGTTGTCGGCCAGCGCGACCAGCGCCTGGGTCACCCGCTGCGGGTCGAGCACGGCGTCGACGTCCGCCGTGGCCTCCAGCGCCCACGCCCGATCGCCCAGCTGCCGGACCTTGTCGAACACGTCGACGGTCAGCGCCCCGACGTCGACCGGCTGCGGGCGGACGAACTCCGGCTGCTCCGCCCGGGCGAGCAGCAGCAGCTCGGTGACGATCCGGTTCATCCGGTCCAGCTCGTCGTCGACGAGGGCCACGGACTCCCGGACGTCGGTGGGGTCGGCCGGGTCGAGCACCTCGAGGTGGCCGCGGACGATGGTGATCGGCGTCCGCAGCTCGTGCCCGGCGTCGTCCAGGAACCGCCGCTGCGCGGCCACGCCGCCGGCCACCCGGTCCAGCATGGCGTTGACCGAGGCGACCAGCTCGCCGAGCTCGTCGGCCGGGCGGCCCTCGACCGGGATCCGGCGGGACAGGTCGGTGTCGGTGATCGCCTGCGCCGTGGCGGCGATGTCCCGCACCGGGCGCAGGATCCGCCCGGCGACCACCCACGCGCCGCCGGCGGCCAGCAGCGTGGTCAGCCCGCCGACTCCCAGCATCAGCCGGGCCGTCTCGTCGGCGGCCTCCCGCTCCTGGTCGGCGAAGTAGGCGACGACGGCGACGCCCTGGCCCGGGTCGCCCTCCAAGGTCACCGGGACCGCGAGGTAGCGGACCTCGCCCGCGCCGCTGTGGTAGCTGCCGGCGACCGTGTCGGTCACCGATCCGACCAGCGCGGTGAACGCGGGATCGTCGCCGAGCACGACCGGCGCCTGCAGGCGGCTCTGGTAGCGGTACTGCCCGTCGACGTAGCCGAGGAACTTCTCGTTGGGCCGCGCCAGGTTGTACGTGATCACCGTCTCGAGGACGTCGGCGACCGAGGCGAACGGCTGCCCGGTGCTCGGGTCGAAGCCCTCCGCGGTGATCTGGCGGAACTCGTAGACCTCGCCCTCCAGGGCGGCATCCATGCGCGCGTCGGTGGCGTTGACGAGCAGCCGCCAGGTGACCAGCGTGACCACGGCGAGAGCGAGCAGCACCAGCAGCAGGACCCAGCCGATGATCCGGGTACGGGCAGCGCGCGGCCCCCACCGCCACCGGCCCGTCGCTGCCCGCCTCGGAGTCACCGGAGCCTTCAACGCACGGAGTTCGCCGGTCGTCCCCGTCCGGGCGCCCAGCGGCCGGGTCGTGGTCAGTCGTCGTCCCGCTCGTCATCCGGCCCGTCGTCCGCGCCGTCGTCCGCGTCATCGTCCGCGCCGTCGTCGTCATCATCGTCGTCGTCGATGGGTGGCGGCGGGACGACGTCGCCGGGGGTCGGGGCCGGCGGCTCCGGGGCGGCCGGCCCCGGCTCCTGCTCCGTGGAAACCGTCGGCGGGGTTCGGGCCGACGGTCCGGCCGGGGACTGCGGAACGGTGATCGGGAGCGGCATCGGCCCGGGACCGGCGCCCGCCGGCCGCAGCGCGGCCCATCCCAGTCCGGTGAGCACCAGGGCGAGCAGCACCCCCGCGAGGACGACGACCGGACGGGAGCGCACCGGCTCAGCCTCGCTGCGCCCGGTGACGGCCCCGTGAGAGGTGGATGAGAGGTCTCTCATCCACCTGCCGGCTCAGGACCCGGCGCGGGTCACCGCCGCGCAGAACCGCTGGTGGTCCTCCCGGGTGCCCTCCAGCGGTTCCAGCACCTCGGCGTCGGCGACGTCCTGCACCCGGTCGGTGAGGCGGCGGCGCACTGCCCTCCCCCGCCGCCGGGCGCCCAGCCCGACCAGGGGTCTGGCCACCAGGGCGAGCAGCGCGCCGGCGAGCAGGCCACCGGCCAGCAGCAGCGTCGGCAGCGGGATGCCCTGCACCCGGGGCAGCGGGACGACGCCGTCCAGCTGCAGCCAGCCCAGCGCCACCAGCCCGAGCAGCCAGCCGGCGCCGGCCAGGGCGACCACGAGCAGCAGCCACTGCAGGGCACCGACGCCGCGCTGCCACAGCGGTGTCCGGCCCGGGCCCAGGTCGGTGCCGGCGACGGCCCGGTCCAGCTGGCCGGTCAGCCGCTCCTCGGAGAGGTCGGCGGTGCGGCGCAGGTCGTCCCGCCACGCCTGCGGCAGCCCGGCGCCGGCGGTGTCGCGGGCCCGGCGCAGCGCGGCCGTCACCGCCGCCCGCTGCACCACCCCGGCGGCCGGCAGCGACGTGCGGGCCCGCTCGTCGCCCAGGTGCAGCCGGCCCAGCGGGTCGGGCCGCAGCCTGCCCAGCCAGCGCAGCAGCGGCCAGCCGGTGTGCGCGGCTCCGCGGCGCAACGCGGACCGCTCGACCGCGCTGACCACCGAGGGCACCCCGGCCGCGGCGGCGAGCGCGTCGGCCAGCCCCGCCCGCTCGTCGGCGTCGTGTGCCCGGCTGCCCGGCCCGCGCTCACC
>NZ_BAAGVS010000026.1:0-67114 GCF_054780755.1 Modestobacter lapidis | reverse complement strand
ACGTGTTCGAGATCCGCGACTGGCTCATCCAGCGGTGCTTCATCTACCTGGACCCCGACTACGCGGGGCAGGACACCGCCCGCTACCCCTGGCTCGCCGACCGGGGCTGACCGCCGGCGGGCCGGTGACGCACGTGGCGGCCGCCGCGCCGGCACCGGGAACGGTCTCAGTCCCCGTCGACGTCCCCGCCGGCTCCGTCGCCGTACGGGTGCAGACCGGGTGACCGGTCGCCGCCGCCGGTATCCGGGACGGGCCGCACCTCGACCTGCTCGCCGCGCTCGATGCGGGCGCTCCGGATGAGGTCCTCGGCCGGGATGGCGTACGGGCTGTCCGTCATGTCGGCAGCCTGCTCCTCCGGGTGCGCCGCTGTCGAGACGACCCCGCGCTTCCAGTTCCGGTGCTGCCCGGGGAGGCAGCCGCCGCACGGGCGGTAGCCGGCCTGGATGGCGGTGTGCTCGTCGGCGAAGAACACCCGGTGCGCCCGGTAGCCCCCGCGGGCGAGTGCCCGCAGCGCGGCGGGGCAGTCCAGCCGGCCGTAGATCCGGCTGCGGCGGTGCCCGCCCACCGTGCCGGGCCGGTCACTGGGGTGCTCCCGGCCGTCGGGACCGACCAGCCGGAACGGGGCCGCCGTGGTGGCCATCATGCCGCGTCGTGCAGGACGAGGCCCAGCGTGTGCCGCCGTCCGGTGTGCACGGTGGACACCGCGTGCCGCATGGGCGCGCGCGACCAGCCGCGGGCGGAGGCGACCGGGCGTTCCCGCGTGGTGAAGACCAGCGCCTGGCCCTGTCCCAGGGTGGTGGAGTACGCGCGGGACTGGGCCCGCGGTCGCTGCTCGACCATCAGGAACTCCCCGCCGGTGTGATCGACACCGGGTGCGTCCAGGCCGATGACGACCTGGAGCGGGAACACCAGGTCGCCGTAGAGATCACGGTGCAGGGCGTTCCAGTCGCCCGGCCCGTAGCGCAGCAGGATCGGGGTGGGCTTGGTCTGGCCGGCGGTGTGGCACTGCGCCAGCCACTCGGGCAGGGTGTCCGGCCACGCGACGTCCCAGCGGAGCTTGTCCGCCCAGTTCCGGGCCACGGGGAGCAGGTGCCGGTAGAACGCCGCCCGCAGCTCGGGAATCGGGTCGGGGAGCGGATGGTCGAAGTAGCGGTACTGACCGGCGCCGAAGCGGTAGCGGGCCATGTCGATGGTGGACCGGAAGTGCTCGGGATGGTCGTAGAGCTCGCTGATCGCGGTGCACTCGTCGACGGTCAGCAGCGGAGCCGACAGCGCGTGCCCGGCGGCGTCCAGCCCGGCGGTGAGGCCCGGCCAGTCCAGCTGGTCGACCCGGTCGGCGGGGGGCAGGGCGGTCGGGACCGGGTCGGTGGTCACGGGTTCTCCTCGTGGGTCTCGAGGGCGAGCAGCGTCGCCTTCGCGTTCGCGCCCCCGACGTAGCGGCCCATCGAGCCGTCGCTGCGGACGACGCGGTGGCAGGGGATGACGATCGGCAGCGGATTGGTGGCACAGGCCGTGCCGACGGCCCGGACCGCGGCGGGGCTCCCGGAGGCCGCCGCCAGGCCGGCATAGCTGGTGGTCCGTCCGTAGCCGATGCCGCGGAGGTGGCCGAGCACGGTGTGCCGGAACCCCCGGGCCAGCTGCAGGTCGACGGCCAGGTCGAAGCTCCGGCGGCGTCCGGCGAAGTACTCCTCGAGCTCCCGGGCGGCGGCGTCGAGGCGGTGCCCGGCCGGCAGCACGCGCGGGCTGATCCGGGTGGCCAGCCGGGCGAGGACGGCCTCGTGGTCCTGGACGGCGTAGGCCACCGTGACCAGCCCTCGGGCGGTCGCGGCGAGCAGCAGCGTGCCCACCGGGGAGTCCACGGTGCGGTGGCCGACGTCGGCCAGCTCGCGGGCTTCGGCGGTGCGTCCCAGCCGGGCCAGCAGCCGGTCGACGTCACTGGTGGGCGGGTCGGGGAGCAAGGTGGTGAGCGGGTCGGGCACGGTCATCGTGGACCTCCTCGGTAGTGGGCACGGAGAGCCGCGACGCCGTCGGCGGCGCTCCGGCGCGCGGCGGCCTCGCTGCTCCCGATGAGCTCGCCGACCAGGGCGTAGGGCAGGCCGGCCAGATGGTGGTAGGCCACCGCGGCGCGCTGCTTGAACGGCAGGGTGGCGACGGCGGCCCACAGGTCGGCGGCATCCTGCCGGCGTTCGTCGCCCGGCAGGGCGCCGGCGGCCGGGAGCTCCGGGAGCTCGGCGACCGGGCGCGGGTTGCGGGCGGCGCGGCGGTGCTGGTCGATCGCCTTGCGGTGGGCGATGGTGATGAGCCAGCCGCGGACGTCGCTGCCGGGACGGAGCCCCGGATAGGCCGCCAGCGCCGCCAGGAACGTCTCCGACCAGGCGTCGTCGGCCTCGACCGGTCCACAGACCGCCCGGCAGACCTTGAGCACGACCGCACCGTGCTCGGCGACCAGCCGGTCGAAGGGCGGAAGCGGCAGGTCCGGTGAGCGCCTGCCCGGCCCCGGGGGTGCGGTGGCCGGCGACACGATGTCCATTCCAGTCCCGGACGTCGCCGGGGTCTGGCGGGAATCGGCCGACGCAGTCAGCACAGGGCCCGGCCCGACCAACGGGACTCCCGGTCCAGCAGGTCGCGCTTGCGATCGAGTCCCCCGACGTACCCGACGAGCCGGCCGTCGGCACCGATCACGCGGTGGCACGGGATGACGATGCAGACCGGATTGCGGCCGTTGGCCGCGCCGACGGCCTGCGCCAGCGCCGGGTCACCGAGCTCCCCGGCCAGCTGCCCGTAGCTGCGGGTCTCCCCGTAGGGGATCTCCGACACCAACCGCCGGACCGACTGCTCGAAGTCCGTTCCGGCCGGCGACACCGCAAGGTCGAACGTGCTGCGGTGGCCGGCGAAGTACTCGTCCAGCTGGGTGGCCGCGTCTTCCAGGGCGGCGGCGTCGTGCTGCCCGAGGGTCGCGGCACCGGGCCGGCGGGTGTGCCGGTCGAACCAGACCCCGGTGAGCACGCCGGCCTCGCCGACCAGGGTGAGCGGACCGAGCGGGGAGTCGATGACCCGGTGGTTCCGGGTGAGGGCGTCCATGTCGTGTGAACGCACCAGGACCCGCGAACGTGAGGTCGGGCAGGAGACGGCGGAGACGTGCCACCTCCGCTTCGACGAGCAGGCCGGCCACCACATCGGCTGCTCCGTCGTCCCCGCCGCACGGTGCATCCACGACGCCGGAGTCGGCGGGTACTGCACCGGCTGCAGCAGCACCTCGCGATGATGCACCAGACCCAGGAATGGCCCCGCCGGTTCACGGCTTGCGGCGTACGTGACGACCATCGGACTGATCGGCAGCGGAAACATCGGCAGCACCGTCGCCCGGCTCGCCGTCGCGGCCGGCCATGACGTGGTGCTCAGCAACAGTCGTGGACCTGACACCCTCACCGACCTCGTGGACCAGCTCGGCCCGCGCGCGCGGGCGGCCACTGCGGCCGAGGCCGCCGCGGCCGGTGACATCGTCGTGGTGACGGTCCCGCTGAAGGCCTACCGCGACGTGCCGGTCGAGCCGCTGCGCGGCAAGGTCGTCATCGACACCAACAACTACTACCCCGACCGCGACGGGCGCATCGCCGAGCTCGACGACGAGTCGACGACGACCAGCGAGCTGCTCCAGGCGCACCTTCCGCAATCGCGCGTCGTGAAGGCGTTCAACAACATCTACGTCACGCACCTCGGCAGCCTGCAGCGCCCCGCGGGTCACCCCGAGCGCTCCGTGCTCGCGATCGCCGGCAACGACGAAGCGGCCAAGCAGGCGGTGACCGGGTTCCTCGACTCGATCGGCTACGACGCCCACGACGTCGGCCCGCTGTCCGAGGGCTGGCGCTACCAGCGCGACACCGCGGCCTACGTCCAGCCCTACGCGACCCCCGGCACCCAGTACCCCACGTGGACCGCACAGCCGGTGACACCGGCGATGCTGACGGAGAAGCTGGACGCAGCCGTGCGCTACCGGGACATGTGAGGTAGCAGCCGCTGCGCGGGGACGGTGACGAACCGCCGCGGCGGCGCGGACCCGGCCCCGCCGGCCCGGACGTCGGCGCGGCGTCGGCGGGGACCGCTGTCGCCGGGCATCCCCGCCTCGGGTAGGACGCACACGAGCCGCCCCGACCCTCCGAAGAGGGCCGGGACGGACGGTGTTGCTCGCCAGGTCCAGGCGCATGGCATTCAGGCGCATGGCCCAACTCGGCGCGAGAGGTCAGTGGCTCTCCCGCTGCCCTTCCGGCACGCCCGCCGGGACATTCCGGGCTCATCGCAGATGAGGGTGTAGAGCCGGGTGCCGGGGCCGGCGCCGGCCCAGGAGCGCGCTACACCCTCATCTGCGATGAGCCGGATATCCGAGTGCGGAAGGGCGATGAGGTGCGTCCCGGTGGCTGGGTGCTTGAGGTGTTGAGCAAGCGGCGCCGAATCGTCAACGGAGCGCAGGTCCTCCAGCGCACCATCGGCAAGGAAGAACAACTGGTCCTAGGTAGCAGTCCGGATCGGGTCGATGCACGGGGTCGGCCCAACTTCCCGCGCTCAACTCTCGAACTGTGGACGTACGCCGCAATTCCTCGAACGCGGCTTCGTCCCGCCACTCCATCTCACGGCCGGGCTCTCGCCAGAAGATGCGTCCTGGCGCGGCCGCAGCGATCGCGAAGCGTGGTCCGGCGGGTATCACAATCGCCTCGGAACACAGCGCCACGAGATCCTTGGCGGCCCGAAGCCCGCCGATCCGACGTCGGGCACTCAGTGCCTGGTCTCGTACCTGGTCAGGAGCACACCGTCGGGAAACCTCCGGGTCTCCACCAGGGTCAGGTTCACCCAGTTGTCCAGGGCCGTGAAGAACGGCGTGCCGCCGCCCACCAGGACCGGGTGGGTGACGATCGCGTACTCGTCGATCAGCCCGGCCCGCATGGCCGCCGCGGCGAGGGTGGCGCCGCCGATGTCCATGGGACCGCCAGCCTCGGCCTTGAGCCGGGTGATCTCGGTGACCGCGTCGCCGGTGACCAGGCGGGTATTCCAGTCGACCGCGCTGATCGTGGAGGAGAACACCACCTTCGGCATGTCCCGCCAGCGGCGGGCGTACTCGATGTGCGCCGGTGTGGCGCCGGGCTGCTGGTCGGCGGTGGGCCAGTGGGAGCTCATTCCCTCCCACAGTCTGCGCCCGTACAGCGCCAGGCCGGTCGCCCCCACCCGGTCGGACCACCACTGGAACAGCTCGTCGCTCGGCACGCTCCAGCCGAGGTCGTCGCCGGGCGCGGCGATGTAGCCGTCCAGGCTCAGGTTCATGCCGAAGGTCAGTTTCCGCATGGCGTCAGCCTCCCGTGAGTCGGCATTCGGCATACAGACCAGCACGGCGCGGAGAAATCATCGGTCAGGTCACACCGAGCGCCGGTTGACCACCACGCCATGCGGATGTTGCGTACGGAAGGGAACCCCTACGTACACCCGACCCGGGCGCCCGGACAGCCATCACCTTGACCAGCGGTGTTGCAGATACCCGTACGGTGAGAATTGTCGGCGGCCACGGCATTCTGCCCGGAGACGGCCACGTAGCTGCCCGCTGGCGGACATGAGAACTGCCCGCTGATGGTCACGGGATCTGCCCAACACGACGTCGTCTGCCTCGCCGCCTGCGGCGGTTGAGGCCCCTTCTCGGGTGCGCTGGCGGTGCTGAAGCGCCGCTCACCCGAGAAGGGACACCGTGAAGTCTGCAGGGGAGATCATGGAAATTCTGGAAGCGTTCGACCTGACCGGGTCACTACGCGACGCCGGCGAGTTGGCCGGCTGCTCGCATCACACCGTCGCGCACTACGTCGAGTTGCGGGAGGCCGGCGGGATCAGCGACCGGCCGGCGGCGCGCCCGCGGTTGATCGATGAGTTCCTGCCCAAGGTCGAGGAGTGGATGGAGCGTTCGCGCGGCAAGATCCGCGCGGACAAGGCCCACGAGAAGCTCGTGGCCTTGGGCTACACCGGTTCCGAGCGGACCACCCGCCGGGCGGTAGCGGAGGTGCGGGCGGCGTTCAAGGCCGGGCGGGTGCGGGTGCACCGGCCGTGGGTGACCGAGCCGGGGATGTGGCTGCAGTACGACTTCGGCGACGGCCCGCTCATCGGCGGGGCCAAGACCACGTTGTTCTGCGCGTGGCTGGCCTGGGCGCGGTTCCGGGTGGTGCTGCCGATCCGGGACAAGACCACCGCCAGCGTGTTCGCCGCGCTGGACGTGACGCTGCGCCGCCTCGGTGGGGCGCCGACGTACGTGCTGACCGACAACGAGAAGACCGTCACCGTCGAACACGTGGCCGGGATGCCGGTGCGCAATCAGCAGACCGTCGCCTTCGCCCGGCACTACGGGATCACGATCCACACCTGCGAGCCGGCCGACCCCGCCTCCAAGGGCGGGTCGGAGAGCACGGTGAAGCTGGCCAAGGCCGACTTGGTGCCCACCGACACCAACCTGCGCGCGGCCTACGAGTCGTTCGCCGAGCTGGAGGCCGCCTGCGAGACGTTCTGCGACCAGGTGAACGCCCGGGTACACCGGATTACCCGGCGGGCGCCGGTCGACATGCTCGCCGAGGAACAGCAGCGGCTGCACCCGCTGCCGGCCGCACCGCACACCGTTGCGCTCGGCGTGACCCGGGCGGTGGCCGCGAACACGCCCCTGGTCACCTTCGAGGGCGGGCAGTACTCGGTGCCGCACACCCTGCTCGGCGCCACCGTCTGGGTCCGGGTCCACGGTCAAGGCGGCGGTGAGCAGGTGGTCATCGTGGCGGTCGGCGACGCCGGGCCGGTCGAGGTCGCCCGCCACGCCCGCGCTACCCCGGGCAGCCCGGCGATCGACGATGGACACTTCCCGCCCGCCCCGGCTGGCGCGCTGGACCGTCAACCGAAGCCGAAGACCCCGGCGGAGGCGGAGTTCCTCGCCCTCGGCGACGGAGCCCGGCTGTGGTTGAC
This sequence comes from Modestobacter lapidis, assembly GCF_054780755.1. Taxonomy (NCBI): domain Bacteria; kingdom Bacillati; phylum Actinomycetota; class Actinomycetes; order Geodermatophilales; family Geodermatophilaceae; genus Modestobacter; species Modestobacter lapidis. The sequence goes on along the minus strand of NZ_BAAGVS010000026.1, from coordinate 60,139 downwards.
CGAGGCCGCCGCGGTGGGCACGAGCAAGATGCGGGTGAAGATGGCCGCCGCGGTGACGATGGCCAAACTCGTCGGCGCCGGCGAGGTCGACTGGGCGCTCGGGCACGCCGCGGTCCACGCCCGCTTCGCCGAGGCCGACCTGCCCTCCATCCTCGCCCACCGGGCAGCCGGCACCCACGGCGCGCGGCATTCCGCCGCCGAGGACCGCAGCCTCACCCAGGGCACCGCCGGCTGGGCCGCCCTCGGCACCCGGCCGGCCAGCACGGACCCGCGTGGGGAGATGATCCGATGACCGCCGCCGCCACGAGATCGGGATCCGCGGTGGCGGTCGGACCGGCGGTTGGGGCCCCAGCGGGGCCGGTGCTGCCGGCCGATCTGGAGGCGCTGCTGCGCCGCCTGCGGCTGCCCCACGTCCGCCGCCACGCCCCTGACGTGCTGGCCACCGCCAAGGCCCAGCGCTGGGACCCGGCCGAGGTGCTACGCGTGCTACTCGGTGAGGAGGTCGCCGGCCGGGACCGCTCGGCGTTGGCCACCCGGCGGGCCGCCGCCGCGTTCCCGACCGGGAAGACCTTCGACGCCTGGGCCCCGGAGGCCAGCAGCATCCCGGCCCCGACGCAGGCCGCGCTGCGGACCCTGGAATGGCTGCACCGGCGGGAGAACCTGGTGGTCTGCGGCCCCTCGGGAACGGGGAAGACGTTCCTGCTCGAGGCGCTGGGGTCCTCCGCGGTCGAGCAGGGGCTCAAGGTCGCCTGGTTCACGCTGGAAGACCTCGGGCTGCTGGTCCGCAGGCACCGCGCCGATGACACCGTCAGCAAGGCAATCACCCGAGTGCTCCGCGCCGACCTGGTCGTGATCGACGACATCGGCCTGCTACCGGTGGCCACCGACGCCGCCGAGGGGCTCTACCGACTCGTCGACGCCGCCTACGAGAAGCGCTCGGTCGCCGTCTCCAGCAACCTGCATCCGGCCGCCTTCGACGAGCTCATGCCCAAGACCCTCGCCACCGCGACGGTCGACCGGCTGCTGCACCACGCCCACGTCTGCCAGACCAGCGGCGACAGCGTCCGCCTCTCCCAGGCACTGACCGGGCAGGGGGTGAGGCCACTGACTTGACACCGGACCGGTGATGGCCACACCTGGGCAGATCCCATGGCCATCACCGGGCAGATCTGGTGACCGTCAACGGGCAGGTCTCACGACCGACACTGGGCAGATCCTCATGGCCCTTGACAGAGAATCTCACTAGCCGGGGCCGAAACGTACATGTGCCGAGCCCCAGCTACATCGAGAGCAAACCCTGCCAACTCCTTGACGCATGACATCGCCACTTGCGCCGCGAGTTGGTAGCCACGAGGTAATCAAATCCTGCAATGAGACACGGTCACGGCCGAACCGGCACCAGACGGACGGCCCTTGCGCGGCCTCTCGTGTCGCCATGGCATCAGCCTAGGGACGCCTCCCGCACCCGTCGCGAAGGATGCGGTGACCCACAAAGACTGAGGGGCGGGCGACCCTGTGGTCGCCCGCCCCTCAGTTCACCCGGTCACTGGCGAGAAGATGCTGAGATCACCGGTGCCAGAATGCCGAGAACGCGGTGTCAAAATCCTGAGATTTCGGTGTCAGGATTCTGAGCCTCGCCATCAGCTGCAGCCGCTGGTGGAGCCGCAGCCCTCGCAGACGTAGCAGCTGCCGGCCGGTCGCATCTTCGTGCCGCAGGTCATGCACAGCGGCGCGTCGGTGGCGGTGCCGGTGACCAGCTCGAGCAGCTCGGCCGAGGAGTGAGCTTCCTTGACCGACGTGGGACCGGCCGGGGTGACCTGCTCCGCCACCTTGGCGGTCTCGATCGGCGCGGAGCCACGCAGCTGCTCCAGGTCGACGTCGTCCTCCTCGACCGCGGGGGTTGAGGCCGAGGTGCCGTAGGAGCCGGCGACCTGGGCCGCCCGCTCCTCGGCGGTGAAGATGCCGAGGTTGGCCCGCTTCTCGACCGGCAGGTGGTCGAGCGCCAGCCGCCGGAAGATGTAGTCCATCACCGACTGGGCGATCCGGATGTCCGGGTCGTCGGTCATGCCGGCCGGCTCGAAGCGCATGTTGGTGAACTTCTGGATGTAGGTCTCCAGCGGCACACCGTGCTGCAGTGCCAGAGAGATGCCGATCGAGAAGGCATCCATCACGCCGGCCAGGGTCGAGCCCTGCTTGCCCAGCTTCAGGAACACCTCGCCGAGGCTGCCGTCCTCGTACATCCCGGCGGTCATGTAGCCCTCGGCGCCGGCGACGCTGAAGGACGTGGTGACGCTCGTGCGCTTCTTGGGCAGCCGCTTGCGCACCGGGTGCGAGAGCGCCGACGCCGGTGCGGCCTCTGCCACCGTGGCCTCGGCCTTGGTGCCATCGTTCTTGCCCTTGCCGCCGGACAGCGGCTGGCCGACCTTGCAGTTGTCGCGGTAGATGGCCAGCGCCTTCAGGCCCATCTTCCAGCCCTGGAAGTAGATGTTCTCCACGTCCTCGACGGTCGCCGTCTCGGGCATGTTGACCGTCTTGCTGATGGCGCCGGAGATGAACGGCTGCACGGCGGCCATCATCCGGACGTGGCCCATCGGGGAGATGGCCCGTTCGCCCATCGCGCAGTCGAAGACCTCGTAGTGCTCCGGGCGCAGGGTGGGCGCGTCGACGACGTGCCCGTGCTCGGCGATGTACTCGATGATCGCCTCGACCTGCTCCTCCTGGTAGCCCAGGCTCTTCAGCGCCCGCGGAACCGTCTGGTTGACGATCTGCATGGAGCCGCCACCGACCAGCTTCTTGAACTTGACCAGCGAGAAGTCCGGCTCGATGCCGGTCGTGTCGCAGTCCATCATGAAGCCGATGGTGCCGGTGGGTGCCAGCACCGAGGCCTGCGCGTTCCGCCAGCCGTTCTCCGTGCCGACGGCCAGGCACTCCTGCCACTGGGCGGTGGCGGCCTTGAGCACGTCGGCGTCGTCGGCGCCGACCGGACGGATCGAGTCGTTGGCGGCGGCGTGCTTGCGCATGACCCGGGCGTGGGCGTCGGCATTGCGGGCGAACCCGTCGTAGGCGCCGACGATGCCGGCCAGTTCGGCCGAGCGGCGGTAGGCGGTGCCGGTCATCAGCGAGGTGATGGCCGCGGCCAGGGTCTGGCCACCGCGAGAGTCGTAGGCGTGGCCGGTGGCCATCAGCAGGGCGCCGAGGTTGGCGTAGCCGATGCCCAGCTGCCGGTAGGCGCGGGTGGTCTCACCGATCGGGTCGGTCGGAAAGTCGGCGAAGCAGATGGAGATGTCCATCGCGGTGATGACCAGCTCGACGGCCTTGACGAAGGTCTTGGCGTCGAACGTGCCGTCGTCCTTGAGGAACTTCATCAGGTTCAACGACGCCAGGTTGCACGAGCTGTTGTCCAGGCTCATGTACTCCGAGCACGGGTTCGAGGCGTTGATCCGCCCCGTCTCGGGGTTGGTGTGCCAGTCGTTGATGATGTCGTCGTACTGGATGCCCGGGTCGGCGCACTCCCAGGCGGCCTTGGTGACCTTGCGGAACAGATCGCGGGCGTCGACGCTGTCGATCACCGAGCCGTCCGAGCGGGCGCGCAGCCCGAACTCGGTGCCCTCCTCGACCGCCCGCATGAACTCCTCGTTCACCCGCACGGAGTTGTTGGCGTTCTGGTACTGGACGCTGGTGATGTCCTTGCCGCCGAGGTCCATGTCGTAACCGGCGTCGCGCAGCGCACGGATCTTGTTCTCCTCGCGCGCCTTGGTCTCGACGAACTCCCCGATGTCGGGGTGGTCGATGTCCAGGACGACCATCTTCGCCGCGCGGCGGGTGGCGCCACCGGACTTGATGGTGCCGGCGGAGGCGTCGGCGCCCCGCATGAAGGAGACCGGGCCGGAGGCGGTGCCACCGGAGGAGAGCAGCTCCTTGGAGGAGCGGATGCGGGAGAGGTTCAGGCCGGCGCCGGAGCCGCCCTTGAAGATCAGCCCCTCTTCGCGGTACCAGTTGAGGATCGAGTCCATCGTGTCGTCGACGGCCAGGATGAAGCAGGCGCTGACCTGCTGCGGCGAGGCGGTGCCGACGTTGAACCAGACGGGCGAGTTGAAGCTGAACACCTGGTGCAGCAGCATCCAGGTCAGCTCGTGCTCGAAGATCTCCGCGTCGCCCTCGGTGGCGAAGTAGTCGTGCTCACGCCCGGCCGCACCGTAGGTGAGCACCACCCGGTCGATGAGCTGGCGCAGGCTGGTCTCGCGCTGCGCGGAGCCGACCGCACCGCGGAAGTACTTGGTGGTGACGATGTTGGTGGCGTTGATGCTCCACTCGGCCGGGAACTCCACCCCGCGCTGCTCGAAGTTGATCGAGCCGTCGCGCCAGTTGGTCATGACGACGTCGCGGCGCTCCCAGGTCACTTCGTCGTAGGGGTGCACGCCGGGCGTGGTGTAGACGCGCTTGACCTTGAGCGCCTTCGCGCGGTTGGGCGCCTTGCCGGTGCCGCGCCGGGGGCGGCTGGTCGAGAGGCGATCGGTGGTCTCGGTCATGACGTGGAGCTCTCCCTGGTCGTGTTCGCTCGGGTGGTGCGGGGGGCGGCTGGGGAAGAGCCGCGCGTGTGGAGCGCTGGTGCGTGGCTACCCGCTGGTGCTGACAGTTCCGGTGGGTCCGGCGGCGGGAGCTACCCGGCGCCGGCGGTGGAGGGGTTGCGACCGGCGCCACGCCGACGGACGGGCGGGTCCAGTGGCAGGCCCGGGAGCGGCGGAGTGCCGCCCGGCAGGTGCCGGGCACGCAGGTCGGCGATCTCCTTCTCGAAGTCCTCGACGGACTCGAAGGAGCGGTAGACGCTGGCGAAGCGCAGGTAGGCGACCTCGTCGAGTTCCCGCAGCGGCCGCAGGATGGCCAGCCCGACGTCGTGGCTGGGGACCTCCGCCGAGCCGAGGGCCCGGACCGCATCCTCGACCCGCTGCGCCAGCAACGCCAGCTGATCCTCACCGACGGGCCGCCCCTGACAGGCCCGCCGCACACCGGCGACGACCTTCGCCCGGTCGAACGGCTCGCTGACGCCGCTGCGCTTGACGACGGCGAGGACCGCCTCCTCGACGGTCGTGAACCGCCGCCCGCAGCCCGGGCAGGACCGGCGACGCCGGGTGGTGGCGCCCTCGTCGGTCTCCCGCGAGTCGACGACCCGGCTGTCGGGGTTGTGACAGAAGGGGCAACGCAACGGCTCGTCTCCTCTCGCGGCGGGGACCACCTCGGCCAGGGCCGGGGCCGCTCCTGTGGACTCACCCGGGGACATCCGGTGGATGCGAGGGGGAGAACGTGTGGAGCGGGTGTGGACGGGACTTACAACTGTGTAACCACTAGATGTTGTGGTCAGACCGTACGACTGCCCCCACAGGTGTGCAAGCTCTGCGGGGCGTGTCGTGTTCCACCACGACCCGCGGGACCGCCGCACCCCTCGGGTCACAGCTTCCGGGCGCCTGGCGGAGCTCCCGACGGGCCGCTCCGCGGGCCAGCGGTCGAGCCGGCGAACGCCGTCCGAGGGGCGCTCCGGAGTGGCAGCGACCTGGAGTGCAGCGACCCGTATTGCAGCGACCCGGGCAGGGCCGCCCCGGAGTCGCTGTTCGCGGTACCCGGGACAACTGCCGTCAGGGCAGCTGCAGCACCTGGCCGGGCACCAGGATGGTGCCCTCGAGGTCGTTGACCTCCGCGATCGCGTGGACGACGGCCCGGGTGTCCTCCTCCGGCGCCAGGCCCACCGCGATCGACCACAGGGTGTCCCCGGATCGCACGACGATGCTGCTGTCGCCGGCCAGCCGAAGACCGCCGGCCTCGCCGTCGAGCACGGTGGCGGTGACGAGCACGGCGATGACGATGCCCGTGGTGATCGCGAGTCCGGCGACCAGCCGGCGGCCGCGGCGGGTCAGCCGCAGCGGCGGGAACGCCGGCTCGGCGCGGCCGGCCGATCCGGGATCAGCGGCGCCGACCCTCCGCGCACCGGCACAGCCGCCGCGGACCGGCCGGACGACGGCCACCCCCGCGCCGCCTGCGGCCCGACCCCCGGGGCGTACGGCAGTACGGCGCGCGATCACCGGCGCAGCGGCCGGCGGACCACCGATGCGGGCCGCTCCGACCCGCATCGGCAGCGCCGGGTGGCGGGATCGGGACGGGGCCGTCCAGGACCGGCCGACCGGGCCCCCGCTGAGCTGCACACTGGTCATCGGGCTCACTCCCTCCATCGCCGGCATCCGGCACCACGCATCGAACGTCTGTTCGATCCGAACTGTGCGATGTCTACCGCACCCCGCCGACAGGAACACCCCGACACGGCGTCCGCTTCGAACATGTGTTTGAAACGGGGGGCCTCGAGGCGCTACCCTCGTGTCGATCAACGACGGCGCTCTCCGACCCCCGCCCAGCCGGCGGCTCGGCGGGCGCCCGTGGACGAGGGTGCGCAGACGAGCTGCCCGGCGCGCGGCCGGGCGAGGGGGACACATGGCGGTCGACAACGGGACACCGGAGAACGCACCGGGCGCTCCTCGCCGCAAGCGGGCGAGCACGCCGGCGGAGGCCGGCGGCGCGGCCGTCCGCGAGTTCCCCGACCGCGGCGAGGCCGGGGACGGGCTGACCCAGCGTCAGCGGCGGGTGCTGGAGGTCATCCGCGACTCCATCGAGCGACGCGGCTACCCGCCCTCGGTCCGGGAGATCGGCGAGGCCGTGGGGCTGTCCTCGGCGTCCTCGGTGGCCCACCAGCTGTCGGTCCTGCAGCGCAAGGGCTGGCTGCGCCGCGACCCGAACCGGCCGCGGGCGCTCGACGTCCGCCTGCCCGGCGAGGTCCCCGGCGAGGCGCCGGCCACCACGGCCGCGGGCACCGCCGCCGCGCTGGCCGGGTCCGGCGCGGCCAGCGGCACGGACGAGGCGACCGCCCCGGTCCCGACCTATGTCCCACTGGTGGGCCGGATCGCCGCCGGTGGGCCCGTGCTGGCCGAGCAGGCCGTCGAGGACGTGTTCCCGCTCCCCCGCGAGCTGGTCGGCGAAGGCACGCTGTTCATGCTGAAGGTGGCCGGTGACTCGATGGTCGACGCGGCGATCTGCGACGGCGACTGGGTGGTCGTGCGCCAGCAGCCGACGGCGGAGAACGGTGAGATCGTGGCGGCGATGATCGACGGCGAGGCGACCGTCAAGACCTACAAGCGCCGGGACGGCCACGTCTGGCTGCTGCCGCATAACCCGGCGTACCAGCCGATCGCCGGCGACGATGCCACGGTGCTCGGCCGGGTGGTCACGGTTCTGCGCCGGCTCTGAGGCGCGACCCGGATCAGGCGTGCCGGCGCAGCCTGCCCCAGGTCCAGACCACGATCGTGGCCACCACGGCGGCGAGCAGGGCGGCCACGACCGGCGACACCGTGTCGCGCTCGCTCCCCGCAGTGGCCGAGCTGGCCGACGGGTCGGTCGGGGCCGCAGCCGCCGGCGTGGCCGTGCTGTCGAAGGGCACCACGGTCACCACCGACGGGAGCCCCTCGCCGGCCACCACCAGGTCCCGGCTGTTGGCGGCGAAGCTGATCGCCTCGCCCTGCGGCGCCTCGGGCAGCGCCACCCGCACCGGGGCGCCGTGCAGTGCACCGACCACGTCCGAGCCCGTCAGCGGCCAGACGTAGGCGTCGGTGTAGGTACGCAGCGCCAACCGCTGCCCGTCCACGGACACCGCCCCCCCGGTGACCAGCAGCTGCCCGGCCCGGCCGACCGGCCCGCCCGGGGTGCCGGTGAGGGTGAAGCCGAGGTCGGCGACCTTGGTCATCGGCACGGTGGCGCCATCGGCGAGCGGGGCGTCGGGGCGGTAGACGGCGCTGGCACCCAGAACCTCCTTGGTGACCAGGTACGGCGTCCCGTCGGGGGCCAGCAGCAACGCTTCCGCGTCGTGCGGGCCGTCGGGATAGGTGAGCCGGGTCAGCGAACTGGTGCCGTCGGGGCGGAGCCCGATCATCGCCACCGTGGCCCGGTCCTGCCGGTTGTCGCCGGTATCGGCCAGCCACAGGGTGCCGTCGGCGGCGAGGGCGAGGTCCTCGGGGTCGTACGGGTCGACCTGCGCGGAGCGCACCTCGCCGACCGCGCACGTGGCATCGAGAACGTAGACCTCGGCCCGCGAGCCCCCGTCGTTCATCGCGAGCAGCGTGCCCCCGGCGGTGGCGAGGCCGGAGAGCTCGGGCAGCCGCGGATCGCCGATCGAGCACTGGGCGACCGGCGCCGCGTAGGCGCCCTCGGCCGCCTGGGCCGCAACGGGGAGCACCGCCCACATGAGGGCCATCGGGACGACCGCCAGCGCCCGGCCGGCCCGCGCGCTGCCACCGGCCGGGTCAGCCCGGCGTACGCCCTGGTCTGGCATGCGGCCAGCGTGACAGCAGGTGCTCGTCGAGCAGGTGAACCACGCCCAGCAGCAGGATGCCGACCGCCGCGCCGACGACCGCATCGGTGACCCAGTGGAAGTCCAGCGCCACCATGGCCACACCGGTCACCACCGGCCCCAGGAGGCTCAGCACCCAGGCGGCGCGCTGCACCCGCTCCGGCAGCCCGAGCTGCACCACCTGCCAGCGGGCGACGCCCCACATGAGGACGGCGTTGGCGACGTGCCCGGAGGGGTAGCTCGCGCCGTCCCGGTGGAAGAAGGACCCCGGGTAGGCCGGGGCCGTTCGCCCGGCGCCCCACTTGAAGGCGTACACGACCGTCGTCAGCAGGATGAGCGCGAGCAGTACCCGGACCAGCACCAGGGGGAGGGCGGGGCGCCGACGCCAGGCGACCCAGCCGACCAGCGCCGCCAGGACGAGGACGATGAAGCCACGTCCACCGGCCTGCGTGAACACCCAGATCGGCCAGTAGGCGTCGGAGTTCCGCAGGTCCCAGGCGCTGACGATTTCGGAGACCCGCAGGTCCATCCGCTCCAGCCGGCCCCGGCTGAGCAGGTCGGCGGTCACGGCCGTGGTGAGCAGCGTGGCCACGAGCAGCAGCCACCACGGGGGGCGGCCGATCCCGATCACCGGGCCGGCCGGCCGGGACGTCGGGTTCCCGGCCGACTCCGCCGTCCGCTGCACCGCACCGCTGGCCACGGCGCCACGGTACCGGCACCGTGACCTGTTCGTGATCCTCCACCGCTGCGGAGTCCACGACCGGGTCGGCGCGGTCCCCCGGCCGGGTGGCCCAGCCGGACGGAGCAGCACGATGGGCCGGACCACGTCGGCCCGGGTCGCAGCGGGCGACCCGGACCGATGAATGGCACGTGCTGCTCAGCCGACGGGCGCGGCGAACCCCTCGAGCGCGGCGGCCAGACCGGCATCGACCCGGGCGGTGAGCCGGGTGCCCTCGGCGGCGTGCTCCTCGGTCAGGACCTCGCCGTCGCGGTGCACCCGGGCGACGAGGTCGCCCCGGTCGTAGGGCACCAGCACGTCCACATCGACCGAGGGGTGCGGGAGCCGGGCGGCGATGACGTCGCGGAGCGCGTCGATCCCCGCGCCGGTGCGGGCGGACACCCACGAGGCGCCGGGCAGCGCCTGGCGGAGCGCCAGGACGTCGTCCTCGCTCATGGCGTCGACCTTGTTGACCACGATGAGCTCGGGCACCGCCGCGGCGTCGATCTCGCCGAGGACGACCCGGACGGCGTCGATCTGGCCGAGCGGGTCCGCGTCGGAGCCGTCGACGATGTGCAGGAGCAGGTCGGCCGCGGCCACCTCCTCCAACGTCGACCGAAAGGCGTCGACGAGCTGGTGGGGCAGGTGCCGGACGAAGCCGACGGTGTCGGTCATCGTGTACTCGCGGCCCTCCGGCGTCTGCGCCCGGCGGACGGTCGGGTCGAGGGTGGCGAACAGCGCGTCCTGCACCAGGACACCGGCGTCGGTCAGCCGGTTGAGCAGGCTGGACTTCCCGGCGTTGGTGTAGCCGGCGATCGCGACGCTCGGGGTGGCGTTGCGGTCACGGGAGTTGCGCTGCGTGGCCCGTGCCGTCGCCATCCCGGCGATCTCGCGGCGCAGCTTGCTCACCCGGGCCCGGATCCGTCGCCGATCGGTCTCGATCTTGGTCTCACCGGGGCCACGGGTACCGATCCCGCCACCGCCGGCGACCCGGCCACCGGCCTGCCGGCTCATCGACTCACCCCAGCCGCGCAGGCGCGGCAGCATGTACTGCATCTGGGCCAGCTCGACCTGGGCCTTGCCCTCCCGGCTGGTCGCGTGCTGGGCGAAGATGTCCAGGATCAGCGCGGTCCGGTCGACCACCTTGACCTTGAGGATCTTCTCCAGCTGGTTGAGCTGACCGGGCGTCAGCTCACCGTCACAGACCACGGTGTCGGCACCGGTGGCGGCGACGATGTCGCGGATCTCGTTGGCCTTGCCCGAGCCGACGTAGGTGGCGGCGTCGGGCTTGTCCCGCCGCTGGACGAGGGCCTCCAGCACCTCGGAACCGGCGGTCTCGGCCAGCGCAGCGAGCTCGGCCAGCGACCGCTGCGCGTCACTCGCCGTCCCCTCGGTCCAGACGCCGACCAGCACCACTCGCTCCAGGCGCAGCTGGCGGTACTCGACCTCGGTGACGTCGGTGAGCTCGGTGCCCAGGCCGGCGATGCGGCGCAGCGCGCCGCGCTCCTCGAGGGCGTAGGAGCCGGTGGTGTCGTCGAGGGTGTCCCAGTTGCCGGCGGGAGCTGGGCGGGTGGCGCCGGCGGCGTCGGTCGGGTGGGCCTCGGGGGCCGGCGGGGAGCCCGCGGCCTCGTCGGATCCCGCGGCCGCGTCGTCGCGAAGGGCTCGGTCCTGGGCTGTCGTCATCGTCTCCAGCGTGGCACGCCCCGTCGACCGGGGCACCTGAGTTGTCGTCATCACCGGGTACAACACCTCAGCCCTCCGGGTGCATCCCGAAGTAGACCGACCACTTGTCCCCGCCCGGGTCGGGGGGCCGGCGGGCGTATTCGTCGAGCAGGGCGTGGAGGCGGCGCCGGAATTCCTCGAGCTCCCCGGCCGCCAGCCGCAGCCCGAGACGGGAGCTCTCCAGCCGGGCCTCCCCCACCGCGGCGACCTCCTCGAGGAACGCCGCGAGCAGCGGGTCGCGGGCCGCGGCGGGCCGGTCATCGACGTCCATCAGCCAGCTCTTGCCCGTGGCCCGGTAGGGCACCTCGCGTGCGCCGCGGACCCCGCGCCGCTCGGGCTCGGGAGCGAGGAAGCCGGTGTCGACCAGGGTGCGCACGTGGTGCAGCACGGTGGCCGGGTTGCGGCCCAGCCGGGTGGCGATCTCCCTGTTGGTCAGCGCCCCGTCCAGGCACAGCCGCAGGATCCGCAGCCGGACGGCGGAGGCCAGCGCGCGGGCCTCCGCGTCGGTGGCGGACCGCCGCTCGCCGGCCACTCCCGGGCGCGGCGAACCGTGCGCGGCAGGCCTCTCCCGGTTCATCCGCCCGAGCGTAGGCCGACGCGCCGGACATTGATTGACACTTCCCAATCACTGGCGCAGGCTCCGCCCATGAGCCCGTCGACCCAGGCGGCGCCGCACGGCACCCGCAGCCTCTGGCGACACCGGGACTTCGGCCAGCTGTGGGCGGCGGAGACGGTCAGCCAGCTGGGCACCCAGGTCACCCTGCTGGCGCTGCCCGTGCTGGCCGTCACGATGCTGGACGCCACGCCGCTGCAGATGGGCGTGCTGACCGCGCTCGAGACGGCTGCGTTCCTGGTCATCGGGCTGCCCGCAGGAGCGTGGGTCGATCGCTGGCGCCGCAAGCGGGTGCTGGTGGCCGCCGACCTCGTCCGCGCCGTCACGCTGGCCACGCTGCCGCTGGCCTGGGTGATGGACGCGCTCAGCCTGGGGCAGCTCTACGTCGTCGCCGCCGTCACCGGTACGGCCACGGTGTTCTTCGACGTGGCCTACCAGAGCTATCTGCCCGCGCTGGTCGACGCGGACCAGATCGTCGACGGCAACGGCAAGCTGGAGGCCAGCCGGGCCGTTGCGCAGGTGGCCGGGCCAGGAATCACCGGGGTCCTGCTGCGGGTGCTGGGGGCTCCGCTGCTGATCGCCGTGGACGCCGCGTCGTTCCTGCTGTCCGCAGCATTCCTGGGCGGGATCGGCCGTCCCGACCGGACGCCCGACCGCGCCACGCGCCGGCGGCTGCGCAGCGAGATCGCCGAAGGTCTGGGCTTCGTCGTCCGGCACCCGCTGCTGCGCCGGATCGTGGCCTGCACGGGGACGGCGAACCTGTTCGGCACGATCGCCACCACCCTGCTGGTGCTCTTCGCGCTCCGCGGGCTGGGGCTGACGGCGAGCGTCCTCGGCGTCGTGCTCTCCGCCGGCGCGCTGGGAGGCCTGCTCGGCGCCTGCACCGCCGCCTGGTTCGCGCGGTGGGTGGGCGAGGGCCGGGCGATCCCGCTGTCGGCCCTGCTGCTGTTCCCCTTCGCCACGCTCATCCCCCTGGCGGCCCTGGGGCCGCCGGTGGCGCTCCTGGTGGTCGGCCAGTTCGGCGTGAGCTGGGCGATCGTGGCCTACAACGTCACCCAGGTGAGCTTCCGGCAGCGGTTGTGCCCGCCGGCGCTACTGGGCCGGATGAACGCCTCGGTGCGGTTCCTGGTCTTCGGCACGATCCCCCTGGGCGGGCTGCTCGGCGGGGTGCTGGGCACCTGGCTCGGCGTCGTCCCGGCGCTGTGGGTGGCCGCCGCGGGGCAGGGGCTGGCCGCGCTGTGGGTGGTGACGAGCCCGCTGCTGGGCATGCGCGACCTACCGGTTGCCGAGCAGCCGGCCGGGTAGGGCCTCCGGGTAGTTGACCGCTGTCGAGGGGAAGGACCCGAGATGAGCACCACCTCCGGCGAGGAGATCGACGACCCCGGCCGCGACCCGAAGGGCCTCAATCCGCCGCGCAATCCGCTGGGCGGCACCGACCAGGACACCGGCCGCGGCGAACCGCGCGGTGCCGCCGGCGACGCCCCGGGCGACCACGATGCGTCCTCCGGCGGCGCGGCCAAGCCCTGACCGCCGGGCTTCGTCAGCCGGCCAGCCACTCCGCCGTCAGGTTGCCGGCACCGACGACGACGGCCGGGCCGCCGAGCACGGTGGTCCGGCCGTCGAACGCCACGCTGAGCCGGCCGCCCGGCACGTCGACCGCGACGGTGCCGGTGGTCGCGCCGGTGGCGGCCAGCGCCGCGGCGGCCACCGCGCACGCGCCGGTACCGCAGGATCGGGTCTCGCCCACACCGCGCTCGTACACGCGCATCCGCACGTGCGGGCCGGCCGGCCGGTCCGGCAGGACGTTGACCACCTCGACGTTGACCCCTTCGGGAAACATCCCCGGGTCGACGACGGGGAGCTCGGTCAGGTCGACGTCGTCCACCGGCACGTCGGTGAGGCACACCAGGTGCGGGTTGCCCATCGAGATGCCGGCCCCGCCCAGCCGGCGTCCCCCGACCACGGCCTCGCCGCGGCCCAACTCGCGCGCCGGGCCCATGTCCACCCAGTAGCCGCCGTCCGGCCGGGCACCGACCCGGCGCGGCCCGCCGCGGGTGCCGACCAGGACACCGGCCTGGGCCGTCGCCGGATCGAGCAGCCCCTCGGCGAGCAGCACGTGGAGGAACAGCCGGATGCCGTTGCCGCACATCTCGGCGTACGAGCCGTCGGCGTTGCGGTGGTCCATGAACCAGGCGCACTGCGGCAGCGCCTCGCCCAGCGCGGCCGGGGCGTCGGGCACGTGCTGGCTGCGCACCACCCGCAGGACGCCGTCGCCGCCGAGGCCGGCCCGCCGGTCGCACAACCGCCGCACCAGCGCGCCGTCCAGCCGCGACTCCGGCCACACCGTGCCATCGGGATCGGGCAGGACGACGAAGTCGTTCTCCGTGCCGTGCCCCTGCAGCACCCGCGGACCCGCGCTCTCGCTCACCCCTCGATCCTACGGTCGGCCGGCGTGGCGGCCCGGGCGGCGAGGAGGTCGAGCACCCGGGGCAGCAGGTCCGGTCGCGCCGCGTCGAACCAGGTGGTGCCGGCGTCCCGGCGGAACCAGGAGCGCTGCCGCCGGACGAAGCGCCGGGTCGAGACGACCGTCCGCTCCCGGGCCTCGGCCGCAGTCAGCGTCCCGTCGAACTGCTGCAGCACCTGGGCGTAGCCCAGCGCCCGGGAGGCGGTGGGCCCCGCGCGCAGCCCGGCGGCGTCCAGCGCGGCCACCTCGTCGACGAAACCGGCGGCCCACATGCGGTCCACCCGCAGCGCGACCCGCTCGTCGAGCGCGGCCACGGCCCGGTCCAACCCCACCGTGACCGCCGGGTAGTGGGGTCGCGGGTCGGGCATCCGGGCAGCGAACGGCCGGCCGGTCAGCTCGACGACCTCCAGCGCCCGGACCAGCCGCCGGCCGTTGCTGGGCAGGATCGCCGCGGCGGCCGCGGGGTCGAGGACGGCGAGGCGGCCGTGCAGCGCCGCGGCCCCGCCGTCGGCCAGCTCGGCCTCCAGCCGGGCCCGCACCGCTGGGTCGGTGCCGGGGAAGTCGAGCTCGTCGAGGACCGCGCGGACGTAGAGCCCCGAGCCGCCGACCAGCAGCGGCACCACCCCGGCGGCCCGGAGACGGTCGATCTCGGCCCGGGCGCGCCGCCGGTACTCGGCCACCGACGCGGGCTCCCGCACGTCCCAGAGGTCGAGCAGATGGTGCGGCACCCCGCCCCGCTCGTGCAGGTCGGGCTTCGCCGTCCCGATGTCCATGCCGCGGTAGAGCTGCATGGAGTCGGCATTGACCACCTCGCCACCGAGCCGGGAGGCGAGGGCGACGGCCAGGGCGGTCTTGCCGGTCGCGGTCGGGCCCACGACGGCGACCACCGGCAGCGCGGCGCCGTCGGTGCGGCGCGGCCGGACGCCGGTCACGGCAGGTGCCATTCGGCGACGAGGTAGCCCACCCCGAACGGGGCGTCGTCGTACCGCAGCCCGGCGACCACCGGGCGGCCGCCCAGCGCCGCACCGACCGCCCGCCACACGGGCACCCCCGCCGCGAGCAGGTGCTCCCCCTCCTGCGGGTCGAGCGCGGCCAGCGCCGCGGCGTCGCCTCCGGCCAGCGCCGCGGCCACGGTGGCGTCGAACCCGGCTGCGGCCGGGTCGAGGTGTCCGGGCGCCTTGTCACTGCGCCGGGCCGATCCCTCGCCCATCGCCAGGACCCCGACCGACGCGGGCAGCTCCGCCAGGACCGGAGCCAGGCCGTCGGGGCCGACGCCCAGGCGCGGGCCGATGTGGCCGGCGTGATCCAGCAGCCAGGCGCCGACGGTGTGCGCCAGGGGCAGCCGCTGCCCGCCCGGCCGGGCCCGGCCGGCGAAGGGCACCTCCAGGTCGATGCCGTACCCGCGCAGGTCCCCGGCGTCCCCGGGGCCGAACCGCAGCGCCCGTGCGCCGGTCGCCGCGCGGCCGGCTCCGCCGACGCCGACCACCACCAGCACGTCGGGCCGCTCCGCCAGCACGGACTCCACCGCCAGGAGCACCGCGGCCCGCAATGCGGAGGCCGCGGACGTCGCCGTGCCGCCCACGGCGGGCAGCAGCAACGGCGGAGAAGGGCAGAAGGCCACGGTCACCGGGGCAGCAGAGCTCACGCCAGGGAGTGTCGCGGATGGATCGTGGGAGACTCCGTCGCGTGTCGAGCACGGAGAACACCGGAGACCAGACGCCGCAGTCCCCTTCCTCCCCGGAGGAGACGCTGCAGGCGTCCCAGGACCCTGCGCTGACCGCGGATGCGACGGGCGGCGCAGCAGCCCCGGAAGAGGGCGCGACGCCGGAGGTCGCGGAGCCCGCAGCGGGCGAGTCCGCGGTGGGAACCCCGGACGCGGGAACGCCCGTCGCGGCCGACCCGGCCGACGCCGCGCCCGCCGCACCGACGGCCGGCACACCCGTCGCGGACGAGGCCGCCGGCCTCGCCGCCGCAGCCGCCGCCGGTGACCTCGGCACTCCCCCGGCGGACGCGCCGGCCGGCGACGAGCAGTCCACCGGCGCGCTCGCCGCCGCGGCGGAGGCCGACGTCCTCGCCGCCGCGCCCGCCGCCCCCTCGCCCGAGGTCACCCCCGCACCGGCCGCTGCCGCGGCTCCCGAGGCGCTCACCGACTCGGTTCCGCAGTCGGTCGGCGAACTCCCCGCCGTCCCGGTGTCCGGGCCGCCCGTGCCGCGGCCGCCGGTTCCGCACGCCCCCGTTCCGCACGCCCCCGTTCCGCACGCGCCCGTCCCGCACGCGCCGGCCGAGGGCGACGCCACCGCGGTCGAGGCGCCGCCCGCGGCGCCGGCCTCCGACCCGACCCAGTGGGGCCGGGTCGACGAGGAGGGCACCGTCTTCGTCCGCACCGCCGACGGCGAGCGGGCGGTCGGTTCGTGGCAGGCCGGCGAGCCGGCCGAGGGCCTGGCGCACTACGGCCGCCGCTTCGACGACCTCGCCACGGAGGTGTCGCTGCTGGAAGCCCGGCTCGCCGCCCACACCGGCAACCCGGGCGAGATCAAGTCCAAGGCCCAGGCGCTGGCCGACACCGTCCCGGCGGCCACCGCCGTTGGCGACCTCGACGGCCTGGCCGCCCGCGCCCGGGCGATGGTCAGCACCGCTGACGCCGCGCTCGCCGAGAGCCGCGCCGAGAAGGCCGCCGCCCGCGCGGCCCAGGTGCAGCGCAAGGAGGCCCTCGCGGCCGAGGCCGAGCAGATCGCCGCGGACTCCACGCAGTGGAAGGCCGCCGGCGACCGGCTCAAGGCGATCGTCGAGGAGTGGAAGACGATCAGGGGCATCGACCGCAAGACCGACGACGCGCTCTGGCAGCGCTTCGCCGCGGCGCGGGATGCCTTCGGCCGGCGTCGCGGGGCGCACTTCGCCACCCTCGACGCGCAGCGCGCGGAGTCCCGCGCGGCCAAGACCGAGCTGATCACCGAGGCCGAGCGGCTGTCCACCTCCACCGAGTGGGGTCCGACCAGCGCCGCGATGCGGTCGCTGATGGACCGCTGGAAGGCCGTGCCGCGCACCGGCCGGGACACCGACGACGACCTCTGGAAGCGCTTCCGGGGCGCCCAGGACGTCTTCTTCGCCGCCCGCACCGCCAACGACCAGGCCCGCTCCAGCGAGGAGGTCGCCAACCAGCAGCAGAAGGAGGAGCTGCTGGCCGAGGCGGAGAAGCTCGACCCGTCGAAGGACCTCCGCGGGGCGCAGCACGCGCTGCGCAAGATCCAGGAGCGCTACGACGCGATCGGGCACGTGCCGCGCGGCGTGATGCGTGACCTGGAGGACCGCATGCGGGCCGTCGAGCAGAAGGTCCGCGGCGCCGTGGACTCCTCGCGTCCCCGCACGGAGCCGGAGAACCCGCTGCTGACCTCGATGCGCGCGGCGGTGACCAAGGCCGAGGAGCAGCTGGCCAAGGCCGAGGCAGCCGGCAACGCGAAGCGGGTCAGCGAGGCCCAGGACGCCCTGACCACCCGCCGCGAGTGGCTGGCCGAGGCCGAGAAGGCCGCCGGCCGCCGCTGACGGAGCGCCCGCCATGACCACCTACGTGCTGGTGCACGGTGCGTGGAGCGGCGCCCACGGGTTCCGTCGTGTCCGGCCGCTGCTGCAGGCGGCCGGGCACCAGGTGTACACGCCCAGCCTCACCGGGATCGGGGAGCGGGCGCACCTCGCCAGCCCGCAGGTGACGCTCCGGACGCACGTGCAGGACGTCGTCGGGCAGGTGCTGTTCGAGGACCTGCGGAACGTCGTCCTGGTCGGGTTCTCCTACGGCGGCATGGTCGTCACCGGGGCACTGGAACACCTCGCCGACCGGGTTCGGCACCTGCTCTACCTGGACGCCTTCGTGCCCGATGCCGGACAGTCGCTGTACGACCTCACCGGTCAGCCCGTCCCGGCGCCGGCTGTGGACGGCAGCTGGCTGGTCCCGCCGCCGGACCGGGAGTTCGAGGACCCGACGGTCGCCGCGTTCGCCGTCCCCCGGCGTACCCCGCACCCGATCGGCTGCTTCACCGAGCCGGTCCGGCTGCTCCGGCCGCTGGAGGACGCCCCGTTCACTCGCACATACGTGCGGGCCACCGCCGGTGCCGGAGGCCCCGCGGTCGGGGCGTTCCAGGCCGCGGCCGCCCGGGCGCGCGCGTCCGACGCGTGGCGGTACCGGGAGATCGCGACCACGCACATGGTCCCGGAGAACCGGCCCGAGGAGCTCACCGAGCTGCTGCTCGAGCTTTCCTGAGCCGACCCGGCCCCCTCCCGGGCACCGCCCCGAGCCGGCGAGGGGCGGGGAGGAGGGGGTCCTTCCTCAGGCCGGGACGCCGATGCGCGGCATGCCGAGCAGCACGCCAGGTGTCGTCGGGCGGGTGCCGGCCTCGCCGGCGTCGCCGGCCCGGGTGCGCCGGTGCGAGAGCAGCGGGCCGTCGGCCACCAGGTGGTGCGGCGCGGCCTGCGTGACCACCGTCTCGACGACGTCGCCGGGGCGGACGCCGGAGGCCCCGCCGTCCCCGCCCGGCCGGAAGTGCACCAGCCGGCCGTCCCGGGACCGGCCGGACAGCCGGCCGGTCGCGGCATCCTTGCTGCCCTCCCCCGCGGCGACGAGCAGCTCGACCGTGCGCCCGACCTGCGCCCGGTTCTCCGACCAGCCGATCTCCTCCTGCAGCGCGGCCAGCCGCAGGTAGCGCTCCTGCACGACCTCCTTGGGCAGCTGGCCGTCCATCTCGGCGGCCGGCGTCCCGGGACGCTTGGAGTACTGGAACGTGTAGGCGCCGGCGAACCGGGCCTGCGCGACGACGTCCAGGGTGGCCTGGAAGTCGGCCTCGGTCTCCCCGGGGAAGCCGACGATGACGTCGGTGGTGATCGCCGCGTGCGGCATGGCGCCGCGTACCCGGTCGATGATCCCCAGGTAACGCTCCTGCCGGTACGCGCGGCGCATCCGGCGCAGGACGTCGTCGGAGCCCGACTGCAGCGGCATGTGCAGCTGCGGGCAGACCGCCGGCGTCTCGGCCATGGCGGTGATGACGTCGTCGGTGAAGCTCGCCGGGTGCGGGCTGGTGAACCGGATGCGCTCCAGCCCCTCGATCCGGCCGGTGGCGCGCAGCAGGTCGGCGAAGGCGCCGCGGTCGCCGAACTCCACGCCGTAGCTGTTCACGTTCTGCCCGAGCAGGGTCACCTCGAGCACGCCCTGGTCGACCAGCGCCTGCACCTCGGCCAGCACGTCACCGGGACGGCGGTCCTTCTCCGTGCCGCGCAGCGCCGGGACGATGCAGAACGTGCAGGTGTTGTTGCAGCCGACGCTGATCGACACCCAGCCGGCGTAGGCGGAGTCGCGCTTGGCCGGCAGGCTGGACGGGAAGACTTCCAGGGCCTCGACGATCTCCACCTGCGCCTCGGCGTTGTGCCGGGCGCGCTCCAGCAGGGCCGGCAGCGAGCCGACGTTGTGGGTGCCGAAGACGACGTCCACCCAGGGTGCGCGGCGGACGATCTCGCTGCGGTCCTTCTGGGCCAGGCAGCCACCGACGGCGATCTGCATGCCGGGGCGGGCGTCCTTCACCGGCCGCAGGTGCCCGAGGTTGCCGTAGAGGCGGTTGTCGGCGTTCTCCCGCACCGCGCAGGTGTTCAGGACGACGACGTCGGCGTCGTCGCCCTCGACGGCGGCGCGGTACCCCGCTGCCTCGAGCAACCCGGCCAGCCGCTCGGAGTCGTGCACGTTCATCTGACAGCCGTAGGTGCGCACCCGGTACGTCTTGCCCTGTTCCACATGGCGATCGTACGGACGCCGCAGCCCCCTCCTGCCATTCCTGCCCTCCGGGACCACCGGGCGTGATCAGGGCGACAGCAGGCCGCGGACCTGACGACCGGCCGGCGGCTTCGTTACAGCTTCGTGATCGCACGGCGACCAACCTGGTGTGCGCGCCGCCTAGGGTCACCCACCGTGACCGAACGTCCGACCGGAGAGCCTCTCGTCCGCCTGTCCGGCGTCAACAAGTGGTTCGGCGATCTCCACGTGCTGCAGGACATCGACCTGACCATCGACCGTGGCGAGGTGGTCGTCGTCATCGGGCCGTCGGGGTCGGGCAAGTCGACGCTGTGCCGCACGATCAACCGCCTGGAGTCCATCGGGTCCGGTGAGATCACCATCGACGGCGTGCGGCTGCCCGAGGAGGGCAAGGAGCTGGCCCGGCTGCGCAGCGACGTCGGCATGGTGTTCCAGAGCTTCAACCTCTTCGCGCACAAGACGGTGCTGGACAACGTCACCCTCGGGCCGATCAAGGTCCGCAAGCAGTCGAAGGCCGACGCGGAGAAGCGCGCCCGGGAGCTGCTCGACCGGGTGGGGGTCAGCGCGCAGGCCGACAAGGTGCCCGCCCAGCTGTCCGGTGGCCAGCAGCAGCGGGTGGCGATCGCCCGTGCCCTGGCCATGGACCCGAAGGTCATGCTCTTCGACGAGCCGACCTCCGCCCTCGACCCGGAGATGATCAACGAGGTCCTCGAGGTGATGGTCGGGCTGGCCCAGGAGGGGATGACCATGATCGTGGTCACCCACGAGATGGGCTTCGCCCGCCGGGCGGCCAACCGCGTGGTCTTCATGGACGGCGGCCGGATCCTCGAGTCCGCCGACCCGGAGACCTTCTTCACCGACCCGAGCTCCGACCGGGCCAAGGACTTCCTCTCCAAGATCCTCAACCACTGACCCAGCAGAGAACTGAGAGGACACCCATGCGCATCACCCGATACGCCGCTGCGTTCGCCGCCCTCGGCGTCGTCCTGGCCGGCTGCTCCAGCGAGGCCGGCGACACCGTCGAGGACGCCGCGGACGCTCCGGTCGAGGTCGAGGAGAACGTCGACTTCGAGGCCGGGACGACGATGGCCGAGCTCGCCGAGGCCGGCACGATGACCGTCGGCACCAAGTTCGACCAGCCCGGCTTCGGCCTGCGCACCCCGGCCGGGACCCCGGAGGGCTTCGACGTCGAGGTCGCCAAGATCATCGCTGCGGAGCTCGGCATCGCGCCCGAGGACATCACCTGGACCGAGACCGTGTCGGCCAACCGCGAGGCCTTCATCGAGGAGGGCCGGGTCGACATGGTGGTGGCGACCTACACGATCAACGACGACCGCAAGCAGCGCATCGACTTCGCCGGGCCGTACTACGAGGCCGGGCAGGACATCATGGTCGCCGAGGGCAACCCGCTGGGCATCCAGGGCCCGGAGGACCTGGCCGGGAAGAACGTCTGCTCGGTGGAGGGCTCGACCCCGGCGGAGGAGATCCGCACCAACTACCCCGAGGCGCAGCTGACGCTCTTCGACGTCTACTCCAAGTGCGCCGACGCCCTCGCCAACGGCCAGGTCGACGCGGTCACCACCGACAACGTCATCCTGACCGGCCTGGTCGCCGGCAGCCCGGACCAGTTCGACCTGGTCGGCAACCCGTTCACCGAGGAGCCGTACGGCATCGGCATCCCGAAGGGCGATGACGAGTTCCGCGCGTTCATCAACGACACCCTGGAGCAGGCCTACGAGAGCGGCGCCTGGGCCGAGGCCTGGGACAGCACCGCGGGCGCCATCAGCGGCACCGAGGCCCCCGAGCCGCCGGCCGTCGACCGCTACTGACCGCTCCCGGACGACGCCGCCGGGCGGGGGCACTCCCCGCCCGGCGGCACCGTGCCACGCCCAGCCTCGAGAGGAGGCGCTGTGCAGTTCTTCATCGACAACTTCCCGCTGCTGCGGGACGCCTTCCTCACGACGCTGAGCATGTCCTTGCTCGCCGGGCTGCTGGCCCTGGTGCTGGGCACCGTGCTGGCCGCGTTCCGGGTCAGCCCGATCACCCCGCTGCGCGGGCTGTCGACGTTCTACGTGGAGACGTTCCGCAACACCCCGCTGACGGTGGTCTTCTTCTTCATCATCTTCGGCCTGCCGCAGATCGACTTCGCCGTCGGCTTCTTCACCGGCTCGGTGCTCGCCGTCGGGCTGTACACCGCCGCCTTCGTCTGCGAGGCGGTCCGCTCCGGCATCAATGCCGTCAACCCCGGCCAGGCCGAGGCCTCCCGGGCGATCGGGCTGACCTTCGGGCAGTCGCTGCGCGAGGTGGTGCTGCCGCAGGCCTTCCGCACCGTCGTCCCGCCGCTGGGCAACGTCTGGATCGCGATGGTCAAGAACACCTCGATCGCCGCCGGGTTCGCCGTCTCGGAGCTGACCGCCTCGCTGCAGCGGCTGTCCAACGCCAACGCCGGTGAGCTGCTGCTCGTCCTGCTGGCCGTCGTAATCGGCTACATGCTGATCACCCTGACCTCGGCCTACGGGATCAGCCGGATGGAGCGCCGGGTGGCGATCCTCCGATGACCACCCCCGTGCTGTTCGACCTGCCCGGCCCGAAGGCGCGCAAGCGCATCCGCATCGGCACGGTGATCGGCGCGCTGATCGTGCTGGCGATCATCGCCTTCGTCCTGGTCCGCCTCGCCGGCAACGACCAGCTGGACCCGCAGCGCTGGGCCGTCCTGTTCGACCCGAACAGCGGCGTTCCGCAGGCCCTCGGTGAGGCGCTGGTGCGCACGCTGCAGGTTGCTCTGGTCGGCATGGTGTTCGCCACCGTGCTAGGCCTGTTCCTGGCGGTCGGCCGGCTCTCCGACCACCGCGCGGTCCGGATCGCCGCGACGACGCTGATCGAGTTCTTCCGCGCGATCCCGTTGCTGGTCGTCATCTTCAGCCTGTACTTCGTGCTGCCGAGCTTCGGCATCCGGCTCAGCGCCTACGCCGCCCTGACCGGCGGGCTGATCCTTTACAACATGGCGGTGCTCGCCGAGATCTTCCGGGCCGGCATCCTGTCGGTGGCCGCCGGCCAGCGGGAGGCGGCGTTCGGCCTCGGACTGCGCAAGTCGCAGGTGATGACCCTGGTGCTGCTCCCCCAGGCGGTGCGCCGGATGCTGCCGGTGCTCATCGCGCAGCTGGTGGTGCTGCTCAAGGACAGCTCGCTGGGCTTCATCATCGGGTACTTCGAGCTGCTCCGGCAGGCCCGCAGCCTGGTTGAGTTCTTCGTCCCACGGTTCGGCAACCAGTACACGTTCCAGCTGTACGTGGCCGCCGGCCTGATCTACATCATCGTCAACGTGCTGCTCTCCCAGCTGGCCAAGCTCGCCGAGCGGCGGACGAGCAGCGACCGGCGGATGACGGGCACGAAGGGCGTCGGGCTGCCGGACGAGACCGTTCCGCTGGACGCCGCCACGCCGGGGCCCGACCGCACCCCCTGAGCCCCCGCTCCGAGCACTCCTTCCCCGCAGCGGCGCACGGCCGGTCGACCTCCGCGGCGTCGCCCGGCCGGGCAGCCGCGGCCGGTTCCTGTGGCGGCCGACGGATGACCGGTCGCGGCTTGTCACTTTCAGCCGGTGGCATCCGCGGCACCGGCTGCCGAGATGGAAGACATGACTGCCGCCGCTCCCGTCCTAGAACCGGACCTGGCTGACACAGCTCAGCTGTTCGTCAGCCGGCTGCGCTCGTCTGCTGCCGAGTTCGCCGCGGCCGCCGGCGCCGAGTCCGCGATCGTGCGGGAGGCCGTGCCCCCGGCTCGGCACCGCCGCTCCCGCTGCCGCGTCGTGCTGCGCTACGAGACCGGGGAGGAGAGCGACGTGACCTTCCTGGGGCCGGTCAGCTCGCCGAGCCTAGCCAAGACGCTGACCATGTCGCAGTTCGACGCCTCCATCCAGTTGTGGCTGGGCGCCGGCCAGGAGCGCAGCCGTCGCTGGCTCGTGCCGGACGACGACGCGGCCGACGGCGTGGCCGTCGACGTCACCGCCTGGCTCGACCGCTGACCGCCGGGTCGTCGCTGCGGCCGACGACCGGTGACGCCAGCAGCCCAGATCCGATCCGGATCTGGGCTGCTGGCGTTCTGCTGTTCCGGCGGCGTGCTGCCAGAGGTCAGCGGGACCGCGGCTCGATCGACGGGCCGGCGGAGCGGCGGCTGATCGACTCCCAGTGGCCCTCGCCGACCTCGTCGGCCATGCTCACCGCCCGCTGGCCGGAGATGCCTCCGGCTCCGCCGCCGCCGAGGCCGCTGCCGTTGGGCTTGCCCTCCGCCGCCCGGTGGCCGGGCTTCCGTCTGCCGAGGCCGCCGGTGCCGAAGCCGCCGCCCCCGGACCCACCGGAGAACCCACCGGAGAACCCACCGGAGAACCCACGGCCGGAGCTGCGCGCCCCTCCGCCCGGCACGACCTGCCCCGCGTCCTCGCCGGGCAGGGCGGGCGTGCTCTCGTCGCCGGCGTCGTCCGCCCCAGCGGTGGGCTCGGCGTCCGCGGGCTCCGCGGCGGCGAGCAGCTCGTCGAGGGCCTCCCGGACCACGATCCCGGCCAGCCCGCCGCCGTAGCCCTTGCGGGCCAGCATGCCGACCAGCCGGCGTTCCGCGGTGACCCGGTCCAGGCGGGCCATGCTCGGCGCCTTGCGCTGGACCAGCCGGCGGGCGGTGTCCCACTCGTCCTGGGGGTCGACCTCGGCCACGGCCGCGGCGGCCACGTCACCGTCCACGCCCTTGGCGCGCAGTTCTGCGGCCAGCGCCCGGCGCGAGAGGCCGCGGCCGGTCTGCCGGGAGCTCACCCACGCCGCCGCGAAAGCGGCGTCGTCGATCAGCCCGACCTCGCTGAACCGGTCGAGGACGGCTGCCGCCGCCGCCGCGGGGACGTCCTTGCGGTCGAGCAGCTCGGCGAGCTGCTGCCGGGTCTTGGCCGCCCCGGTGAGGGCGCGCAGGCAGATGCCACGGGCCGCTGCTTCCGGATCGGCCATCTCCTCGACCGCTGCCCCGGCCGGACCGTCGGGATCGCCCGCCGGTCCACCGTCGCGGCGTCGCGCGCCCTGGCCGCGGCCGCCCTCCCCGAAGCTGGACCTGCCCCGCTCGCGGGCCCGCCCCGAGCCGCTGGAACGGCGCCGACCGGGCCGGCGGGCATCGTCGCCCGCCGGCTCCGCGGCGGCGTCCATCCAGGAGTCGCTCACCGGAGGATCAGAAGTCCGCCGGCTCGACCGCCGGTGCGTCGAGCTTGGCGCCGATGCCCAGCTTCTCCTTGATCTTCTTCTCGATCTCGTCGGCCAGGTCGGGGTTGTCGCGCAGGAAGGTGCGGGCGTTCTCCTTGCCCTGCCCGAGCTGGTCGCCCTCGTAGGTGTACCAGGCACCGGACTTGCGGACGAACCCCTGCTCGACGCCGATGTCGATGAGGCCACCCTCGCGGCTGAAGCCGGTGCCCCAGATGAGGTCGAGCTCGGCCTGCTTGAACGGCGCGGCCACCTTGTTCTTCACGACCTTGACCCGCACCCGGCTGCCGACCGCGTCGGTGCCCTGCTTGAGGGTCTCGATACGGCGGACGTCGAGCCGGACGGAGGAGTAGAACTTCAGCGCGCGCCCACCGGTGGTGACCTCCGGCGAGCCGTACACGACGCCGACCTTCTCGCGCAGCTGGTTGATGAAGATGCAGGTCGTGCCCGAGTTGCTCAGCGCCCCGGTGATCTTGCGGAGCGCCTGGCTCATCAGCCGGGCCTGCAGACCCACGTGGCTGTCGCCCATCTCTCCCTCGATCTCGGCGCGGGGCACCAGGGCGGCCACCGAGTCGATGACGATGAGGTCGAGCGCGCCGGAGCGGATCAGCATGTCGGCGATCTCGAGCGCCTGCTCACCGGTGTCGGGCTGGCTGATCAGCAGCGCGTCGGTGTCGACGCCGATCGCCCGGGCGTAGTCGGGGTCGAGGGCGTGCTCGGCGTCGATGAAGGCGACGATGCCCCCGGACGCCTGGGCGTTGGCGACAGCGTGCAGCGCCACCGTCGTCTTGCCCGAGGCCTCGGGGCCGTAGACCTCCACGACCCGGCCGCGCGGCAGGCCACCGACGCCCAGGGCGATGTCGAGGGCGATGGAGCCGGTCGGGATCACCTTCATGGCAACCTCGGGCGAGTCGCCCAGGCGCATGACGGAGCCCTTGCCGAACTGCTTGTCGATCTGGGCAAGGGCCATGTCGAGGGCCTTGTCGCGGTCGAGCGTTGCCATGGTGTCCACCTTCGGGTGTCGCGGGGAGCGGGTCGTCGCCGACGCTAGGGCGGGGGTCTGACACTTTCGACGGACCGAGCGCATCTGTGGACGCCGCCGCGGGCCTGTGCATGCCAGGGTAAGACGAACACCTGTTCGAATCCAGCGACACGCCGGAGCCCGTCCCCGGGCCGTCGGCCGAGCCGGGATCAGCGCCTCTTCGGCGGGACGTCGTACTCCTCGCAGACGGCCAGCCAGACCTTCCGCACGCTCACCCCGGCCTCGATCGCCTCGACCGCCGAACGGCCGCCGATGGCGGCGAACACGTGGTCACGTGCCACGGCCTCGGCCCGCATCGACCCGAACTCATCGCGCATCCGGGACCAGAACTCCTGCAGGCGCACCCCACGACGGTACCCAGACCGGCTTCGAAACCGCTCCCGGCCTACGCTCGACGCATGTTCCCCAGCACGGGTTCGGGCACCTGGGACGCCGTCCTGCAGATCGGCATCGTCACGGTGCTGCTGATCAGCATCGTGCTGCTGATCCGCGACTACCGCGGCCGGCGCTGAGCACTCTCGGCCACGTCCGGCGACTCCGCTGCCGCCGAGGCCGACGCCCGCCGGGCGCCGCCCCACACGACCGCCAGCGGCACCACCAGCAGCGCGGCGGCCGCCGCCACCAGCCCGAAGCCGCCGAACGCCAGCAGCGGCCCGCCGACGGCCCCCGCGACCGCACCGCCCAGCCCCATGAGCAGGTCCGTCGCCCCCTGGGCGGTGGGCCGCACGTCGGTGGAGACCGCCTCGGTCACCATCGTCGACCCGGCGACCAGCCCGCACGACCAGCCGAGCCCGAGCAGGAACAGCCCGATCCCCAACTGGACGGCGGCCCCCGGCGGCGCGGTGCCCGCGACCAGGGCGGCGACCAGCAGCAGCCCGCCACCGAGCGCGACGGTGGCCGAGCGCCCGGCCCGGTCGGCGAGCCAGCCGACCACCGGGGAGAAGAGGTACATCCCGGCCACGTGCACGCTGATCACCAGGCCGATGACCCGCAGCGTCGTCCCGCCGTCGTCGTGCAGGTGCCCGGCGCCCATGTGCACCGGTGTCATCACCATCAGCCCGACCATCACCGCATGGGCGACGACCACCGCGGTCAGCCCGAGCCGGCCGCCGGGCGTCGCCCACACGGCGGCCAGCGCGGTGCGCGTGCCGGCGCGCGGACCCGGTGGCGCCGGGTCGTCGACGGCGGCGAGCCGGCGGGCCAGGAGCAGCGGATCGGGGCGCAACAGCAGGAGCATCCCCACCACGACGACGGCGAACGCCACGGCCGGCAGCACGAAGGCCCCGCCCAGGGACGGCAGGCCCAGCGCCCGGCCCAGGTCGTCACCCGGCCCGGCCAGATTGGGGCCGAGCACGGAGCCGATCGTCGTGGCCCACACGACCAGTGCCAGCGCCCGCCCGCGGTGCTCGGGCCGGGCCAGGTCGGCGGCGGCGTACCGCGCCTGCAGACCGCTCGCCGTGGCGGCGCCGAAGAAGAAGAGCCCCACCATCAGGAGCAGCAACGACGACAGCGCGGCCGCTCCGATCACGACCAGCCCCCCGACCAGCGCGATCCCGTAACCGAGCGCGAGCCCCGTCCGCCGTCCGGACCGGTCGCTGACCCGGGCCAGCGGGACGGCGATCACCGCGGCGCCCAGCACGCTGGCGGTCTGACCGAGACCGGCCGCGGCGTCCGAGCCGGCCACCTCGCGGGCGAGCAGCCCGCCGACGGTGATGCCGACGGTCACACCCAGACCACCCAGGGCGACGCCCGCCGAGAGCACCGGCAGCGTGCGCCGCTGGGCGTCGGCCCGCTGGACGGCAGTGGACAGGTTCCCGGTCACGCGGCGAGTCTGCCTGCCCGGTCGGACGGCGTCACGGTTCCGGTGGGTACACAGGAGCGGTGAGCACCTCGACGGCCCCCACCGGCGGACGGTGGCGCGCGAGCGTTGCCCTCCTGGCCGGCGCCCTGCTGGTTCCGCTGACCGCCTGTGGCGCCGGCTCGTCGCCGGAGCGGGCCGCGGCGTCGCCCACCGCGACCACGCCGGCGCCCACCGGCCCACCACCGGAGGCGACGGCATCGTGCGCCGAGCGGACGCTGGACGGCCTCGACCGCCGGGAGCGGGCGGGTCAGCTGTTGATGGCCGGGGTTCCGGCGACGGATCCGGTCAGCGGCGCCGCCGAACTGGGCGACGTCCCGGTGGGGGGCGTGTTCCTCCGCGGCCGGAGCTCGGCCGGCGCCGAGGCCATCGGCGCCGCCGTGGCGCAGCTGCAGGACGCCGCGACGGTGCCGCTGCAGGTCGCGGTGGACCAGGAGGGGGGCGCGGTCCAGACGCTGACCGGGCCGGGTTTCGACCTGCTGCCGACCGCCCTCGAGCAGGCCGGGCAGCCCCCCGAGCAGCTGCGCGCGACGGTCGCCGGCTGGGCGCGGCAGCTGCGGGACGCCGGCATCACCATGGACCTCGGCCCGGTCGCGGACACCGTGCCGGCCGGCACCGAGCACACCAACCCGCCGATCGGGGCCTACGACCGGCACTACGGCACCGACCCCGCCGCGGTGGCCGCCGCGGTGACCGCCGTCGTCGGTGGCCTGCAGGACGCCGGCGTCGCCGCGACGGTCAAGCACTTCCCCGGCCTGGGCCGGGTCGACGTGAACACCGACACCGACGTCGGCGCCAGCGATCCCGAGGCCACCCGCACCGACCCCCACCTCGAGCCGTTCAGGGCGGCGGTGGCAGCCGGAGCGGCAGCGGTCATGGTCAGCTCGGCCACCTATCCGCAGCTGGACCCCGACCGCCCCGCGGTCTTCTCCCCCGCCGTGCTGCACCTGCTGCGCGACCAGCTGGGCTTCTCGGGTGTGGTGGTCAGCGACGACCTCGGGGCGGCGGTGGCGCTGTCCGGCGTCCCGGTCGGGCAGCGGGCCGTGGCGGCGGTGGGTGCCGGGGTCGACGTCGTCCTCACGGTGGAGACCGGGCACGCCCGACCGATGACCGAGGCCCTGGTCGACCGCGCGGCCGCCGACCCGGCGTTCGCCGCGCGGGTCGACGGGTCCGCACTGCGGGTCCTCGAGCTGAAGGAGCGCTTCGGGTTGCTGACCTGCGACTAGAGGCCCATGGCGCGGCCGACGATCTCCCGCATGATCTCGTTGGTGCCGCCGTAGATCGACTGCACGCGGGCGTCCCGCCAGGCCTTCGACACCGGGTACTCGTCCATGTAGCCGTAGCCGCCGTGCAGTTGCAGGCACCGGTCGGCGACCTTGCTCTGCAGCTCCGTCGTCCAGTACTTGGCCATCGCGGCGTCGGTGGCGGTGAGGTCGCCGGTGCCCAGCTGGCGCATGCACTCGTCGAGGAAGGTGCGCGCGATGGTCACCTCGGTCTGCAGCTCGGCGAGCACGAAGCGGGTGTTCTGGAAGGAGCTGACCGGCTTGCCGAACGCCGTCCGGCCGGTCACGTACTCGACGGTCCGGGCCAGGACCGTCTCCGCCATGGCGACGGCGGTGACCGCGATCGACAGCCGTTCCTGCGGCAGGTTCTCCATCAGGTGGCCGAAGCCGCCGTGCTCGGTGCCCAGCACGTTGGCCGCCGGCACCCGGACGTCGGAGAAGAACAGCTCGGCGGTGTCCTGCGCCTTGAGCCCGACCTTGGCCAGGTTGCGGCCACGGGTGAAGCCGGGCATGTCACGCTCGACGACCAGCAGGCTGGTGCCGCGTGAGGCCGGCCCGTCGGCCCTCGTCCGCGCGACCACGATCACCAGGTCGGCGTTGATGCCGTTGGTGATGAAGGTCTTGGAGCCGTTGAGCACC
Organism: Modestobacter lapidis; assembly: GCF_054780755.1. Lineage (NCBI taxonomy): Bacteria > Bacillati > Actinomycetota > Actinomycetes > Geodermatophilales > Geodermatophilaceae > Modestobacter > Modestobacter lapidis. Next base: position 30,401 of record NZ_BAAGVS010000026.1, on the reverse strand, counting down.
CACGCGTCGCCGTCGCGGCGGGCGGTGGTCGTGATGCCCTGCAGGTCGCTGCCGGTCGCGGGCTCGGTCATCGCGATCGCGGTGATCAGCTCCCCGGCGCAGAAGCCGGGGATCCAGCGGGCCTGTTGCTCGTCGGTGGCCAGGTCCCGCAGGTAGGGGCCCACGACGTCGTTGTGCAGGGGGAAGCCCACCCCGGTCGCCCCGATCCGGGAGAGCTCCTCGTCCAGGACGGCAGAGTAGCGGAAGTCGCGCACCCCGCCACCGCCGTGCCGCCCGTCCTGGTCGATGCCCAGGAACCCCTGCTGCCCCGCAGCGGTCCACACCTGCCGTGGCACGATCCCCTCGGACTCCCACTGGTCGTGGAACGGGGCGACGTTCCGCTCCAGGAACGCCCGGACGCTCTGCCGGAAATCTTCGTGGTCGGCCTCGTAGAGGGAGCGGCGCATCCCCGCAGTGTGACCCAGCCGCGGAACACCCGGACAGCCCCGCCGCCGGCGCGCGGCACGGCCGATCAGACCGCCCGGTACCGGAAGTTCGGCTTGATCTCCCCGTTGACGAACCGGCCCTTGCTCTCCGCCCGGAGCAGCGCCAGCACCCGCTCCGGCGGCACCTCCAGGTAGTGGTAGACGCGCCCACCGGTGTAGACGATCTCGAGGATGCGCTGCTCCTCGTCGTACCCGACCGACACGATGCTCGAGGACTCCACGGGCGCCCGCAGCATGGCGCACCCCCTGACGCGGCACCGCCGGGGGCACCGCTGCTCGCGGTGGCCGCCGCTGGTCTCGCGGCGGGACCGGGGACATCGTCCGGCCGCTCCGGCACCCGCCGGCGCAGGCGCGCCGAATCGACATGTCGACTCCTCGACCCGGGTACGCGCGGGCAGGGGCGGGCAGGGGCGGGCAGGAATGTCGTACCCGCGGGGACACTGGACGACGTGCCCGCCGCCCCGACCGAGACGCCCTCGGCACTGGCGCGGTTCTCCGCGTCCACCCAGGCCTGGTTCACCGGGGCCTTCGCCGAGCCGACGGCGGCCCAGGAGGGCGCCTGGCAGGCGATCAGCAGCGGTGGGCACGCCCTGGTCGTGGCGCCGACCGGGTCGGGCAAGACCCTCGCGGCGTTCCTGTGGTCGCTGGACCGGCTGGCCGCCGTCCCGCCGCCGGAGGACGCCCTGGCGCGCTGCCGGGTGCTCTACGTCTCACCGCTCAAGGCCCTGGCCGTCGACGTCGAGCGCAACCTGCGGGCGCCGCTGGCCGGGATCGGTCAGGCGGCCGCGCGGCTGGGCCTCCCCCGCCCGGACATCGCCGTCGGCGTGCGGTCCGGGGACACCCCCGCCGACCAGCGGCGGGCCTTCGCCCGCCGGCCGCCGGACATCCTGATCACCACGCCGGAGTCGCTGTTCCTGCTGCTGACCAGCCAGGCCCGGGAGGCTCTGCGCGGCGTGGAGACGGTCATCCTCGACGAGGTGCACGCCGTGTGCGGCAGCAAGCGCGGCGCCCACCTCGCCGTCTCCCTCGACCGGCTCGACGAGCTGCTCGAGCGCCCGGCCCAGCGGATCGGCCTGTCGGCCACCGTCCGGCCGATCGAAGAGGTGTCGACGTTCCTGGCCGGCGGCCGGCCGGTCCAGGTCGTGGCGCCACCGTCGGTCAAGCAGTGGGACCTCTCGGTCGTCGTCCCGGTCGAGGACATGAGCACCCTCGGGCAGCCCACCGGCGAGCTCGAGGGTTCCGCCGCGGGCAACCAACCCCGGACGTCGATCTGGCCCGCGGTCGAGGAGCGGGTGCTCGACCTCATCCAGAGCCATCGCAGCACGATCGTGTTCGCCAACTCCCGGCGGCTGGCCGAGCGGCTGACCAGCCGGCTCAACGAGCTGGCCTACGAACGGTCCACCGGCGAGCCCCTCCCCCCGGGCACGAGCCCGGCGCAGCTGATGGCCCAGGCCGGGGCCGGCGGCGGGCTGCCGGCCGACTTCAGGCCCGTCGCCTCGGCGCACCACGGCTCGGTGTCCCGGGAACAGCGGGCAGTGGTGGAGGAGGCGCTGAAGTCCGGTCAGCTGCCCGCGGTCGTCGCCACCTCGTCCTTGGAGCTGGGCATCGACATGGGCGCCGTCGACCTGGTCGTGCAGGTCGAGTCACCGCCCACCGTCGCCTCCGGGCTGCAGCGGGTCGGCCGGGCCGGGCACCAGGTCGGCGCGGTCAGCGAGGGCGTCATCTTCCCGAAGTTCCGCGGCGACCTGGTGCAGAGCGCCGTCGTCGCCGAGCGGATGCGCGCCGGGGCGATCGAGTCGACGCGGTACCTCCGCAACCCGCTGGACGTGCTCGCCCAGCAGGTCGTGGCCATGGTCGCCGAGCGCCCCCGCACGGTGGAGGAGGTGGCCGCCGTGCTCCGCCGGTCGGCGGCGTTCGCCGCGCTACCCGACTCCGCGCTGCACGCGGTGCTGGACATGCTGGCCGGCCGCTACCCCTCCGACGCCTTCGCCGAGCTGCGCCCCCGGCTCACCTGGGACCGGGTCACCGACACCCTCACCGCGCGCTCCGGCGCCCAGCGGCTGGCCGTCACCAGCGGCGGCACGATCCCCGACCGGGGGCTCTTCGGTGTCTTCCTCGTCTCGGGCGCCGGCGAGGGCGGCAAGCGGGTCGGCGAGCTCGACGAGGAGATGGTCTACGAGTCGCGCACCGGCGACGTCTTCCTGCTCGGCTCCTCCTCCTGGCGGATCGAGGAGATCACCCACGACCGGGTGCTGGTCAGCCCCGCGCCCGGCCAGCCCGGGAAGATGCCGTTCTGGCACGGCGACACGCTGGGCCGCCCGCTGGAGCTCGGCCGGGCGCTCGGCGCGTTCCTCCGCGAGGTCGGCTCGGCGAGCCCGGAGGACGGCGCGGCGCGGGCCCGGGCCGCCGGGCTCGACGAGTGGGGCGCGGCGAACCTGCTCGCCTACCTGGCCGAGCAGAAGCAGGCCACCGGATACCTGCCCGACGACCGCACGCTGCTCGTGGAGCGGTTCCGCGACGAGCTCGGCGACTGGCGGCTGGTGGTGCACTCCCCCTTCGGCGCTCAGGTGAACGCCCCGTGGGCGCTGGTGCTGGCCGCCCGGCTGCGCGAGCGCTACGGCGTCGACGTCGCCTCCATGCACTCCGACGACGGCATCGTGCTGCGGCTGCCCGACACCACCGGGGAGGCACCCGAGGCCGACCTGGCGCTGCTCGACCCCGACGACGTCGAGCGTGCGGTGACCACCGAGGTGGGCAACTCGGCGCTGTTCGCCAGCCGGTTCCGCGAGTGCGCCGCCCGGGCGCTGCTGCTTCCGCGCCGCGACCCGCGCCGCCGTACCCCGCTGTGGCAGCAGCGGCAACGAGCCGCTCAGCTGCTCGCCGTGGCCAGCGAGTTCTCCGCCTTCCCGATCACCCTGGAGGCGGTCCGGGAAGTGCTGCAGGACGTCTACGACGTGCCCGGACTGGTCGAGCTGATGTCCGACGTGCGGGCCCGGCGGGTGCGGCTGGTCGACGTGCAGACCCAGACGGCCTCGCCGTTCGCCCAGTCGTTGCTGTTCGGCTACGTCGGCCAGTTCATCTACGAGGGCGACGCACCGCTGGCCGAGCGCCGGGCCCAGGCGCTGGCGCTGGACACCGGGTTGCTCGCCGAGCTGCTGGGCCGCTCCGAGCTGCGGGAACTGCTCGACTCCGACGCGCTGGGCGAGATCGAGACCGAGCTGCAGCGGCTGCCGATCGACCGGCACCCCCGGGACGTCGACGCCGGCGCGGACCTGCTCCGGGTGGTCGGCGACCTGACCGTCGCCGAGGCCGGCGTGCGCGGCGTCCCGGCCGCCTGGCTCGAGGAACTGGTCGCCGCCCGGCGGGCGCTGCAGGTACGGATCGCCGGTCAGCTGCGGTACGTCGCCATCGAGGACGCCGGCCGGCTCCGCGACGCCCTCGGCACCGCGCTGCCGGTCGGGGTGCCCGAGGTGTTCACCGAGCCGGTCGCCGACCCGCTGGGTGACCTGGTCGGCCGCTACGCGCGCACCCACGGGCCGTTCGTACCCGGCGAGGTCGCCACCCGGCTCGGTCTGGGCGTGGCCGTCGTGACCGCGACGGTGCAGCGGCTGGTGGGCACCGGCCGGCTGGTCACCGGGGAGTTCCGGCCCGGCGGCGTCGGCCAGGAGTGGTGCGACGCGGAGGTGCTGCGCTCCATCCGCCGGCGCAGCCTGGCCAAGCTGCGCCAGGAGGTCGAGCCGGTGCCGGTCGGCACGCTGGCCCGGTTCACGCCGTCCTGGCAGTCGGTGGGCAGCCGGCTGCGCGGGGTGGACGGCGTGCTCGCCGTGGTGGAGCAACTGGCGGGAGCACTGCTCCCCGCCTCGGCGCTCGAGTCGCTGGTGCTGCCCTCCCGGGTGCCGGGCTACTCCCCCGCGATGCTCGACGAACTCACCAGCGCCGGCGAGGTGCTGTGGGCGGGTGCGGGGAGCCTGGCCGGCGGGGACGGCTGGGTCACCCTGGTACCCGCCGACCTGGCGGCACTGCTGCTGCCCGAGCCGCCCGGTGGAGCGGGCGACGAGAGTGGCGTCGCCGCGGTGCTGCTCGAGGAGCTGGCCGGCGGGCGGGCGCTGTTCTTCCGCTCGCTGTCCGACCGGGTGGGCTCGACCGACGACCAGGCGCTCACCGACGTGCTCTGGGACCTCGTCTGGGCCGGCGCGCTCACCAACGACACCCTCGCTCCGCTGCGCGCCCGGCTGACCGGCGGCGGCACGCACCGCAGGGCCCCGGCCGCGCCGCGGGCCCGGCTCGACCGGTCCCGGTACGGCCGTACCCGGGTGGGGCGGCCGGCGATGCCCAGCCGCACCGGGCCTCCGACGGTGGCCGGCCGCTGGTCGCGGCTGCCTGATCTCGAGCCCAACGGCACCAAGCGGACGACCGCCCGCGCGGAGTCGCTGCTGGAGCGGCACGGTGTGCTCACCCGCGGCGCGGTGATGGCCGAGCAGGTGCCCGGCGGCTTCTCGGCGGTGTACCCGGTGCTGCGCGCGTTCGAGGAGAACGGCCGCGCCCGGCGGGGGTATTTCGTCGAGGGGCTGGGTGCCGCGCAGTTCGGCACGCCCGGCTCGGTCGACCGGCTGCGCAGCTTCGCCAGTCCCGACCGCGTGCCGGGCGGCGCGGTGGTCCTCGCGGCGACCGACCCGGCCAACGTCTACGGCGCGGCGCTGCCCTGGCCGGAGCGGGTCGCGGGTGCGGCCGACGACGCCGGGGAGGGCACGACCGTCGACGTCGGCGAAGGCCCCGGCCGGCGGAGGGCCACCGGCCACCGGGCCGGGCGCAAGGCCGGCGCGCTGGTGGTGCTGGTCGACGGGGAACTCGTGCTCTACGTCGAGCGCGGCGGGAAGACGCTGCTGTCCTGGACCGAGGACGAGGCGGCGCTCAAGGAGGCGGCCACCGCGCTGTCGGGAGCCGCGGCGTCGGGCGCGCTGGGGCGGATGACGGTGCAGAAGGCCGACGGTGCCTCGGTGCACGAGGCCGGGCCGCTGTCCGCGGCGCTGCAGGCGGCCGGCTTCGCGGCCACCCCCCGGGGGCTGCGCCTGCGCAGCTGAGCCGGCGGGCGTGCCCGGGGCAGCGACGGAGCCGGGTGGCCCGGGCCGGGCGGCCGACGCGGGGGGATCATGGTCGCCGTGCCCGAGGGAGACACCGTCTGGCTGGCCGCCCAGCGGATGAACACCGCGCTGACCGGGGCGACGCTGCGCCGCGGCGAGCTGCGGCTGCCGCAGCTCGCCGACGTCGACCTGACCGGGGCGACGGTCACCGAGGTGGTCCCCCGGGGCAAGCACATGCTCATCCGGCTCGGCGACGGCCGCACCCTGCGTACCCACTACCGGATGGACGGCAGCTGGCACGTCCACCGGCCGGGCGCTCGGTGGCGCGGCGGGCCCGGGCACGACGTCCGGGCGGTGCTGGCCACCGACGAGTGGGAGTGCGTCGGCTACCGGCTGCACGACGTCCGGCTGGTGCGCACCGCGGACGAGGCCGAGCTGGTCGGCCACCTGGGCCCGGACGTCCTCGGCCCCGACTGGGACCTCGACGAGGCCCTGCGCCGGCTGCGCAGCCACCCGGACGAGCAGATCGGCGTCGCGATCCTCGATCAGCGCAACCTGGCCGGCATCGGCAACCTCTACAAGGCCGAGTCGCTGTTCCTCACCGGCGTGCACCCCTGGGCGCAGGTCGCCGACGTGCCCGACCTGGCCGGGCTGGTCCAGCGCGCGCGCACCCTGATGCTGGCCAACAGGCACCACCCCGAGCAGAGCACCACCGGCAGCACCCGGCGCGGGGACGACCACTGGGTGTTCGGCCGGAAGGGCCGCCCGTGCCGCCGGTGCGGCAGCACCATCCTGCTCGGCGACCAGGGCCCCGACCTCCAGGAACGGGTCACCTGGTGGTGCCCGACCTGCCAGGCCGCCCAGACCCCCGTCGACCCCGCGGCCCGCACCGGCGAGCCCGGTCATCCGCAGTCGCCGGCCAGCCAGCACTGAGTACCGACCCCCGCCGCCCGAGGACGACGGGGCCTCCGGCTCCGGCCACCCGCCAGGGGGCCCGCGCCGAGCCTGCGCGGCGTGGGAGCACCGGCCCCCGCGCAGGGGCCCGGCGCGAGCATGCGAGTGCCGGGGGGCGCGGGGGTCCTTCTACTACTGCTCCGGACGCTCGGCGGGCTGGGCAACCGGCTGGGCCACCGGCTGAGCGGGCTGGGCGGCCGGCTGGGCGGCCTCCTGGCCCGGGCCGATCGCCTGGGTCGCCGGGGTGCCGGGGATCGACGGGGTGTCGCCGGACAGCCCCGACCGAATCTGCTGCAGGCGGGAGGCGCCGGCGACGTCGAGGGTGGCCTTCTGCACCTCGAGCATCCGGCCCTCGACCGAGGTCTGGGCCAGCTCTGCCTGCCCCAGCGCATTCGCGTAGCGGGCCTCGATCTTGTCGCGGACGTCGGTGAGGCTGGGCGTGTTGCCCGGTGCGGAGAGCTCGTTCACCGAGCGCAACGACGCGGAGACCTGCTCCTGCATCTTGGCCTGCTCCAGCTGGGAGAGCAGCTTGGAGCGCTCGGCCAGCGTGGTCTGCAGCCGCATCCGGCTCTGCTCGACCGCGCCCTTGGCCTGCTCGGCGGCCTGCAGCGCCTCGTCGTGGCTGCGCTTGAGGTCCTCCATCGACTGCTCGGCCGCAACCAGCTGGGTGGCGAACGCCTGCGCGGCGTTCTCGTACTCGGTGGCCTTCGCCACGTCACCGGCCGACCGCGTCTGGTCGGCCAGCACGAGGGCCTGCCGGGCGGATGCCTGCAGCTGCTCCACCTCGCCGAGCTGACGGTTCAGCCGCATCTCCAGCTGCCGCTGGTTGCCCAGCACGGCGGCGGCCTGGTTGGCCAACGACTGGTGACGCTGCTGCTCGGACTCGAGGGCCTGCTGGATCTGCACCTTCGGGTCGGCCCGCTGGTCGATCTGGTTGTTGGCCGAGGCGGTCAGGTACTTCCACAGCTTCACGAAAGGGTTGGGCATGGCTCCTCCTGGTCCGGTGCGCGCCCCGCCGGCGGCGGTGAGCACGAGCCGGGAACGCTGTCGCCCTCATCGTCCCAGGTCCGTACCCCCGGCAGCCACCGCGCCACCATCCCGGGTGACAGCCGCGCCGGGCAGCCGGGGCCACGCCGCAGGCCCGGTCCGCCGTCGACGGCGGTGGACCGGGCCTGGACGGCGGACTCAGGCAGCGCCCGCCCGGTCGTCGCCGGAGATCGACTGGCTCTCGCTCCGTGCCTCCTGGACCTGCTCGATGCGGTCCTCGGAGGCCAGCCGGGTCAGCTCGGCGCCGGCCTCGGCGTCGCGGGTGAGGTTGTCCCCCGTCTCCGGGTCGAAGACGTGCACCTTCCGGCTGTCCAGCCAGAACTCCGCATCCCGGCCCTCCCGGATCCGGCTGGTCGAGTCGATCGACACGATCGCCTGGGTACGCAGCGCCTCGGAGTCCAGCTCACGGGAGAGGTCCGCCAGCTTCTGCTGGATGGCCTCGGGCGCCTCGTAGGGGATGTAGGCGAACTGCGAGTCCCCGAGCCACTCGGTGACGTCCACCCGGGCGGTGAACACCGACCCCAGCGGGCGCTTGGCCTCGTCCACCAGCGAGGCGTCCTCGAAGTACTCGGGCCGGATGCCGACCAGCAGCAGCTCCTTGCCCGCCACCGCCGCGGCCCGCCGCTCGTCGAGCTCGATCGCCCCGAACGGCGTGGTGAGCGTGTCGCCGTTCACCTCGGCCGGGAGGAAGTTCATCGGCGGGGAGCCGATGAACCCGGCAACGAACAGGTTGACCGGCTGCTCGTAGAGCTCGCGGGGCGACGCCACCTGCTGGATCTTGCCCTTGCGCAACACGCAGACCCGGTCGCCCAGTGTCATGGCCTCGGTCTGGTCGTGGGTGACGTACACGGTCGTGATCCCCAGCCGGCGCTGCAGGCGGGCGATCTCGGTGCGCATCTGCCCGCGCAGTTTGGCGTCGAGGTTGGACAGCGGCTCGTCGAAGAGGAACGCCTCGGCCTGGCGCACGATCGCCCGGCCCATGGCCACCCGCTGGCGCTGGCCGCCCGAGAGGTTGGCCGGCTTGCGCTCCAGGTGCTCGTGCAACTCCAGGACGTCGGCCGCCTCGTTGACCCGCCGACGGACCTCGTCCTCGGATGTCTTTGCCAGCCGCAGCGGGAAGGCGATGTTCTCGTAGACGCTCAGGTGCGGGTAGAGCGCGTAGTTCTGGAACACCATGGAGAGGTTCCGGTCCCGCGGCGCCTTGTCGTTGACCCGGGTACCGCCGATGACCATGTCGCCGCTGGTGATGTCCTCCAGCCCCACGATCATCCGCAGCAACGTGGACTTCCCGCAGCCGGACGGGCCGACGAGGATCATGAACTCCCCGTCGGCGATGTCCAGGCTGACGTCGTTGACCGCCGGGAACCCGTCTCCGTACTTCTTGACGATCTGGTTCATCTCGATCGAGGCCATCGGTGCTCTTCTCCTCGCTGGTCAGGTGGGTGGCGCGGTCAGCCCTTGACGGCGCCGTTGGTGAGGCCGGCCACGATGCGCCGCTGGAAGATCAGGACCAGGACCACGACCGGGATCGTCACGATCACGGCGGCCGCGGCGATGGCCCCGGTGGGTTCGACGAACTGGGATGCCCCGGAGAACAGGCCCAGGGCTGCCGGAACCGGCCGGGCCGCCGAGGTCGAGGTGAGCGAGATCCCGTAGAGGAAGTCGTTCCAGGCGATGAAGAACGCGATGATGGCGGTGGTGAAGACGCCGGGAGCCGCGAGCGGGACGATCACCTTGCGGAACGCCTGCCAGGTCGTGGCCCCGTCGACCTGGGCGGCCTGCTCCATCTCCCAGGGGATCTCCCGGAAGAAGGCCGACATGGTCCAGATGGAGATCGGCAGCGTCAGGGACAGGTAGGGGATGATCAGCCCGGGCCAGGTGTCGTACAGCCCGATCTGCCGCCACAGGTTGAACAGCGGCGTGACGATCGAGATCACCGGGAAGATGGCCACGGCCAGGGCCGTGGAGAGGATCAGCTTCTTGCCCGGGAAGTCGAGCCGGGCGATGGCATAGGCCGCGAACATCGCCAGCAGGCAGGAGATCGCCGTCGCGATCAGGCAGATGCCGAAGGAGTTGCGCAGCGCCGGCAGGAACAGGTCGCTGGCCCCACCGGTGAGGATCAGGCTGTAGTTCTCCCACGACAGGCCTGTGGGCAGGAACTGGCCGTTGTTCAGGTCGGCGGGCGCCTTGAGCGACAGCGACACGATCCACGCGATCGGGAACAACGCGTACACCACGATGACCACGCCACCGACGACCCACCAGATCTTCTCCCGGCGTGACATCACTGGTCTCCTCTCTGCTGTGACAGGTCGACCTTGAAGCCCTTGATGAACACGAAGGCGATCAACACGACCACCAGGAACAACAGCACCGACACCGCCGACCCCAGGCCGATCTCCAGCCGGGCGATCGTCTGCCGGTAGGCCAGGAAGGACACCGACTCGGTGCCGTTGGCGCCACCGGTCATCACGAAGATGCTGTCGAAGACCCGGAAGGCGTCCAGGGTGCGGAACAGCAGGGCGACCATGATGGCCGCCTTCATGTTCGGGATGGTCACCTTCCGCATGCGCTGCCACCAGGTGGCGCCGTCGACCTTGGCCGCCTCCTGGAGCACCTCCGGCACCTGCGCCAGGCCGGCCAGCAGGAGCAGCGAGATGAACGGTGTGGTCTTCCAGATCTCGGCGATGCAGATGACGAACAGCGAGGTCCAGGTGTCGCCGAACCAGTCGGTGGTCTCCGACACCCCGGGCAGCCAGGCGAACCACGGGTTCACGAAGCCGGAGTTGATGTCGAAGGCGAACTGCCAGGCGAAGGCCGACACGACCGTGATCACCGCGTACGGGATGAGGATGGCCGCGCGGACAACCGGCCGGATGGCCGCCAGCGCCTTGGACATCACCATCGCCAGGGCGAACCCGAGCACCAGCTCGACCGCGACGGTCACGACGGTGATGAACACCGTGACCCCGATGGACCGCCACCACAGCTGGTCGGTGAGGATCACCCAGTAGTTGCTCAGCCCGGTGAAGGACCGGTTCTCCGGGTCGGTGAGCCGGAAGTCGAACAGCGACTCGTAGGTCGCCTGCGCGATCGGGTACGCCGTGACCAGCAACATGACCGCGAACGCCGGCCCCGCCAGCAGCCAGCCGAGCCGCCGTTCACTGCGGGACCGGTCACTGATCTTCGGTGGGGGGGCCGATTTCGGCTGGGTGCGTTCCCCGGGTGGCAAGGTCGTCGTGCTCACAGCAGCCGCTCCTTCCGCAGCACCGCACGGATCAACTCCGCGGCCTCCTCACCGGTCTGACCCGGCACGACCGAGGCCGGCGGGTGGTAGCTCCGCTGGAGGCCGACCGATATCTCGTTGTAGTAGGGCGTCTGCGGGCGAGGAGCCGCCAGCTCCAGGGACTCGCGGATGGTCGGCGCCATCGGGAAGGCCTCCAGGACCGCCGGGTCGTCGTACACCGCGGCCGAGGAGGCAGGGTTGCCGTTGGTGATGAAGTAGTAGGCCTGGTTCTCGTCGGTGGTGATGCACTCGGTGGCCTCGAAGGCCAGGTCCGACTGCTCGCTGAATGCCCCGACGCCCAGGTTGATCCCACCGTAGGGCGGCGCGGCCGGGTCATTCTCGTTCACCCGGGGGTAGATCGCCGCCCCGTAGTCCTCCGGCACGGCGGCGTCCATCGTCCCGCCCTCCACGGCGGCGAGGGCGCGGGGCCAGACGAACGGGTAGTTCACCTGGAAGCCGCCGTCCGGGCCCTCGAACCCGGTGGCCGAGGCGTCCTCGTTCTCGGTGGAGAACGCCGGGCTGACCGCGTCCGAGCGGGCCACGTTCCGCATCACCTCGGCGGCGCGCACCGCGGCATCGGAGCTCAGCCCCAGCTCGATGTTTTCGGGCTGCTCGGCGTTCTCCGTGATGATCGAGCCGCCGGCGGACTCGACCAGCGCGTTGAGCCAGACGGTTAGCGACTCGGCGCGCGCCCCCTGGGCGCCGATCCGCACGTCCTGCGCCTCGGCGGCCTCGACCAACTGGTCCCAGGTGACCGGCTGGCTCATGTCCAGCCCGGCGGCCTCGGCGACCGACTTGCGGTACCACAGCAGCTGGGTGTTGGCCCAGAACGGGACGGTGACCAGTGCGCCGTCCCAGGTCGCCCCCTCGACCGCGCTGTCCACGGTTCCCTCGGTGACCCGCTCGGCCACGTCCTCGGGCACCGGGGCGAGGAAGCCGGCCTCGGCGAACTCCGGGATGAACGGCGGGTCGAGGCTCATCAGGTCGATGGAGGAGTCGCCGGCCGCCAGACGCCGGATGAGCTGCTCGCGCTGGGCGTTCGCGTCGCGGGGCAGCAGCGCCGTCTCGATGCGGTAGCGGCCCTCGGCCGCCTCCGTGCACCGCTGGGCGATCTCCGCCTGACCGCCCGAGTCGGGGTTGATGTACCAGGTGAGCGTCGGCGTGTTCCCGTCCCCGCCGCCCCCGCAGCCGGCCAGGACCGAGGCGAGCACCGCGGTGGCCGCGCCGGCGGCGAGGGCGCGCCGGGGCCGCGGTCGCCGGCTCTGCCGCCGGTCCGGGGGCATCCTCGCGCTGTCGACGGCGTCGGGCACCGGCTCTCGCCTCCTCCTGCTGGCGATGACAGATTGTCACCGCGGTGCTCGGAGAGTGGCCCAGGCCACAGGTGCTGTCAACCGGAGCGAAACCGCGGCGTTACCGCCTCCGCACCAGTCCGTTCGGTGGCCGGATCAGCGCCGTTCGGTGATGGCCGAGGGGGTGGTCAGCTCCTCCGGCGTGCCCGGGAGGACGGTCTCGAAGTACGAGCGCGCGGCCGCCGTCGTCCCGACGTCCCGGCCGACCTGCTCGGACAGGAACCACCGGTGCTCCAGCACCTCGTGGAAGACCTCGGCCGGCTCCAGCCGGCCCACGAGTCCGGCCGGGATGGCGTCGACGACCGGCCGGTAGACCTCGGCCAGCCAGCGGTGCCCGGCCACCGTGTCGGGCACCGGCCGCCCGCTGCGCTGCTCGAGCCAGGCGCGGAAGGTCCGGATGTCGTTGAGCAGCCGCCGGGCCTGGTTCTCCTGCACCTCCAGGCCGGTGAGCCGGAAGAGCTCCCGGCGGTTCTGCCCAGGCTCGGCCACCCGGGTGTCGACCCGCAGCCGGGCCCCTTCCGCGGAGGTCACCAACTCCACCTCGCCGACGTCGAACCCGAGGTCGTTGAGCCGTTGGAGCCGCTCGGCCACCCGGTACCGCTGCTCCTCGGGCCGGAAGATCTCCTCCCGGGTGACCTCGTCCCACAGCGCCTCGTACCGGCCGGCCAGGCTGTCCGCGACGTCGATCGGATCGATCCCGGACGGCAGCAGCCCGCCGGCCTGCAGGTCCATCAGCTCGGCGCCGACGCGCTCCCGGGCCAGGTCGAGGTCGTAGGCCCGCTTGCCCGCGGAGATCGTCGGGTGCCGCTCGGCGGTCTCGGCGTCGACCAGGTAGGCGGCGAAGGAACCTGCGTCGAGCCGGAACAGGGTGTTGGACAGCGAGCAGTCACCCCAGTAGACGCCGGCGAGGTGCAGCCGGACGAGCAGCTGGACCATGGTGTCCATCAACCGCTCGGCCGAGTCCGCGCCCCGGCGGCTGGAGAACAGGTAGCGGTAGGACATCGAGTACTCGAGGTACCGCGTGACCAGGACGGCGTCCAGCCCGTCGGGCCGGTCCACGCAGATGCCCACCACGGAGACCGCGGGCAGCCCCTCCTCCTCGAAGGTGCCGAGCAGCGCGTACTCGTGCCGGGCCAGCGGCTCGGCGATCTCCTTCAGCGCGTAGACGCTGCCCTCACTGGCGGTGAACCGGACGACGTGCCGGGAGATGCCGCGGGACGGGACGTCGAGCAGGACGCTGTCGTCCCACTTCTCCAGCGGCTGGTGCCACGGCAGGGCCAGCAGCCCCGCGGCATCCGCCGCAGGAGGGCGGAAGAGGTACCTCATGGCGCACTCCGTGGGGTCGCCGGGTGGTGCCCCCGCCGGTCCGGGCGGCGACGGTGCCGCCCGGATCCTATGCCGGTGGCCGCCGTCCGCGCCCGGGCGCGGACGGCGGCCACCGGGGGGCCGGTGCGGTCAGGCCTGCAGCATCCGGGTCATCTGCGCGGCCTGCTGCGCCCGCTCGGCCTTGGTGCCCGGCTGCAGCACCAGGCCCAGCAGCCAGCGGCCGAAGACCTCGGCGGCAACCCGGGTGAGGCCGAGCGCGGCCCCGAGGGCCACGGCGATGTCCGCCCAGCGCTCGGCGTCCACAGTCAGCATCCGGGCCAGCGTCTCGGGCTCGGTCTCGGCCAGCCGGCGCAGCACCGGGTGGGCGCCGACCTCCTCGGCCAGCGCCGGGACGGCGACGGTCAGCGGCAGCTCCGCGGCCAGTGCGGCGAGCCGGTCCAGCTCGAAGGCCAGCAGCGCCGCTGCGACGTCGTCCTTGGTGCGGAAGTGGTTGTACAGCGTCGCCTTGGCCACCCCGGCGGCCGCCGCCACGTGCTGCATGGTGGTGCGCCGCAGGCCGCGCTCGGCGAACGCCGACCGCGCGCCGGTGAGCAGCCCGCGGCGGGTGCGGCTCATCGGTCCGGTCGCGCGCCCGGGGGCGCCGGTCCGCGGGCCGCGGGCCGGGCGCGCGGACGGCGGCACGGGAGCCGGTACGGCCACGGCCAGCGCCGGGACGGGGTTGGTCATCTGCACGCCGCCCGGCGGCGGGGTAGCGCCGGCGCCGGGCGGCACCGGGGTGGTCACGTGGTGGCCGGCCGGGTCGGCGCCGGCGTCCAGCACGGACACCCCGCCCTGCCCGTCGTGCTGGTCGGACGACGGCACGGGCGGCCGGGACAGCGGCGGGAGGGAGTACCCGGTGGTGGCTGGCATGCACTCTGTGTCCCATCCCCGTAGCACCGGGTCAAGGACGTCGGGGTTGGAGGAAGATCGTGTCGCGCCAGAAGGACCCCTCTGCCCCCACGCCTCGCAAGCTCGGCGCGGGTCCCTGCAGAGGGGCCGCCACCGGCCCCGTCCCGGGTCCCGCCCTGAGCCTGCGAAGGGTGGGGAGGACGGGGTCCTTCTTCAGGCAGCGAGGTAGAACGCGTCACCGCGCCGGAGCGAGCCGCGGGCCGTCCCGCCACCCACGAGCGCGAGCGCCGGCTCGGCGGCCGCGGGGGCGGCCGGGAGCGCCGCCGCCGGCTCCGCGGTGCCCTCGGCGTCGCGGACGGCTTCCCGCACCACGCGCTCGCCGGCCACCGAGCGCACCGGCTGCCGCGCCGGGTCGGCCAGCCGCAGCTCGAGGCTCACCTCGGCGAGCAGGTCCGCGAGCTCGACGTCCAGGGCGTCGCAGATGGAGGCGAGCAGCTCGGAGGACGCCTCCTTCTGGCCGCGCTCGACCTCCGAGAGGTAGCCGAGACTCACCCGTGCCGCACCCGAGACGTCGCGCAGCGTGCGGCGCTGGCGCAGCCGGTGACCGCGCAGGGTGCTCCCGAGCTGGGTCCGCAGCAGCGTCATGGCCGTCTCCTGTCCCTGTCCATGTGGTGCTCACCGTACGCGGCAGGTGGATCTCCGGCCGTGCGGGCGGGGCGCCGTCCGCTCATGGCGTAACGCCGTCCCGGCCGTCCCCGTTCCCGTCCGCCAGCCGGGCGAGCAGCGCCGCGACGGCCGCCTCGACGGCCGCGGAGCGCACCGCCGCGCGGTCACCGGGCAGGTCGAGCCGAACCACCTCGGTCGTCGTCCCGTCGCTCACCCCGATGTACACCCGGCCGGGGCGGTGACCGTCGACCGGGTCGGGCCCGGCGACGCCGGTGAGCCCGATCCCCCAGCTGGCCCCGCAGCGGATGCGGACGCCCTCGGCCAGGGCGGTGGCCGTCGGCCCGCTCACCGGCCCGTGCTCGGCCAGCAGGTCGGCCGGCACACCGACCAGCGTCGTCTTCAGGTCGGTGGCGTAGACGACGGCGCCGCCGCGCAGCGTCCGGCTGGCCCCCGGCACCGATGCCAGGGCGGCGCAGAACAGCCCCGCGGTCAGCGACTCGGCGGCGGCGACCGTCTCGCCCCGGGCCAGCAGGGCGGCATGCAGCCGCTGCGCCATGGGCGCCGGTGCCGGGCCGGACACGGTCAGGCCGCGGTGTCGGTCCGGCTCTCGCCGGCCGAGGGCCCCTTGCCGGCCCGCCGGGCCGCGGCGGCGCGCATCGCCCGGGCGCTGGTGCGGCGCAGCGTGAGCGCCCGGTACACGTAGTCGATGCCGGTGACCACGGTGAGCACCAGGGCCACCGCCATCACCCACCAGCGCGCCGAGGCGAGCACGCCGGTCAGCGGCAGGATGTACAGCCCGATAGCCAGCGCCTGCAGGACGGTCTTGAGCTTCCCGCCACGGGAGGCGGCGATGACGCCGTGCCGGATCACCCAGAACCGCAGCAGGGTCACACCCACCTCGCGCACGAGGATGGTGAGGGTCACCCACCACGGCAGCAGCCCGAGCACGGAGAGCCCGATCAGCGCCGTCCCGGTGAGCGCCTTGTCGGCGATCGGGTCGGCCAGCTTGCCGAACTCGGTGACCTGGTTGGTGCGCCGGGCGATCATCCCGTCGTAACGGTCGGTGATGATGGCCAGGGCGAAGAACAAGGTCGCCCACCACCGGCGGGCCTCGTCCATGCCGTCGCCGGACAGCAGCAGGACGGCGAACACCGGGACCACGAGCAGTCGCAGGACCGTCAGCGCGTTGGGCAGGTTCACCAGGCGCACGGTGTGGGGCGGGGTCGCCGCCGGGTCCGGTACGACCGAGCTCATGGGGCTCAGCGCCCCACCGGGGAGGACACCGGCACCAGCGTGGCCGCCAGCAGGTCCACGCCCACGGTGCCGGTGACCTGGGCCATCAGCAGCTGACCCGGCACCGCGTCGGCGGGAACGCCGGTGACCAGGGTGGTGCCGTCGGCGTCGGGATCCTGATGGGCCGCGGAGCCGGTCCAGGTGCCCGGCCCCTCCTCTGCGGAGAGGTCCTCGGTCAGCAGCACCTCCACCCGCTCGCCGATGCGCTCCTCGGCGCGCTGGGCGGTGAGCTCCTCGACCAGGTCGGTGATCCGCCGGACCCGGGCATCGATCTCGGCCTGGTCGAGCTTGCCGGGCAGGCCGATCGCCTCGGTGCCCTCCTCGTCGGAATAGCCGAACACCCCCACGGCATCCAGCCGGGCCCCGGTCAGGAAGCGCTCCAGCTCCGCGACGTCGTCCTCGGTCTCGCCCGGGAAACCCAGGATGACGTTGGTCCGGAAGCCGGCCTCCGGGGCGAGCGCGCGGGCACGCCCGATGATGCCGAGGAAGTCCTCGGTGCCGCCGAAGCGCCGCATCCGGCGCAGCAGCGGCGGCGAGGAGTGCTGGAAGGACAGGTCGAAGTAGGGCGCGATGCCGGGGGTGGTGGCGATGACCTCGAGCAGGCCGGGCCGCAGCTCGGCCGGCTGCAGGTAGGCGACCCGGACCCGGGCGATGCCCGGGACGGCGGTGAGCTCGGGCAGCAACTTCTCCAGCGACCGCAGGTCCCCGGCGTCCTTGCCGTAGGAGGTGGAGTTCTCGCTGACCAGGACCAGCTCGGTCACACCCTGGCCGGCCAGCCACTGCGCCTCGCCCAGCACCTCCGCCTGGGGGCGGGACACGAAGGCGCCCCGGAAGGTGGGGATGGCGCAGAAGGCGCAGCGGCGGTCGCAGCCCGAGGCCAGCTTCAGCGCCGCGCTGGGGCCGCTGGCCAGCCGGCGTCGCTTGAGCCAGTCGTGCCCGGGGAGAGCCGGGGCCTCGGCGGCCGCGGCGGTGCGCTGCACCGGGCTGATCGGCAGCAGGGTGCGCCGGTCGCGGGGCGTGTGCGGGACCAGCGGGCGGCCGGAGAGCACGTCGTCGAGGCGGTCGCCGATGGCGGTGTAGTCGTCGAAGCCGAGCACCGTGGCCTCGGGCAGCGCGCCGGACAGCTCGGCGCCGTAGCGCTCGGCCATGCAGCCCACCGCGACCACCCGGGCACCGGAGTCGCCGGCGGCCAGGATCGCGTCGACCGAGTCCTTCTTGGCGCTGTCGATGAAGCCGCAGGTGTTCACCAGCACGGCGTCGGCACCGTCGGCGTCCTCGACCAGCTCGTAGCCCTCGCCGGCCAGCCGGCCGGCCAGTTCCTCGGAGTCGACTTCGTTGCGGGCGCAGCCCATGGTGACCACCGCGACCCGGCGGGGGGCGGGCGGGATCACGGCCGGGTCGCCAGTGGACTGCCCGCGAGGGGAGGGAACGGGGCTGGGCAGAGCTGGCACCGGTCCATCCTAGTCGGCGAACGGGTGTCGGTCGGGCAGCACTCAGGTTCGGCCCCGCTGCAGGGGCCCGCGCCGAGCCTGCGAGGCGTGGGGGGCAGCGGGGTCCTTCTGCTACTCGCCGCCGCCGCGGAGGATGAACAACACCGACTCGAGCTCGTCGGGCTTGATCAGCACGTCGCGGGCCTTGGAGCCCTCGGTCGGGCCGACGATGCCGCGGCTCTCCATCAGGTCCATCAGCCGGCCGGCCTTGGCGAAACCGACCCGCAGCTTGCGCTGCAGCATCGAGGTGGAGCCGAACTGGCTGGTGACCACCAGCTCGATGGCCTGGACGAGCAGCTCGAGGTCGGCGCCGACGTCCTCGTCGACCTCCTTCTTCTCCCCCGCCGCGGCGGTGAACACCTCTTCGCGGTAGTCGGGCTCGGCCTGCCGCTTCGTGAACTCGACGACCGCCTCGATCTCGGTGTCCGAGACGTAGGCGCCCTGGACGCGGACCGGCTTGCCCGCCCCGATCGGCATGAAGAGCGCGTCGCCCATGCCGATCAGCTTCTCGGCGCCGGGCTGGTCGAGGATGACCCGGCTGTCGGTGAGGCTGGAGGTGGAGAACGCCAGCCGGGAGGGCACGTTGGCCTTGATCAGGCCGGTGACGACGTCGACGCTGGGGCGCTGGGTGGCCAGCACCAGGTGGATGCCGGCGGCGCGCGCCTTCTGGGTGATCCGGACGATCGACTCCTCGACGTCGCGCGGGGCGACCATCATCAGGTCGGCGAGCTCGTCGACGATCGTGAGGATGTAGGGGTAGGGCGTGTAGACCCGCTCGCTGCCCGGCGGCGCGGTGATCTCCCCCTTCTCCACCTTCTTGTTGAAGTCATCGATGTGCCGGACCCCGGTGGCCCGCATGTCCTGGTAGCGCTGCTCCATCTCCTCCACCAGCCAGGCCAGCGCGGTGGCGGCCTTCTTGGGGTCGGTGATGATCGGCGTGATCAGGTGCGGGATGCCGTCGTAGGGCGTGAGCTCGACCATCTTGGGGTCGATCAGGATCATGCGCAGCTGGTCGGGAGTGGCCCGCAGCAGCAGCGACGTCAGCAGCGAGTTGATGCAGCTGGACTTACCGGCACCGGTGGCACCGGCGACCAGCAGGTGCGGCATCTTCGCCAGGTTCGCGCAGACGAACCCGCCCTCGATGTCCTTGCCGAGGCCGACCAGCATCGGGTGCGGGTCCTGCCGGGCGATCTGGGAGCGCATCACGTCGCCGAGGCTGACCGTCTCGCGGTCGGTGTTGGGCACCTCGATGCCGACCGCGGACTTGCCCGGGATCGGCGCGAGGATGCGGATGTTGTCGTTGGCGACCGCGTAGGCGATGTTGCGGGTCAGCGCGGTGATCTTCTCGACCTTGACCGCGGGGCCGAGCTCGATCTCGTACCGGGTCACCGTCGGGCCACGGGTGAACCCGGCGACGGCGGCATCGATGTTGAACTGCTCGAGCACGCTGCGGATCGCCTCGATGGCGACGTCGTTGGCCTTGGACCGCTCCCGCGGCGGGGTACCCGGGCGCAGCACGCTGAGCGAGGGCAGCGTGTAGTCGCCCTGGACCGGCTGGATCGCCAGCTGGACCGGCTCGTCGATCGGCGGCAGGTCCTCCGGCGGCGCCGTCCGGTCGACGATCGGCCGCCGCAGCTGCACCGGCTCGGGCGGGCTCGTCACGACGGCGGTGGGCGCCTCGTCCAGGGCACCGGTGTCGACCCGGCCGGTGTCCAGCGTGTCCTCGACCGCGGCCGGGCGCCGGCTCTTGCGGGCCCGCGGCCGGGGTTCCGGCTCGGGTTCCGGCTCGTCGTCGAAGAGGTCGTCGTCGTACTCGTCGTCGTCGTACTCGTCGCGGCCCAGCTTCCGGTCGACGAACTCGCGCAGCCGCTCGGGCACCTGGTGCACCGGCGTCGCGGTGACCACGAGCAGGCCGAAGAAGGCCAGCAGCACCAGCAACGCGATCGACACCACGGCACCGAGCCCGGCCTGCAGCGGCGTACCGACCAGCCAGCCGAGCAGGCCACCGGCGCCGGTGCGCCCGTCCTCGGGTGCGGCGGCCGGGCCGACCAGGTGCGCGGTGCCGAGCACGGCGGCCACCACGCACAACCAGCCGATCGTCAGCCGGCCACGGGTCTCCGGGTGCGGGGGGTGCCGCAGCAGGCGGACGGCGACCAGGAGCAGCACGACCGCCAGCACCATGACCAGCGAGCCGATGGCCCACCGCACGCCGTCGGCCACCGCCACGCCGACCGGGCCGATGCCGTTGGTCCAGGCGGCGGCGCCGATGACGATGGCCAGCCCGAGCACGGCCAGGCCGACGCCGTCCCTGCGGTGTTCCGGCGCGAGCGGCTCGGCCTCCTCGGGCCGGGCGACCGAGCGGGCCAGCCCGCCGGCGCCGCGGGCGAGCAGCGACCAGGTGCCCGCGGCGGCCCGCCAGGCCCCCGCGCTCAGCGAGGACTGCTTCGGGCGCGCCGCCGGGCGACGGGCGGCGGTGGAACCACGCTTGGCCGGCGGCCGCTTCTTGGCCGGAGAGCTTCCGGAACGGGGGCGCGCAGCGCCTCCGCCGCGCGCCGGCCGACGGTTCGACGTCGTCGCGCGTGCAGGCATGGGTCGACGGTAGCCGCGGCAGCGGTGTCGCACAGGCAGGCGGGGCAGCGTGTCCGTGCCTGCCGCCCGGCGGCTGGCTACGGTTCTGACCGTGACCCAAGCCACCCGGACCCTCCCCTACGGCAGCTGGCCGACGCCCGTCACCTCGGAACTGGTGGTCCGGGCGGCCGCCCGGCTCGGTGAGGTGGTCGTCGACGGCACCGACGTCTGGTGGGCCGAGTCACGTCCCAGCGAGGGGGGCCGGACGGTGCTGGTGCGCCGGTCGGCCGACGGCAGCACCACCGATCTGCTCCCCGCCCCGTGGAACGCCCGCACCCGAGTGCACGAGTACGGCGGCGCCGCGTGGACGGTCGCCGCGGGCACCGTGTGGTTCACCGACTTCGCCGACCAGCGCCTGTACCGGGTCGACCCGGGCAGCACCGGGCCGGTCGCGGTGACCCCCGAGCCGCCGCTGCCCGCCGGGGTGCGGCACGCCGACCTGCGGGTCACCCCCGACGGCGGCGCGGTGGTCGCCGTCCGGGAGACCCACACCGCCGGCGGCGCGTCGGCCGATGTCGTCCACGAGGTGGTGCGGATCGGGCGCGACGGCACCACGACCGTGCTGGTGTCGGGCCCCGACTTCGTCTCCGACCCCCGGCTGGGCCCCGACGGCTCGCTGGCGTGGCTGCAGTGGCAGCACCCGGACATGCCCTGGGACGCCGCCGAGCTGGTGGTCCGCTCGCCCGACGGCACCGAGACGGTGGTCGCCGGCGGCCGGTCCGGCGCCCGGCCGGAGTCCGTCGTGCAGCCGGTGTGGGGTGCCGACGGCACGCTGTGGTTCCTGGCCGACCGCACCGACGTGTGGGCGCTCTACCGCCGGCGTCCCGGCGGCGAGCCGGAACTGGTCTTCGACCCGGGCTCCGACATCGGCGGCCCGGCCTGGGTGTTCGGGCAGAGCCGCTTCACCCTGCTCGACGACGGACGGGTGGCGCTGGCGTACGGCCGGGAAGGCGCCGACCGGCTGGCCGTGCTGGACCGGACCGACGGCACGGCGCTGGAGGTGGACCTGCCCTACGCCTCCTTCGGCCGGCTCACCGCGGCGGGCGGCTCGGTGGTCTGCGTGGCCGGCGGCCCGGTATCCGAGCCGGTGGTCCTGCGCGCCGGCGTCGACGACGGCCCGACCGAGGTCCTCCGCCCGGCCCGCGACCTGGGGCTGGACCCCGCCTGGTTCTCCCGGCCCGAGCACGTCACCTTCCCGACCGTGGCCGGCGACCCCGCGGACGGGGGGCCGGCCATCGGTGAGGCCCACGCCCTGGTCTACCCGCCGACCAACCCGCGGGTCTCCGGGCCGGCGGGTGACCTGCCACCGCTGCTGGTCGTGGTGCACGGCGGCCCCACCGCCGCGGCGTCCCCGGTGCTGAACACCGGCGTCCAGTACTGGACGTCGCGCGGGTTCGCGGTCGCCGACGTCGACTACCGCGGCTCCACCGGGTACGGCCGGCGGTACCGGGACGCGCTGCAGGGCCGCTGGGGCATCGCCGACCTCGACGACGTCGTCTCCTGCGCCCGGTGGCTGGCCGGGCAGGGGCGCGTCGACCCGGACCGGATGGCCATCCGGGGCGGCTCGGCCGGCGGTTACACCACGCTGGCCGCGCTCACCTTCCGGCCGGGGGTGTTCGCCGCCGGTGCCAGCCACTACGGGGTCGCCGACCTGGCAGCGCTGGCCGCCGACACGCACTCGTTCGAGTCGCGGTACCTGGACGGGCTGATCGCGCCGTGGCCGTCGGGCGCGGCCGTGTACGCCGAGCGCTCCCCCATCCACCACACCGACGCGCTCGGCACCCCGCTGGCGGTGTTCCAGGGCGACGAGGACGCCGTCGTCCCGCCGGAGCAGGCCGAGATGATCGTCGCCGCGCTGCGCGCGAAGGACGTGCCGCACGCCTACCTGCTCTTCCCCGGCGAGCAGCACGGCTTCCGCAAGGCCGAGAACATCCGCGCCGCGCTGGACGGCGAGCTGAGCTTCTACGCCCAGGTGCTCGGGTTCGAGCTGCCCGCGGAGGAGGGTATCGAGGCGATCGAGGTGGTGCGGTAGCGACGTCGGCCGGCGGACCCGTCCCTCTTCGGGGGACCCTCCGGGCCCCCGCTCATCGGGACAACGGTGCACACTGTCACGCTTCGCGCTCCGACCGCGGCCAGGAGCCGTCCCCCTGCGGCGCTGAGCCGCTGCCCACCCTCCTCGGGGGACCCTCCGGGCCCCCGCTCGTCGGGCTACACCTCCAGGACTGTCGGGATGATCATCGGGCGGCGGCGGTAGGTGTCGGACACCCACTTGCCGACAGTGCGGCGGATGGCCTGCGAGAGCCGGTGCGGGTCGGCGTCGTCGTCGGCCAGCGCGCGCTTCAGGTTGTCCTCCACCAGCCCGAGCACGGCGTCGAAGGCCGCCGGGTCGTCGGAGAAGCCGCGGGTCGACAGGTGCACCGGGCGCACGATCGTGCGGGTGGAGGGCTCGATGACGACGGTGACCGCGACGAACCCCTCGTCGCCGAGGATCCGCCGGGCCTGCAGCGACTCCTCCCCCACGTCGCCGACGTTGAGCCCGTCGACGTAGACGTTGCCGATCGGCACGCTGCCGACGATCGAGGCCTTGCCGTCGACCAGGTCGACGACGACGCCGTCCTCGGCCAGCAGCACCCGGTCGCGGCTCATCCCGGTCTGCTCGGCCAGCGCCGCGTGCGCCCGTAGATGCCGCCACTCACCGTGCACCGGCATCAGGTACCGCGGCTTGGCCACGTTCAGCAGGGTGCGCAGCTCGCCGGCGGGGGCGTGCCCGGAGACGTGCACCATCGCCGTCTCCTTGTGCACCACGGTGGCGCCGAGCCGGGCCAGGCCGTTGATCACCTTGTAGACCGCGGTCTCGTTCCCGGGCACCAGCGAGGACGCCAGGATGATCGTGTCGCCGGCCTCGATGGTGACCTGGTGGTGCTCGCCGCGGGCCATCCGGCCCAGTGCCGACAGCGGCTCGCCCTGGGAGCCGGTGCTGATCAGCACCACCTGCTCCGGCGGCATGGCGGTGGCCTCGTCCAGCTTGACCATCAGACCGGGGGCCACCTGCAGCAGCCCGAGGTCGGCCGCGACGCCCATGTTGCGCACCATGGACCGGCCGACCAGGGCCACCTTGCGCCCGTGCTTGACCGCGCAGTCGAGCACCTGCTGGATGCGGTGCACGTGGCTGGCGAAGCTGGAGACGATCAGCCGCTGGGTGGCCCGCTCGAACACCGAGTCCAGCACCGGGCCGATGGTGCGCTCGGAGGTGACGAAGCCGGGCACCTCGGCGTTGGTCGAGTCGGCCAGCAGCAGGTCGATGCCCGCGACGCCGAGCCGGGCGAAGGCGCCGAGGTCGGTGAGCACGCCGTCCAGCGGCAACTGGTCCATCTTGAAGTCGCCGGTGTGCACCAGCGTGCCGGCCGGGGTGTGCACGGCCACTGCCAGCGCGTCGGGGATCGAGTGGTTGACGCTGATGAACTCGCACCCGAACGGGCCGGCGCGGTGGTGGTCGCCGGCCGCGACCTCGACCAGCACCGGGTCGATGCGGTGCTCACGGAGCTTGGCCGCGACCAGCGCCAGGGTGAACCGCGAGCCGATCAGCGGGATGTCGGCACGCAGCCGCAGGAGGTAGGGGATCGCGCCGATGTGGTCCTCGTGCCCATGGGTGAGGACGACGGCGGCGACGTCGTCGAGGCGGTGCTCGATCACGCCGAAGTCGGGGAGGATCAGATCCACGCCGGGCTGCTCGGCCTCGGGGAACAGCACGCCGCAGTCGATGACCAGCAGCTGCCCGGCGAACTCCAGCACGGCCATGTTGCGGCCGATCTCGCCCAGCCCGCCCAGCGCCATGACCCGCAGGCCACCGGCCGGCAACGGCGGGGGCAGGGACAGCGAGAGGTGCGGCTGCGGGTTCAGCTGGGTGGGGCTCGCCGTCACAGCGCGACCCCGCCGGCGGTGAGGTCGGCGCGCAGCTGCTCCACCTGCTCGGGGGTGGCGTCGACCAGGGGCGGGCGAACCGGCCCGGCGGGCAGGCCCTGCTCGCGCAGCGCCGCCTTCACCATGATCGTGCCCTGGGTGCGGAAGATCCCGGTGTAGACCGGGAGCAGGCTCTGGTTGACCGCGCGCGCCGTGACGATGTCGCCGGACTCGACGGCGGCGACGAGCTCGGCCAGCCGCGGGCCGACCACGTGACCCACGACGCTGACGACGCCCACCGCCCCGACCGCCAGCAGCGGCAGGTTGAGCATGTCCTCGCCGCTGTAGTAGGCCAGGTCGGTGCGGGCCATCGTCCACATGACCGCGCCGAGGTCGCCCTTGGCGTCCTTGACCGCGACGATGTTCGGGTGCTCCGCGGCCCGGACCAGCGTCTCCACCTCGATCGGGACGACCGACCGTGGCGGGATGTCGTACAGCATCACCGGCAGGTCGGTGGCATCGGCGACGGCGGTGAAGTGCCGCAGCAGGCCGGCCTGCGGGGGCTTGTTGTAGTACGGCGTCACGACCAGCAGCCCGTCGACGCCCAGCCGCGCGGCGGACCGGGCCTTCTCGATCGAGTGCGCGGTGTCGTTGGTGCCGACCCCGGCGATGACCGTCGACCGGTCGCCGACGGCGTCGACCACGGCCCTCAGCACGGCGTGCTGTTCACCGTCACTGACGGTGGGCGACTCCCCCGTCGTCCCGAGGACGACCAGGCCGTCGTGCGCCTGCCGGTCGACCAGGTGCGCCGCCAGCTCCTGGGCACCGGCCAGGTCGATGGACCCGTCGTCGGCGAAGGGGGTGACCATCGCGGTGAGCACGCGCCCGAAGGGCCGGGCGGGGTCGGACGTCATGGCACGAATCTACCGACCGCCCCGGGGCGGGCCCGGACTGCGCTGGTCGCTCGTCACCCCGGGCAGGACGTCCGCCAGCACCGTCGCCGGGCCGGTCGACGGAGCCGCCCCGCCACGCGTCCACAGCGAGACCGCGAAGCCGAGGTCGGCCGAGGACGGGAGCCACCCCTCGGCCGGGAATCGCCGGGCGCGCCCCCACTCCGCGCCCAACTGCGGCGCCCAGCTGTCCCCCGGCAGCTGCACGTCGACCTCGGTGACCACGACCTCGCCGGTGTGCGGGAGGAGCGCGCCGTACACCGCACCGCCGCCGATCACCCAGACGTCGCCGTCCAGCGCCAGGACATCGTCCACCGACCGGACCAACTCGGCGCCCGTGCCGTCCTGGTCCAGCGTGGAACTGAGCACCACGTTGCGCCGCCCCGGCAGCGGTCGGAACCGCGGTGGGAGCGACTCCCAGGTGCGCCGGCCCATGACCACGGTGGAGCCCAGGGTCAGCGCGCGGAAGAGCCGGAGGTCCTCGGGCAGGTGCCACGGCAGGGCGCCGTCCGCGCCGATGACGCCGCCCGCCGCCTGCGCCCAGACCATCCGGACCATCAGACGGCCACCGCGCCACGGATCGCGGGGTGGTGCCGGTAGTCGATCAGGTGGAAGTCCTCGTAGGCGTGGTCGAACAGCGAGGCGGCGCGGTCGATGTCGAGCCGCGGGAAGGGCAGCACCTCGCGGGAGAGCTGCTCGCGCACCTGCGGCAGGTGGTTGGTGTAGATGTGGCAGTCACCGCCGACCCAGATGAAGTCCCCGACCTCCAGGCCGACCTGCTGGGCGACCATCCGGGTCAGCAGGGCGTAGCTGGCGATGTTGAACGGGACGCCGAGGAACAGGTCGGCGCTGCGCTGGTAGAGCTGGCAGGAGAGCTTGCCGTCGCTGACGTAGAACTGGAAGAGCGCGTGGCAGGGCGCCAGCGCCATGTCCGGCAGGGCGGCGACGTTCCACGCCGAGACCAGCATCCGCCGGGAGTCCGGGTCCCTCCGGAGGGTGTCGAGCACCTGGGAGAGCTGGTCGATCGAGCCGCCGTCGGGCGTGGGCCAGGATCGCCACTGGACGCCGTAGACCGGGCCCAGGCTGCCGTCCTCGGCTGCCCACTCGTCCCAGATCGACACCCCGTGCTCCTTCAGCCAGCTGACGTTCCCCTCGCCACGGAGGAACCAGAGCAGCTCGTAGGCGATCGACCGGAAGTGCACCGACTTCGTCGTCACCAGCGGGAAGGCGGTGGACAGGTCGTAGCGCAGCCGCTCGCCGAACAGGCTCACGGTGCCGGTGCCGGTGCGGTCGCCCTTCGGGCTGCCGGTCTCCAGGACCCGGCGGAGCAGGTCCTCGTACTGCGTGTCGACCTGCTGCGGCACGTCCGCGCCGGCGGCGTGCTGCTGGACGGCGACCTCGGCCATGTCGACTCCTCGTCACGGGTGGTGGGTGAAACAGGTCACGGGTGGTGGGAGGTCAGCCCTCGGCGACGAGGGGGCTGGCGGCGACATGCGTTCCGTCGGCCAGTTCGCTGATCCGGAAGTCACCGAAGACGTTGCCGGCCACCCGCTGCAGCTCCCGCAGGCACGCCACCGCGAGCTCGCGGATCTCCACGTCGGCGTGCTCACTGGCGCGCATCGCGACGAAGTGCCGCCAGGCGCGGTAGTTGCCGGTGACCACGATGCGCGTCTCGGTGGCATTGGGCAGCACCGCGCGGGCGGCCTGCCGGGCCTGCTTGCGGCGCAGTGTCGCGTTGGGGACGTCGGCGAAGCGCTTCTCCAACCCCTCGAGCAGGTCGTCGTAGGCGGCCACCGCGGCCTCGGCGGCGGCGAGGAACTTCTCGTGCAGCACCGGGTCCTCGGCGATGACGCCGGGCTCGACGACGGCGGCGTCCCGCTCGGGGGCGTAGCGCTGGGAGAGCTGGCTGTAGGAGAAGTGCCGGTGCCGGACGAGTTCGTGGGCCATCGACCGGGAGACGCCGGTGAGGTACATGCTCACGGTCCCGTGCTCGAGCACGGCCAGGTGGCCGACCTCGAGGATGTGCCTCAGGTAGCCCTCGTTGGTCGCGGTCGCGGGGTTGGGCTTGTCCCAGGACTGGTAGCAGGCCCGGCCGGCGAACTCGGCGAGCGCCTGCCCGCCGTCCGCGTCGGTCTCCCAGGGCACGTCGTCCGGCGGGGTGAACTGCGTCTGCGCGACGATCTGCACCCTCGGTCGAGCGATTGCTGGCACGCCCGCGAGACTACGCACGCACCCGGCCCGACTCACCGGCCCGCCGGTCCCGGGGCATCTGCGCGTCCAGCGGGCGCTCCCCGTGCGGCCGCCGCGAGAGCGGCGGCCAGGTCGCCCCGGTCGACGACGGCGACCTCCTCGAGCTCCATCCAGTCGGCCATCAGCCGCAGTTCGTCGGCCAGCTCGGCCGCGACGAGCGCGACGTCCACCCCCGGCTCGGCGAACGCGGCCTGCACGCGCAGCACCCCGGCCTGCCGGTCGGCCTTGAGGTCGACCCGGCCGACCAGCTGGTCGCCGAGCAGGAAGGGCAGCACGTAGTAGCCGTGCACCCGTTTGGCCGCCGGTGTGTAGATCTCCAGCCGGTAGCGGAAGCCGAAGATGCGCTCGACCCGGGGACGCTCCCAGACCAGCGAGTCGAACGGCGTCAGCAGCGCCCGGGCCCGGATCCAGCGCGGCCGGCGCGCCTGCGGGTCGAGCCACGCCGGCCGCCCCCAGCCGGCGACGTCCACGGGCACCAGCTCGCCACCCTCCGCGAGCTCGGCGACCGCCGCCCGGGCGTCGCGCGGGGGCAGCCGGAAGTAGTCGCGCAGATCGGTCTCGGTGGCCACCCCCAGGGCCCGGGCTGCGGTGCGGACCAGCTCACGCACGGCGTCGGCCCGCTGCGGTGTGGGCGCCTGCACGATGTCGGGTGGGAGCACCCGTTCGGTCAGGTCGTAGACCCGCTCGAACCCCGCCGTCCGGGCGCGCGCGGTGACCGCGCCGGTGAAGAACAGCCATTCCAACGCGACCTTGCCGGCGTGCCAGTTCCACATCGAGCCGGGCCGGTCGGGACGCGGCTCGATCAGCTGGCTGGCCTTGACCGGACCACCCTCGCGCACCCGGTCGAGGACCTCGGCGATGTACTCGGGCCGCTCCCGCTGCAACCGCACCATGGTGCCCCACGCATGCTGCTCGGCCGCTGCCATCCGCCAGCGCAGGTTGGGCTGCAGGCGCACGGGGAGGAACGACGCCTCGTGCGCCCAGTACTCGAAGACGTCGTGCCGCCGGTTGGACAACGAGTCGAGCGCGGCGCGTGGGTAGGGGCCCAGCCGGCTGAACGCGGGGAGGTAGTGCGACCGCGACAGCACGTTGACCGAGTCGATCTGCACGACGGCCAGCCGACCCACCGTGCGGGACAGCTGCCGGACGCCTACGGGCCCGGTGACCCGCGGACCACCGAACCCCTGCGCGGCCAGCGCGATGCGCCGGGCGAGTGCGGCGGGCAGCCGCTCGACGGGGGTGTGCATACCCGGCATGGTGCCGTGGGGGTCCGACGCTCGCGCTCCGGACCTCCCCCGTGGGGTCCGCCGCTCACCGGCGCCCGCCTAGGCTGCCCGGGTGGACCCGTTACCGCTGCGCCCCGGCCTGACCGGACGGGCCGAGGTCTCCGTGCGCTCCGCCGTCCCGGCCGATGCCGAGCTCATCGCCCGGGTCCAGCTGATCACCTGGCGTACCGCCTACCGCAGCCTGCTGCCGGCCGCCGTCCTCGATGGGTGGGACGACGCCGCCGCTGCAGCGTCCTGGCGGCAGGCCATCGCGTCGCCGCCGACGCCGGCGCACGCCGTGCTGGTGGCCGAGGAGGCCGGCACCGTGGTCGGCTTCGCCGCCTACGGGCCCGCCGAGCTGGGCGTCGGCGAGGCGTCCTCACCGGAAGGTCCGACCGCCGAGGTGAACGCCCTCCTGGTGGAGCCCCGGTGGGGGCGACGCGGTCACGGCAGCCGCCTCGTCGCAGCGGTCGCCGACCTCGCCCGCGCCGACGGGACCGCCCGCCTGGTCATGTGGCTGCCCGAGGCCGACGAGGTGACGGCCGACTTCCTGCAGAGCGGCGGCTGGGCGCAGGACACGTGGGTCCGCACGCTGGACACCGGGCCGTCGACCATCCGGGAGACGCGCTGGCAGACGCTGCTGCGCGACCCGGAGC
Source organism: Modestobacter lapidis (assembly GCF_054780755.1). Taxonomy (NCBI): domain Bacteria; kingdom Bacillati; phylum Actinomycetota; class Actinomycetes; order Geodermatophilales; family Geodermatophilaceae; genus Modestobacter; species Modestobacter lapidis. The sequence goes on along the minus strand of NZ_BAAGVS010000026.1, from coordinate 887 downwards.
CCACCGACCCCGGCGCTGCGGGAGGCGCCTGATGAGCTTCGCCGGTTTCCCCGACGAGGGTCTGGTCTTCTACGAGGGCCTCGAAGCCGACAACAGCCGGACCTACTGGCTGGCCAACCGCGCCAGGTACGAGTCATCGGTCCGCGCACCGCTGCTCGCGCTGGTGGAGGAGCTGGCCCCGGAGTTCGGGACCCCGAAGGTGTTCCGCCCGTACCGGGACGTGCGCTTCAGCAAGGACAAGACGCCCTACAAGACCCACCAGGGCGCGGTGCTGCACCAGGACGGCGCCGGGGTCGGCTCGATGTACGTCCAGGTGTCCGCCGACGGCCTGTGGGTCTCCGGTGGATGCTGGCGCCTGCAGCCGGACCAGGTCGACCGGTACCGCCGTGCGGTCGCCGACGAGCTCCAGGGACCTCGGCTCGTCGCCGAGGTCGAACGCCTGCGCACGGCCGGCTGGTCGATCGAGGGCGAGCGGCTGATCCGCGCCCCGCGCGGCTACCCCGCCGACCACGAACGGATCGATCTGCTGCGCCACAAGTCGCTGCACGGCGCCCGCGGCTGGGAACCGGCCGACTGGCTGCACCAGCGGGAGGCACTGGACCGGGTGCGCAGCTCCTGGCGTCAGCTGACGGAACTCAACGCCTGGCTGGCCGACAACGTCGGCGCCACGACGGCTCCACCCGACCGCCGCCGCTGACCCGGAGATTCTGCTTCCGCGCCGAAGACGACGGCCCGGACGTGGTTCCGGTGCTGACGGCCACCAGCCCGGGTGTGCCCTCTCGGGCCGGGAGTGGACGCACGAAACGGGGTCACAGCAGTTGCTGTGACCCCGTTTCGGGAAAAGATGTCCGGCGGCGTCCTACTCTCCCACCCGGTCCCCCGGGCAG